>NZ_JARZHI010000001.1:0-518718 GCF_029946465.1 Polyangium sorediatum
GCCGGCGCCGCCCATGCCGCCGTCGCCGCCCGCGCCGCCCGCGCCGCCCATGCCGCCCATTCCGCCGGCTGCGCCCGCGCCCCCGTCACCGCCGGTGCCGCCGGTGCCTCCGCTGCCGCCCTTGCCGTCGTCGCCGCAGCCGACGGCTGTCAGCGCGGTGGTGGCCGCGCCGACGAAGAAGAGAAATGCAAACCTGGTCCCGTTCGACTTCAAGAAATCCATGTCCACAACGTACGCGGATCGACCCGCGACGTCGATCCCTTCGCTGGAAATGGCCGGTGGACGGTCTCCGTGGAAGCGGCCATCGGGACGAAACATTGCGACATCGCGGTGGATGACTACGTTTCGTCGGACCGGTTCTTCACCCGCACATCATCCAGGGAGTGAACAGCATGAACTCGTGGGACTACAGGGAGCAACCGTGGGGCGCGCAAGGCCTCACCCGTGGCGCGAGCCGCGTGGCCTTCCTGAAACGCGTCTACGGCCTCTTCACGGCGAGCGTCGTGTTTTCCGCCGCCGGCGCGCTTTTGGCCCTCCGCGGGGGTCTTTCCGCTTCGCAGGCGTTCGTGAGCGTCGGCGGTTCACGCGTGGCCGTGCCGCCGCTCGTGGCGTTCTTCGGGGAGCACTACATCATCGGCATGCTCGTCATGCTCGGCGCCGTCTTCGGCGCTTCGATGGTGCGACACATGAAGGGCATCAACGTGGTCGCGCTTTTTGGTATGGCGACCGTGATCGGCGTGGTCCTCGCGCCGTCGCTCTTCTACGCGACGCTCGCCGCGGGGATCGGCAAGACGCTCTCTTCGTCCCCCATTCGCGACGCGTTTTTGCTCTCCGTGGGTGGTTTCGGCGGGCTCACGGCGTATGCGCTTACCACGAAGAAGGACTTTTCGTTCCTCGGCGGCGCGCTCACGATGGGCCTCTTTGTGGTCATCGGCGCGGGGCTTCTGAACATCTTCCTCGGCAGCGCGGTCTTTGGCCTCGCCATCGCGAGCGTGTCCGTGCTGCTCTTCGGCGCATACGTCCTCTACGATACGTCGCGCCTGCTCCAGGCCGGGGAAGACGACGCGGTGGGCGCCGCGATCCAGCTCTATTTGGACTTCCTGAACATCTTCCTCGCCCTCCTGCGCATCCTCTCGTCGCGCCGCGGAGATTGACGCGCGGCAGGAGACGCGCGAAGCACCTCGGCGCCCGCACCCCTCCGCGGGCGCCGAATCCCCGATGCGACACTGCGTTTCCACGGCCCTCTCCTTGATCGCCTGCCTTTCCCTCGTCGCTTGTGAAAAAAGCGGGAACGAGGGGGGATCGCCGCCTGCTTCCTCCATCGCCCCCGCGCCGGCCGTTCCGTCCGGAAAAACCGCCGAGGTCGCGCCGAGCGCCGCCGCGCCGAGCCCGAGCGCTTCGGCCGCCGCGCCCGCCGAGCCGCCTGGGCTCGTGGGGACGTGGGAAGGCCGCTACGACGCAAAAAAGGGCGAGGTGGAGATGCCGCCCAAAGTGAAGGACAAGGTCCGCACGAAGGACGACGGCAAGGCGGCGGTGGGTCCGGGGACGCTCTCCATCACCATCGGCCCGGACGGGGAGCTGAAAGGAAAAACCTCGGGCGCGCTCGGCGTCGCGGCGCTGAGCGGCAAAGTCGAGGGCGACGAGGTGCGCGCGACGTTCTTCCCGGACGACGCGGTTTCGAAAGAAGCGATGTTCGGCATCGTCCAGGGCAAGCGCAAAGATGACAAGATCATCGGGCGCATCCGCGTGGCGAGCGGGGACGCGTCGGTCGTGCGCGAGGCCGAAATCGAGCTGAAGAAGAAGGACTAGAGCGCCGAACGGTTCGGCGCTCTGCGAGATCGCAAAGCGAACTCGCCTCGGGGGGTGAATCGTCCGGGCTTTGCCCGGGCGAGAGGGGGACGCGAGGCGTCCCCCTCGGGACGACGGCCCGCGTTATCGCGAAGACGCCGCGAGGGCCGAGTGCGGCGCGCCGGGCTGTTCGAGCACGGTCCACACCTTTGCTTCGATGAAGACGCGCACGAGGTCGGCGTCGACGTGCTGGTCTTTGACCTCGAAGCCGAGGATGTCGAGCGCGCGGTCGACGGGCACGGCCTTCTTGTAGGGCCTGTCGCTCGCGGTGAGCGCGTCGAAGATGTCGCTGACGCTCATCATCTTGGATTGCAGCGGGATTTCCTCGGCGCGCAGCCGGTGCGGATACCCCGTGCCGTTGAGGCGCTCGTGATGCGAGCCGGCGATGACGGCGACGCGGCGGAACTGTTTGCCCCAGGGGATCTGCGAAAGGAACTGGTAGGTGTGGACCACGTGGTTGCGGATTTCTTCGATCTCCGCGGGCGTGAGTGATCCTCGCGCCACCGACAAACACGCGACCTCTTCGGCGCGCAGGAGCGGCACGACGTCGCCCGAGAAGTCGGTGAACGTCTCGCGCGCGATGGCCTCGATGCGCGCGAAATCGCCGCCTTTGAGGACCGAGGGTTCGTTCGCGGCGACGATGGCCGTATACGCGGCTTCGAGCTCGGCCTTGCGCGCCGATAACTCCTGATCGAGTGCGGCGAGCTCGTCGGCGCGCGCGCCGCGTTGCACGAGCCGGAGCTTGCGTTCGAGGATCTCCACCTCGTACGAGCGCGAGGCGATCTCGATGCGATGGCGGATGATGGCGAGCTCGTGGGGATAGAGCTTCTTCGCCTTCACGAGCACCTGCTCGCGGACGCCGATCTTGCCGAAATCGTGTAGCAGCGAGGCGTACTCGAGCTCGCGCAGATCGTCCTTCGTCCATGTGACGCCGCGATAGGGCCCGGCCTTGTCGCGCTCGAGCGCGCGCGCGAGCCCCACCGTGAGGAGCGCGACGCGGCGCGAGTGACCACTCGTCGTGGGATCCCGCTGCTCGATGGCCTCGACGCTGGCGCGCACGAACCCTTCGAGCATGTGGTGGATCTCGGTATAAAGCACCGCGTTTTCCAGCGCGATGCCGGCCTGCGATCCGAGCGTGCCGACGAGCTCTTCGCTGCGCGCGTCGAAGGGGACGACCTGGTCTTCGACGTCCTCCTCGGAAAGCAGCTTGCGGTCGGCCGCTCGTTTCTTGTTGATGAGCTGGATGACGCCGATGACCTCGCCTTTGCGCGAGAGCAGCGGCATGCACAGCATCGACTTCGTGCGATAGCCGATCTTCGCGTCGAACGATCGATCGAAGCCGTACGGCGATACCGCGGGCAGGTCGTAGACGTCGGCGATGTTGATCGGCCGTTTGTGGAGCGCGACGTACCCCGACATCGATCGGGGGCTCACGGGCAGGGTGAACTCGCGCGCGTCGAAGGGGACGGAGTCGTTTTGCGAGAGCTTGAAGCGCAGGGTGCGGCGCAGCGGATCCGGGTCGTCGCCTTCGACGACGTAGATGCTCCCGGCGTCGGCGCCCGTGATGAAGCGGCTCTTCTCCAAGATGAGCGAGAGCAGTTTGTCGAGCTCGCGCTCGGTGGTGATGGCCTTGGCAATCTCGATGAGCTCGCCGAGCTCGTAACGATAGCGGTTCAGCCATTTGCCGCGCGCCTCGGCGCGGGCCTTCGACTCGAGCAGCTCGCAGACGTTGTGGATGGCGACGTAGAGCTCGTCGGCGCTCGGATCGGGGCTACAGAGCGCGCCGAGGCCGCGGTTCAAAGCGCCCGCCACGTCGCTCACGGCGGGGCTGCCGACGAGGACGAGCATGGCCTCGCCCGAGGCGAGCTTGTGCGCGAAGGGGCGGAGCACCTCGCGGCCGCGGTCCCAGAGCGAGCCGGGCGCGAGCACCGCGAAGAGCCTGTCGCTCCGCACCGTGACGAGCAAAGGATGCGGCCGGACGACGGTGCGATCGGAGAGGCGCGCGTCCGACACGAGGCGCGCTTCGATGAGGTTCATCGTGGTCAGCGCGTCGCGGCCGTATCGCGCCGAGCTCCGGGCGGCGTCGTTCGCCCCGTCGAGGAAAAGGCTCACGAGGCCGCCCCTTTTTCGCGAGGTTCGTCCGCGGGATCGGGGTTCGTCGGGGTCGATTGCGCCGCAGTTGGTCCGTCGCGCCGATCCCGCTCGCGTTCTTTTTCTGCGCGCCGTGCCGCGACCTCCTGATCACGTTTCTCGTAGGCGACGATGATGCGCTGCACGAGCGGGTGGCGGACCACGTCGACCTCGGTGAAGTGACATATCGCGATGCCATCGATCCCCGTGAGCAGCTCCCGCGCTTCGGCGAGGCCGCTGCGGGCGCCGTGCGGCAGATCGACCTGCGTGACGTCGCCCGTGACGACCGCGCGCGACGAGTAGCCGAGGCGGGTCAGGAACATGCGCATCTGATCACTCGTCGCGTTCTGCGCTTCGTCGAGGATGACGAAGGAATCGTTCAGCGTGCGGCCACGCATGAACGCGAGCGGCGCGACCTCGATCTGCCCGCGCGAGACGAGTCCGGAGGCTTTGTCGGCATCCATCATGTCGTGCAAAGCATCATAGAGCGGACGGAGGTACGGGTTTACTTTCTCCGCGAGGTCACCCGGCAGAAACCCGAGCCGCTCGCCCGCTTCGACGGCGGGCCGCGTGAGGATGATGCGTTTCACCCGCCGTTCGAGGAGCGCGTGCACCGCCATGGCCATGGCGAGGTACGTCTTGCCCGTACCGGCCGGTCCTATGCCGAACGTCATGTCGTGCGTACGGATCGCCTGGATGTATCGCTTTTGCGCGATCGTCTTGGCGGTGACGGGCCTGCGCCGCGCGGTCACGAGCACGACGTCTTCGAAGAGCTCGCGCAGCGTGAGCGCGGGGTCGTCATGGAGGGCTTGCACGGCGCGCACGTAATCTTGCGCGTCGAGCACGGCGCCGCCGCGCAGGAGCTGGGCTGCCTCGGCGAGGAATCGCTCGGCGAGCGCGACTGCGTCGGCGTCGCCGGCGAGGCGAATGATGTTGCCCCGCATGCTCGCGTCGATGCCGAGGGTTCTCGCCACGGACTTCAAGTGTTCACTCGCAGGACCGGCGAGCGAGACGAGCGTGGCGTTGTCGAGCACCTCGACGTCTGCCGTGATCCGAATGGGCGTGCTGCTGCTCATGGTTGGAACCGTCGCTTCCTCCGTGCGACCCGGACCGCGCGTGGCTTGACCGTCCGCGCGTCGCATGCGAGCGTCGTGCCCGCCTGTCGGGCGCGAAGCCGGAAACATTCGCGAATGCTGCATAGGAAAAGCCGGGACACGAAGCGCCTCGAAGGAGGCCTCCGCGGGAGCATAGCCAAGGCGGTGCTCTCCGGCGCGCTCGCGTGTGTTTTTTCTGTCCCCGCGGCGCGCGCGCAAGTCCCGCCGGCGCCGCCTGGTCCCGGCCCCAAGCCAGCAGGGGAAGGAAAAACCCAGGCCGATCCGGCGGCGCCCAAGCCCACGGGGAGCGTGCCGCGGCCCTTCGTGCGGCCGAACGCGTTGATTCCAGCGCCGCAGCCTGCCGGCCCTCCGCCACCGCCGCCCGCCGGTAAAACACCACCTGCGATCACGCCGCCGCCCGCGCCCGTGCAGCCGTTTCCGATCGAGGTCGACGTGCCGACGCGCACGGAGCCGCGGATGGCGCTGGCCGGTTTTCAAGGCGGAATTTTCCTTCGGGATCCCTCGGACGACATCCGTGTGTATGTCCGGGGCCGCCTGCACCTCGATTTCCATTCCTTCCTCGGGGGTGGCGCAGCCGACTTGCCCGCCGCGGAGGGCGGCGCGCTGCTCGCGCCTCGTTTTTTTGCCCGTCGCGCGCGTATCGAGCTCGCCGCCGACCTCTTCCGTCGATGGTTTGCCCTGGTCGGGGTGGATTTCGGCGGGCAGCCCATAACGAACCCGATGGGCGACGCGCAGCCGCCCACGTTGCCGCCCGGACAAGCGTCGCTCCAGGCGTGGACGCGCTTCGCGCCGCCGCAGTCCGTCGGGCCGTCGGCGCAGCTCGCGAACGTGTACATCGACTACACGCTTCTCCGTCAGTTTCACGTGATGCTCGGGCAACACCAGGCGCCGTTTTCCCTGGAGAACCGCACGGGCAACGATCAGCACCCGTGGATGGAGCGCGTGCTGCCGATTCGAGCGTTCGTCCAGCCGAACGGCAAGGAAATCGGCATGACGATCTGGGGCGACATCAACGAGGCGCAAACCCTGAGCTACGAGCTCGGCCTCTTCGTCGGTGACGGACCGAATCGACCGCAGGTCGACAGCTACCCCGATTTCATCGGCCGCATCGTGGTGCGCCCGTTCGCCCGGGGCACGCCGGTCGGGAAGGAGGAGGCGCCTTCCGGTTTGTCGAAGTCGTTCTCGCGCGCGCACCTCGGCGTGAGCATGCAACGGGGCGCGCGCGACCCGGCGTTCGTCGCGTACGACTATCCGGCGATCACGACGGCGCAGGGGTTCGCATTGTGGGATCCGCGGTACGTCGACGCGCACGGCAGGCTCGTGCGGGTACTGCCGTCGGGCGCGCAAAACCGCATCGGCGGGGAGTTACGCGTGCCGATCGATCGGTACGAGCTGCGCGCCGAAGCGTACTGGGTCGACAACGGGACCCGCGAGGCGATCGACGGGCTCGCGTTCGAACACACCAAGCGGCTCGGAAATGTCGAGGGCGTGGGCTGGTACGTGCATGCCTCGGCGTGGCCGATCGGGGACGCGTTCGTGAACGGCGAGCCGGGTTTTTCCCGGCCACCCAGGCTCGATCTGTCCGGTGCGACGCCCAAAAAGAGCTACGACGATCGGCGCGGCCTCGAAGTGATGGCGATCGCGGCGGGTGTACAGGCGCGATACGACGGTGCTGTGCGCGGGGGCGACTACGATGCGGCGACGCCGGGCGCGCCGGGGCGGACGTCGAAGATCTCGGTCGTGCAGCTCGGCCTCGGCGCGACGTACTGGCACACGCGGTTCGTCCGGGTGTCGGTGAACTGGCTCGCCTACCACACGCCGGGGAGCGGCGCGGGGGAGAACCTCGCGCTCGTCCCGGGGAATTTGCTGCGGGACGCGGAGAATCCCGCGCGATCCGCGGCGTGGATGCACGAGCTCGGCGCGCGCGCGGCCGTGAACTTCTGACGCGGACGGGTCGCACAACAATTTTGGCCCAGCCCCACGCCGCGCGTTAAGGCCCGAGGAGCCAATGCGTCAGTGGATCGCCATCGGTGCCGCCGTGGGCCTCGTCGCCGTCACGCTTCCCATGCTGCGCAAGCATGACGTGGAGCTCGCGGGCCTCCTCGCAAAAAGCAAAATCGAATCGAACGGAGGGCCCGTCGTCACGCGGGAAGTGACGCCACCACCCCTGACGGACATCGACCTGACGCGGATCGACGATCGCGGAAACATCGCGATCGCCCCCGCCCATGGCAATCGCAGGGCCGAGCTCACGGTGGTGCCGAAGTACCAGCGCGCCGCGGTGGCGCTCTTGCGCGGCGGGCACGTGCCCGAGGGCGCCGTCGTGATGACCGACATCAAGACGGGTCGGGTGCTCGCGTGGGCGAGCTACGTGGATCAAGGCGCGATGCACGACGTCGCGGCGGAGGCTTCGGCGCCTTCGGCGAGCGTGTTCAAGATCGTGACCGCGACGGCGCTCGTGGAGCACGCCGGGCTCGGGCCGAACACGAAGCAGTGTTACTCGGGCGGCGAGCACGCGATCACCGCGAAGGACATGGTCGACAACAAGAAGCGCGACAAGTGGTGCGCCACGCTCGCGCAGGCGATGGGCCGCAGCTTGAACACGGTGTTCGCGCGGCTCGCGGCCAAGAACCTCGATCGCAACGAGCTCGAAGGGACGGCGCAAAAGCTCGGCTGGGGGCAGGACATCCCGTTCGACGTGAAGCTCGCGCAGAGCACGATCACGCTGCCCGAGGATGACCTCGGCTTCGCCCGCACGGCCGCGGGCTTCTGGAACACGACGCTCTCGCCGTTCCAGGGCGCGAACCTGGCGACGACGATCGCGAACGGCGGCGAGATGGTGCGCCTGTCGATCGTGGCGAACGTGAAGGACGAGGACGGCGAGATCTACAAGGGTCCCACGGTCCGCATGCCCCTCAAGCGCGTGATGAGCGAGCAGACGGCCCGCGCAATCACATCGATGATGGAAGAGACCGTCGACTCGGGGACGAGCTACAAGTCGTTCCACGATCGCGCCGGCAGGGCCTATCTGCCGGACATTCGCATCGCGGGGAAGACCGGCACGCTGACGAAGCCGACGCCCGAGGGCCCGTTCTACACGTGGTGGGTGGGCTTCGCGCCGAGCGACAAACCCGAGGTCGCGCTCTCGGTGCTCGTGGCGAACGGCGCGAAATGGCGCGTGAAGGCGACGCACGTGGCCTCCGACATGCTGCGCGTGTACTTCGCGGACAAGAATGCGCCGGGCGTGCGGAGCCCCTTCGATTCCGGGTCCGTGGCGCGGCGCGACTAAAACTCGGTGCGGGGGACGTCGCGGGCCTCGAAGCAGCCGCGGCAGCGCGCCTCGTAGCTCTCGGCGCCGCCGACGAGCACCGTCGTGGCCTTGGGGATGAGCCGCTGCGAGCGGCTCGCAGGGCCGCCGCAAACGGCGCAGACGGCGTGCACCTTCGTGACCTCCTCGGCGATGGCCATGAGCTCGGGCATCGGCGGGAAGGGGCGGCCGAGATAGTCCTGGTCGAGGCCGGCCGCGATGACGCGCAGGCCACGATTGGCGAGTTTGTCGCAGACCTCGATGATGCCCCGATCGAAGAACTGCGCCTCGTCGATGGCGACGACGTCGGTCTCGTCGAGGACGCGCTCCTCGATGCTCGCGCTCGTGCCGACGGCGACGGCCTCGACGCTCACGGCCTCGTGGCTGACGATGCGGTGCGCGTCGTAGCGATCGTCGATGCGAGGCTTGAACGCCTGCACGCGCTGGCGAGCGAGGATGGCGCGCTTGATGCGCCGGATGAGTTCCTCGGTTTTTCCACTGAACATCGAGCCCGTGATGACTTCGACGGACCCGGTCGGACGAGCAGGTACCCCGCGCACGGGCGGAGACAGACCGCGGACGGCGGAAAGAGGCAAGGGGAAACGGCAGGCACGGGGGAGACGTGCCGCCGGGCCCCGCGTATGACGCGCCTCGGAATGGCTAGGATCTCGGGGAATTTCGGAGGTTTGTGGGAGCCTGGTCGCTCGATGAAAACCCTCCCGAGGCGAAGCACGCGTCGCGTCGTTGGCGGATTTGCAAAGACGCGCGCTGGACGGACGCGCGGAAATCAGGCGACGCCTTTGTGCAGCTTGTGCCCGGCTCGCGAGTGCATGCTAGGATGGCTGCTGTGCAAGTTGTGCTCCGCAAGCTCGGCCGTGGCTCCCGCGCCGTCGTCGGTCGACTGGTACGTGCTCCGCGGAAAGGCTCCGTCGTCGTGATCGAGTTTTCCGACGGGATGCACGAATACGTGACGACGCCGGTCAAGCGGGTCCTCCGGCTCGCGGGGCGGGAAGTTTTCTACATCGAGACGGTGAACTCCCGGTATCGCCTCGAGGTCCGCGGCCGTGAGGTCGCCCTCGACGGAGCGGTCGGCGGGAGCTGACGAGCCCACCTCGATCGCTACCCAAATCCTTGCGGGCGGGCCCCTTCTTGGGCAGATTTGCCGCCCGTTTTTCAGACCGAACGACGGGGCCTCCGCAGCCGTGGCTGCGCAGAGGCCCAACGATCCCCCGAGGAGTCACACGCGATGGGTTACCGTGATCGCCGCAGCTCAATCAAGATGAGGCGCCGCAAGGCACAGGCGAAGAAGAAGGCGCGCGCCAAGGCCCCGAAGGTCGAGCAGACCACGCAGGAGACCGCAGCGCCGAAGAAGTCGCGCAAGGCCGCGGCGGCGCCTGCGGCGAGCTGAGCGGATCGACTCCCTCACTCTCTGACCGACTCTCTCACCCCCACCCCCTCTCCCCTGCGGGAGAGGGGAGGGTGAGGAGAGGACCTCAAAGGTTTTACAATCCGTCCTTTGCGCTGCCGGTCTCGCCTTCGGGCGTGTCCGTGTCCGCGGGACGATCGAGGAGCGCTGTGTCGCCCGAGGCGCACTCCTCCGTGGCGACGTGCCAGCCGCTCGCGTTGCGCCACCTCTGGACGAGCTCGGTCGTGCGCAGCTCGGCTTCGTCGGGGCGTTGCCACTCGACACGCACGTGCACCTCGGCTTCGTCGCGCGTCTTCATGCGGATATCCGCGAGCTCGAGATCGAGGACGCGCACGCGGTCGCGCCAGGACGCATGGCGCTTCGCCCACGCGTCGCGCGCCGAGGCCGCGACGTGCTCCCGCGCGAGATCCATGCGCCCGAAGCGCAGCGCGGTGTTGTGGTCGTACGCGGCGTCCATGAGTTTGTCCGTCGGCGTATTGGGCATGACGCAGCCGAGCGGGACGAGCGCGAGGAGGAGGAGGGCGAGGGGGCGGCGCACGTGCCGAAGAGACGCCTTGCGCGAGGATCGGGGCAAGTTCTTGGCCTTTCTCGTCAGAACGCGCTCGAAGCGACGAAGTACGCCTGGCCGCCCGGGATCGCCTTCCCGCTGAAGCCATAGGCGTAGCCGAGGCGGAGCTGCGTGTTGAGGTAGTAGCCGAGCGAGAGGCCGAGCCAGAGCTCGGCGCCGACCGAGGTGTGGAGCTTGGGCGCGTCGATGAGCGCGCCGTTCGAGAGGAACGAGACGTCGTCGCGCGTGAGCTTGTCGAACGCGCCGCCGTAGTCGACGAAGACGTTGCCGTCGAGGCGGCGGATGAAGAAGGGGAGCGTGGACAAACCCCAGTCGGGCTTGACGATCGGGAAGCGGTACTCGGCGTTCGAAAGGACGTACGCGCGGCCCGACGCGCTGCCAGGCGCATACCCGCGAAGGACGAAGGAGCCGTCGTAGATGCCCGTCGTGACGGTGTCGACGATGCTCACGTTGTCGAGGTCGTAGCCGCCGACGAAGAAGAAGCCGTCGCGCGGGTAGCTGCCCGCGGCGATGCCACCCGCGACGCGCAAGGCGAGCGTGTGGAGGCCACGCCAGGGCATGGGGATGTAGCCCGCGATGGAGGTCTCGGCGGTCTGCAGGGTGAAGTCGCTGCCCGTCATGGGGCCCGCGTACTCGACGGCGAGGCGCATGGAGTAGCCACGGATCGAGCCCGCGGAGTCGAGCGAGCCTTCGACGTTGGAGAAGGAGTACGCGGCGCGGACGGTGCCGATCGTGCCGCCGATGGGGAGGCGCGTGCGCGTGGCGTAGGGATCGGGCTGGGTTTGTCCTGGGAGATCGCCGCGGAAGCCGGTGAACGAGTAGGAGAAGCTCACGCTCTGATCGGTGAACTCGCCCGGCATCCGGTAGACCATGCTTGACGAGAGGCCGATGCCGCGCTCGTCGTAGGGGATGTCGCGGCCGTTGCTGCGGTAGCCCTGGTAGCGCGGGGAGACGGCGTAGAAGAAGCGGAGGCTGAGATCGACGGGGAGCCTGCGGTAAGAGTAGTCGAGGTTCACGCGCGGCGCGGGCGCGGCGAAGTCGGCGATCATCTCCGCCTGGAACTCGTGAAAGCCCGCGACGTCGGCGCCGAACGTGGAGAGCGTGAGCGCGTTTTGGCTGTAGTTGCCGGGGCCAAAGGCGACGCCGTAGTTGCGCGGCGCGAGCGTGGAGAGCGCCTGGTACGGGACCTTGCGCATGAGGACACGCTCGGGTTCGGGCGGCGGATCGGGGCGATCGGTCGGCGCAGGCGGCGCGTCGAGGAAGCGCGCCGGGTCGAGCGGCATCGCGTAGAGGTCGTAGCCCTTCGAGGTGTAGCCGACGTAGACGAGCGTCTTGCCGTCGGGGCTCACCGCGGGCTGAAGCGCGCCGATGCGCACGTTCGTGACTTGCTTGAGCGCGCGGCTCGCGACGTCGTAGGCGTAGATGTTAGGGACGCCGCTGCGATCCGAGGAGAAGTAGAGGGTCTTGCCGTCGCTCGACCAGGTGGGGTTCGCCTCGATCGCGCGGTCGTGCGTGATGTTCTGGAAGGAGCCGGTGGCGGCGTCGACGACGCGGATGTCGCGGTAGCCGCCCGTGGTCCACGCGCTGTAGGCGATGGAGCGGCCGTCGGGCGAGAAGCGCGGCGTGTAGGCCTGCTCGAAGCGCGCGCTCGGGACGAGGTCGCGGCGGTTCTGGATGCGGCCCTCGGGGTCGAGGTCGGCGATCTGGAGGAAGGTCGTGCCCTTCGTGTTGACGGTGAACGTGATGCGACGGCCGTCGGAGCTGATGTCGGGCGCGCCGGCGCGCAGGCCCGTGGTGAGGCGATGGCGCGCGGCTTCGTCGCCGCGTGGGGCCGTCTTGCCGTTCTCGACGCGGTAGAGGTCGTCGCGGCGGTAGACGATCTTGAAGGGGCTGTTGCTCTGGTGGAAGTGATCGCCGGCGGGCGAGAACGCCGAGGGCGAAGCGCCGCGGGTGCGCGCGACGAGCTTCGCGTCGTCCTCGAACGCGTCGTGGCGGGCGCTCAGCCGCGCGCGGTAGATGCCCTCGCGGACGTTGTAGTCGTCGCGGTAGTAGACGAGCTCGTCGGCGTCCGTGGCGCGGGCGTTTCGCGGGACGAACCGCGGGTAGAGGACATTTCGGCCGTGGCGCGTGAGGCGCACGCCTTCGCGCAGGCCTTTGGCCTCGATGGCGCGCACCTGCGCGGCGTACTTGAGGCGCAGGTGATCCTTGAAGCCTTCGAAAAGCTCCTCGTACGTCCGGCCGGTCGCGCGGCGCATCGAGCGGTTGATGCCCCAGGGGATGACGTTCTGGCCGTAGTCCGCGGCCACGGCCGTCATCGTGTGCCCGCCGTAGACGTCGGTGATCCAGCCGAGGAAACGCGAGCCGTAGAGGTACCAGATGTTGCCCTGCGGCCAGCGCATCGAGGTCGACGACATCTGATCGAGCCGGGCGATGTTGTCGTCGAGCACGTCGGCGCGCAGGAACATGTCGAAGAGCGCGGAGCGCAGGCGGCCCGCGCTCGACTCGCGCGACTCGTACACCGTGGCGAGGCCCTCGATGACCCACCGGGGCTGCACCTGGTTCGGCGCGTAGCTCTTGCCGAGGATCGCGTTGGCGATCGCAGGAATCCCCGAGATGTTGTCGAGGTGCAGGATGTGCGTGTGCTCGTGCGTGATGAGGTCGAGCAGCCAGTCGTCGTAGTCGCCGAGCGGCGAGAGATCCTCGGGCGCGGTCGCGTAGAGGCGGACCGTGTTGAAGGGCAGCGCCGTGGCCGAGCCGTTCGCCGAGTCGACGTCGTCGGTGATCA
Organism: Polyangium sorediatum; assembly: GCF_029946465.1. Classification (NCBI taxonomy): domain Bacteria; kingdom Pseudomonadati; phylum Myxococcota; order Polyangiales; family Polyangiaceae; genus Polyangium; species Polyangium sorediatum. Next base: position 13,180 of record NZ_JARZHI010000001.1, read on the forward strand.
CGACCTCGGTGATGCTGCGCGGGCGGTTGCCGAGCGCGACGGTGAGGCGCTCGTGGATGGCCTCCGAGAGGCGCGCCACGCGCTCGGCGAGCGGCGTGAGCGTGCTCGGGTGATGCACGCGGAAGTGCGCTGTCTCGATGGTTTGCCAGTCGAGATCCGGATCTCCGACGGCCTCCGCGGTGCGCGGCACGGCGAGGGCCAGGGAGAGCGCGGCGCCTACGAGGGCCGCGCGGCGCGAGGAAAAAGGCTTCACAGGTCGTCGTAGAACATGGGCTCGCGGTTCCGCGCGTAGCGGTAGACGAGCTGCCTGCCCTCGTTGCCGATCTGGGTGAATCGAGCGCCGAAGCCGGGCTCGGACGAGCCGCTCGACTCGCGCGTCCACTGCACGACGGCGCGCGCGTAGAACTCGTAGTCGCCGGGGAGCAGGACGCGGAGCTGCACCTCGGCGCCGAGCTTCGGGATGCGGTAGGTCGAGACGAAGATGCCGCCGTGCTCGATGACGTCGTTGCCGGAGAGGCCCTTGTAGAAGTTCGAGGAGCTGTGCGTGCCGAGCTCGACGTCGACGGTGCGCGTGCCGGGCGGAGGCGTGGGCTCCTTGGCCTTCACGGACGCGGGCGCAGGCGTGACCTTGGCGGGCGCGGGCGTGGGCTGCACCTTTGCAGGCGCGGGCGTGGGCGCGGGCTCCTTGGCCTTCACGGGCTGCGGCGCAGGCGTGGGCGCGGGTGCAGGCGCGACGGGCTGCGGCGCGGGCGTGGCCTTCACCTCGACGACGGGCTGCGGCGCGAGGATCGGCGCGGGCTTGATCTCGGCGACGGGCTGCGGCGCGGGCTCGGTGACGATCTGGAGGACCGGCGCGGGCTTGATGATTTCGACCGGCTGCGGCGCAGGCTCGACCGCAACAGGCTGCGGCGCCGGCTGCGGCGTGGGCTTCACTTCCGCGACCGGCTGCGGAGCTGGCTGCGGGGCGGGCTTCACTTCCGCGACCGGCTGCGGAGCCGGCTGCGGGGCGGGCTTCACCTCCGCGACCGGTTGCGGAGCCGGCTGCGGAGCTGGCTTCACCTCCGCGACAGGTTGCGGAGCCGGCTGCGGAGCTGGCTTCACCTCCGCGACAGGTTGCGGAGCCGGCTGCGGTGCGGGTTCAGGCGCCGGCTGCGCAGCGGGCGCGGGCGCGGGCGCGCCGGTTCCTTTGTACTTCGCGAGCGCGTTCACCTTCGCGAGCGACGCGGCGACCGCTTCGAGCACCGTGTCGACGGCGGGGTGATCCACGTCGAGCGCCTGCACGTCCGCGAGGACCTTGCGCACGTTCTTGAGGGCGACGTCGCGGCCGTCGAGCACGGCGCCGTGGCTGCGCTCGATCTTGTGCAAGATGCCCATCGTCTTCGCGATGGGCTCGGCGGCCTCGAGGAGTTCGTCGGGCGCGTCGTCGGCACTCTGCAGGGCACCGAGCGCTTCGGCGAGGGATGCGCGCGCGGTCTTTGCGAGCTGAGCGGGTTCCACGGTCCTCCTCCAAGAAAGCGCGCCTGTCGCGGAGCGCGGCGTCAGCCTAGCAAAGGCTCCGGCGCAAGAAAGAGCCGGGCGAGGGCTTCCGCCTCCACGGGCGCGCCTTCGATCTCACCCCGGACCAGGATCACCGCGCCATCCCCGGTGCGAATCACGGCGTGGCCCCCCTCGGCGTATCCCTCTCCAGGCTCGAGCGCGTCGGGAAACCGAGGCGCCTTGCGGGCCTCGAGCACGGTGACGAGCACGCCCGCGATCTCGGTGAAGGCCCCCGGCGTGGGCGCGAGCGCGCGGATGTGCCGGAGGACGCGGTCGGTGGGCCAGGACCAGCGGATCGCGTGCTCGTCCTCGCCGAGGGCAGGCGCGTGCGTGACGAGGTCTTCGTCTTGCGTGATCTCGGCGATCGTCTCGCCTCGAGAGAACCTCTGGCACGTGCGACGTAGCGCGCGGAGCGAAGGTCGATCGAGGGCGCGCGCGAGATCCCAGCCGGTCCAGCGCGGATCGATCACGAGCTCTTCCTGATCGAGGATCGCGCCCGTGTCGTACTCCTCGGCGATGCGATGCACGGACACACCCGTCACCGCGTCGCCGCTCAAGATCGCCCACGTCGTCGGATCCGGGCCGCGATGGCGAGGCAGGAGCGAGGGGTGGACGCCGATGCCGCCGAGCCGAGCGGCCTCGACGAGGCGCATGGGCAGGCGCGTGGTCCAGAACCAGCTCACGACGAGGTCGGGCGCGAGGCGCTCGACCCGGTCGGCGAGCGCGCGATCGGTCACCTTGGGCCGGACGAGGACGCGCTCGCCGAAGACACGCCGCGCGCGGCGTGCGCCGAGCGCGTCTTTGCGGCAGATGGCGCAGAGCTCGATCGAGTGCCCGTCCTTCGCGAGCAGGAGCGCGGCGAGCGGCAGGCCAAAAAACGCGATGCGGAGCGGCATGTCCTCTCTCCCTTACCCCAAAAATTTTCCCGCTCCGTAGGGCCCTGATAGCAATCGCGCCCATGGCGTCATCCCCGCGCCCTTCGTTTCACCCGGCCTTGCGGACCGGACATCGGTTCGACCCGGCTGCCGCGAGGCGACCGATCCTGGTGTTCGAGGACGTGCACAAGGCCTACCGGTCCGACCAGCCCGTCCTGCGGGGGATGTCGCTCACGATCGAGCGGGGAGAGTTCGTGTTCATCACGGGGCCCTCGGGCTCGGGCAAGAGCACGCTCCTGCGCCTCGTGCACCGCACCGAGCGCGTCGACGACGGGCGGATCCTCTTCCTCGGCCGCGACGTGGGTCGCCTCCGAGACGAGTCGATCCCGGCCTTGCGCCGCAACATCGGGTACGTGTTTCAGGACTTCAAGCTCGTGCCGAGCTGGACCGTGTTCGACAACGTCGCCGTGGCGCTCGAAGTCGTGGGCCTGCCGCCGCGGCTCGTGCGCAGCCGCGTGGGCGAGGCGCTCGAACGCGTGGGCCTCGCGGGGCGCGGCGACGAGGAGGCCAAGCGCCTCTCGGGCGGCGAGCAGCAACGCGTCGCGATCGCGCGGGCGATCGTGGGCGAGCCGGCGCTCATCCTCGCGGACGAGCCGACGGGCAACCTCGACCCGCAGCTCGCGATCGACATCCTCGGCCTCTTCGAGGACATCCACGAGACCGGGGCCACGGTGCTCTTTGCGACGCACGATCGGACGCTGCTCGATGTGCGTCCGCGGCGCGTGGTGGTGCTCGATGCCGGCAAGGCGACGGACGCGCCGAACGGGCTCGACGCGGCGGGGGCAGAAGCCCCGATGAACCTCGTGGCGTAGGGAGGGAGTGACCGCATGGCGAGCGAACGGTACGGCGTGCGAGTGCCCATGAAGGCCTGGAGACCCGGGCGAGGGGACATGCGCGTGCACGTGCAGTCGATCTTCTCCCTCGCGGTCGCGTTCGTGTGCCTGGCGGCCTCGCTGCTCGTGGTGACGAACCTTTCGGCGGTGCGGGATCGCTGGTCGCGGGCCGGGCGCGCGACGGTGTACCTGCGCGACGGCGTGGCTGATCCCGACGTGAACGAGCTCCTCCGCGCGCTCGAACGAACACCCGGGATCAAGCGCGTGCGGCACGTGACGAGCGTGGAGGCGCGGCGCGAGATCGTGGTCGACGAGTCCGACGCGGCGCTCGCGTCGCTGCCGCCGAGCGCGTTCCCGGCCTCGCTCGAGCTCGGCTTCACGGACGACATCGGCGAGACCGATCTCCAGTCGATCGCGCTCAAGCTGCGGGCGTTGCCGGCGGTGGAGTCGGTCGAGACGTACCAGCGCTGGACCGAACGCCTCTCGTCGCTTCTCGGCGGCGGCGTCTCGGCGAGCGCGGCGCTCGCGGTGGTCGTGATGTGCGCGGTCTTCAGCGTCATCAGCTCGACCATGCGCCTCTTGCTCAGCCGCCGGCGGACCGAGGTCGAGGTCTTGAAGCTCGTCGGCGCGACGAACGAGTTCGTGCGCCGTCCCTTCGTGATCGAGGGCGCGATGCAGGGCGCGGCGGGCGCGGCGGCGGCGATCGCGCTGCTCGGCGGGCTGTTCTTCCTGGTGCGCGGGCGCTTCGATCACGAGCTCGCGAACCTGCTCGGTCTCTCGCCCTCGTTCTTGCCCTGGACCGTGTCGCTCGGGCTCGTGCTCCTCGGCGGCGCGCTCGGCGCGACGACGGCGCTCGTGAGCCTGCGCCGGATGGCGGCGATTTGATCATGAAGCGTCGGACGTCGCTCCTGCCGCTCGTGCTGCTCGCGCTCGTCTCGGGCGCGGCGCAGGGCGGCACGCCCGTGGAGCCGCTGCCTGCCCAGGCGCCGAGCGCGCTCTCGTCCGTCGCCGATTTCGAGCGGCTGCTCAAGCACATCGACGACGAGCAACGTGCTGTCGAGACCGAGCTCGCGGGGATCGATCCGCGCCTCGAGACCGTGCGCAAGCGCATGCTGGCGCGCGGCCGGGCCTACTACCGCCACGTGCACGCGGGCCTCTTGCCGGTGGGCGAGGGCTTCGACGCGCTCGTCGATCATGCGGCGCGGGTCGAGCGGGTTCGCCGCGCCCTCGAACGCGACATCGCCGACGAGAAGGCGCTGCTCGAACGTCGGACCGAGCTCGAAGGCCGCATCCTCCGGCTCCGCGGCGAGCGCGCGCCGCTCGAAGTCCAGCGCGAGGCCATGATGCGGGCCAAGCGCGCGCTCGAAGCCGAAGACGAGCGAAGGGCGGCGTTCGCGCGCGCCTTCGAGTCGTCGTCACGCCCCGATTACGTGGCGATCTACGGCGCCGACAGCGGGCCTCGGGACGCGGATGCACGCCTCGGGTTCGAGGCGCAAAAGGGCCGCCTGCTCTTCCCGGTCGCGGGCCGCGCCGAGGTGCGGCGTTCGTCGAAGCACGGTGTGAGCGGCGTCGAACTCTTCACGCAGCCCGGCGCGGCCGTGCGCAGCGTCGCCGCGGGTCGTGTGGTGTTCGCGGATCGGTACGACAGCTACGCGCTCACCGTGATCATCGACCACGGGGATCGTTACTACAGCGTGTACGCGAGCCTCGGCGGGACCGAGCTGCGCGCCGGGGATCCCGTGGCCGCGGGTGCGCGCGTCGGGACGGCGCCGAGCGCGGGGCAGGGCGACACCGTGTACTTCGAGATCCGACGCGGCGCGAGCGCGCTCGATCCCGGCGACTGGCTCGGGCTCTAGGCCAGGGGATCGACGCGGCCGCACAGGTCCTGCGACCTGCTGCGGGGTGGGGCTCGGCGGTGCTCGCCGATGGGTCGACCTGCGCGCATGTGCGTTGCCTGGGTCCGGCGGAGGTGGTCGATCCTGCTTGAAGGGGTGGTGGGAGGGTATTGGAGGGGGATCGGACCTGCTCGAAGGGGGCGTGGGAGGGTGTTCGAGCAGGCTGGGACCTGCTCGAAGGGGTGGTGGGAGGGTGTTGGAGGAGGGTCGAGGCAGCCGGGGAGAGGCTCGGGGTGGGTGTTGGAGGGGGATGGGACCTGCTCGAAGGGGTGGTGGGAGGGTGTTGGAGGGTGATGGGACCAGCCCGAAGGGGTGGTGGGAGGGTGTTCGGGGAGGATGAGACCCTCTCGAAGGAGTCATGGGAGGGTGTTGGAGGGTGATGGGACCAGCCCGAAGGGGTGGTGGGAGGGTGTTCGGGGAGGATGAGACCCTCTCGAAGGAGTCATGGGAGGGTGTTCGCATACCCAGGACCGACACGAGCGCTCACGATGCCACCATGACTGCCGACCCTGGCACCCCCCCGAGCGCCTTCACCCGCCGCCGCGCCCTCCTCGGCCTCGCCGCGTTCTCGCTCGGCGCTTGTCGCAGCAAGCAGACGCCGCCGTCACCGGTGGACGGGCTCCGCTGGAAAGACCTCTCGTTTCCGACCGATGAGCAGCGCGCGCTCGTGCTCACGCCGCCGTCTGCAAGGCCGCTCCCCATCCTCGTCGCGCTGCATGGTCGTGGGGAATCCGGGCGCGGCCTCGAGGTCGGCGCGTTTGCGTGGCGCGACGACTACGGCCTCGATCGGCTCGATCGAAGGCTCTCCGCGCCGCCGCTCACGGGCGTCGATCTCGAAGGGTTCTTCCGATCCGAACGTCTCGCGCAGATGAACGACTCGCTCGCGAAGCACCCGTACGAAGGGCTCGTCGTCGCTTGTCCGTACACGCCCGTCGTCGCGGATCGATCCGAGAAAGGCGCCGCGCCCTTCGGCCGGTTCGTGACGGACGTGCTCCTGCCGCGCGTGCGCGCCGAAGCAAAAGCGTCCACGGATCGCGCGGCGACGGGCATTGATGGTGTGAGCATGGGCGGGCGGCTCGCGCTCTTCGTCGGGTTCGCGTTTCCGGAGATCTTCGGCGCGGTCGGCGCGCTTCAGCCCGCCTTGAAGCCGGACGAGGCTCCGGTCTTCGCCAAGCTCGCCCGCGCCGCGATGGATCGGCAGCCGTTCGCGCTCCGGCTCGTGTCGAGCGACGGGGATCCGTTCCTGCCAGCCGTACGAGCGCTCTCCGTGGCGCTCGCGGACGTCAAGGTCCCGCACCAGCTCGTCGTGACGCCGGGCCCCCATGACTACGCCTGGAATCGCGGGCCCGGCGGGGCCGAGATGCTGCTGTGGCACGAGCGTGTCCTGCGCGGATGGCCCGCCCCCTGAGCGCCGCCGCGCACAAAGCATGGTAAGGCGTCGGCGTGGTCGACCCTTCGGCGCGAGCAGGTAGAACGCCCGGCGGCACGGACACGCCGAACGGCTACGAGAACACCCTCCGTCCGCTCGCGCTCGCCTGGAGCCGCAGGCGCGGCGACGCCCGGCGCTTCGGCGGCAAGGCCACGAGCCTCGGGCGCCTCGTCCGCGAGGGTCTGCCCGTTCCGCGCGGCTGGGTCCTGCCGGCCGATCACTTCGACGCGCTCGCCGAGACCACGCTGCCGCGCGGCCACGACCTGCCCACGCTGATCAAGCTCGCCGGCAGCCGCACCGGGATCGATCGTGCCGCGCGCGCCCGCGATCGCATCCAGGCATCCGCGCTCGCCGCGCCGCTGCAAGCCGCGATCGAGGCGCTCTGGGCAGACGTCGGCGAGAGCGCGCCGTGGGGGCTCGCCGTGCGATCGAGCGCGACGTGCGAGGACGGCGACGAGACGAGTTTCGCCGGGCTCGCGACGACGGTGCTCGGCGTGCGTGGACCCGAGGGGCTCGCCGCGGCGATCAAGCAGGTGTGGGCGAGCGCGTTTTTGCCGCGCGCGATCGAGTACCTCGCGCACCACGGCGTGCGTGACGTGGCCATGGCCGTGCTCGTGCAGGTGATGGCGCGCGCCGAGGCCGCGGGCGTGCTGTTCACCGCGCCGCCGCCGGGGCTCGCGGGGGAGCACTGGGGCGAAGACGAGCGACTCGTCAACGTCACGCTCGGGCTCGGCGCGCCCGTCGTGGAGGGCGCGATGCCGACGGACGCGGTGCGCTTCTCGAAGGCGGGCGGCGTGGTCGCGACGATCGTCGCCGAGAAGCGGCGCGCGCTCGTCGTGGGCCCGCGTGGTATCGAGGAGGTCTCGATCCCCGAGGATCACGCGAGGAAGGCCGCGCTCTCGGCGGATGCGATCGGGCAGCTCGGCGATCTCGCGAGCCGGCTCGAACAAGGCGGCACAGGGCCCTTCGACGTGGAGTTCGCCGTCGAGCGGACGCCCGAGGGCAAGGATCAAGTGCTCCTCTTGCAGGCGCGCCCGATCGGCGGCGGGGGTTTTCCCGAGGGCGGCGATGCGCAGACGGTCTGGTCACGCGCGAACGTCGGCGAGGCCTTGCCCGGCGCGGCCACGCCGCTCACGTGGTCGATCGCGCGGAGCTTCAGCGAGAAGGGGTTTCGCGAGGCGTTCGCCGCGCTCGGTTGCCGCATCCCGCGCGGCGCGCATCTCGTCACCAACGTGCACGGGCGCTTCTACCTGAACCTCACGGCCTTCATGCAGATCGCCGCGCAGGTCCCGCTGCTCTCGCCCCGCGCGCTCCTGCAAGCCTCGGGAGGCGCGGGCGAGGCCGCGATCGCGCTCCTCGAACGACAGACCGAGGACGTCTCGAAGCGAGGTTTTCTCGCGCGCCTGCCGCTCGTGGGGCCGCGTGTGCTCGCGAGCCAGGCGCGGCTCGAGCGCGACGTCGCGAGTTACGAGATCGAAGCCGAGCGCGCGCGCCGCTCCCTCGCCGAGATGGACCTCGGCCTCCTGCCCGACGACGCGCTCGCGACCACGCTGCGCACGGCGAGCGCGCTGCTCGATCGCACCGGCACGTTGATGCTCTCGTGCGCGTCGGCCTCCCTCGCGAGCCACCTCGCGCTCGCGCGCCTCCTCGATCGCGTCGCCGCGCGCCGCTCCTCCGCGCGGGACGATGAAGACGACGCGCTCGCGACGGACCCGCTCATGCCCCGGTCCCTCTCGACCGGCACGTCCCTCGCGCACGCCCTCGTCGGCGGCGTTCGCGAGCTCGAAAGCGCGGGCCCCGGCGTCGCGCTCGCCCGCATCGCCATGCGCGCCCGCGAAGAACCCGAGGCCCGCGAGCGCCTCCTCGCCGGCAAGGTCCGCGCGCTGAACGATCTCCCCGATGGACCCACGCGTCGCGAGCTCGAAGCGTTCCTCGACACGTTCGGCGATCGCGCCGTCCGCGAGGCCGAGCTCGAAACGCCGCGCTGGCGCGAGGATCCCTCCGCGGTCCTCGCCATGCTCGTCGCCGCGCTCCGCGCGCCCGACAGCGACCCCGACCGCGCGCTCGCCCGTGCCCGTGCCCTCGCCGATCGCGAGATGGCGCAGCTCGAAACGCGCATCGGCCCGGCCATGCTCTACGCCGTCCGCGCCCTCGTCACGCGCACGCAGCGCTTCACCCGCCTCCGCGAGCGCATGCGCATGTGGGTCACGCGTGTGCTCGGCATGCTCCGCACCATCGCGCTCGACGTCGATCGACGCCTCCGCCGCATCGACCCCTCCTTGCCCACGGGCGCCGTCTTCTTCTGCACCTACGAAGAGCTCATCCTCGCGCTCCGCAGCGGTCGCGCCGAGATCGGCCACGTCGCGCGCCTGCGCCGCGCCGAGCACCTGCGCGACGCGCAGCGCCCCGATCCTCCGCCGACCTTCATCGGCCGCCCGCCGCCCGTCCAGCTCCCGCCGGCGTCGGGCCGTCGCCTCGTCGGCCTGCCTGCTTCGAGTGGCGTCGTCGAGGGCCGCGCGCGGGTCCTCGCGCCCGGCACCGGCGGCCTCGACGCCGTCAGCGTCGGCGAGATCCTCATCACGCGCACGACGGACGTCGGCCTCTCGCCGCTCTTCCTCGTCGCGGCCGCGGTTGTCACCGAGCTCGGCGGCCCGCTCTCGCATGCCGCGATCGTCGCGCGTGAGTACGGCGTCCCTGCCGTCGTCAACGTCCCGGGCGCGACCGTGGCGATTCGCACCGGCGATCGCGTCCGCGTCGATGGGGACCGCGGGACGATTGAAATCTTCGGCGACGATGTCAGGTCCAAGGACACGTGAAGCACCGCCGCCTCTTCCTCGCGCTCGGCCTCGGCGCTGCCCTCGGCGCTGCCGCTGCGCTCTCGCTCGCCGAGCCTTCCCGGGCGAAGGCGCCCGCCGCGCCCGCGCCTCCCAAGGGTGGTTTTGTCCCGGATCCGCCGGGCAACGCGTCGAAGAAGCAGTGGGTCTTCGATATCTCGATCCAGGGCGGCAAGGCCGCGCTCCCGCGCGTTTCGTCGGTCCTCGTGGACACGCCGACGCCCACGCTGCGCATGATGGGCCGGTTCGCGGTCGAGTTCTGGGTCGGCAAGGAGCTGCTCGATCGGATCCGCTTCGACGTGCCGATGCTCGATCGCGACCCGAACAATCGGCGCCGCGACCCGCTGCGGGGCCCGGATTTCACGAACGTCTCGACGCGCCTCAAGGTGCGCATGGCCGACAGCCCGCGGACGGCGTTCGTCGCGCTCGTCGACCGCGCCACGGGCGATGTGCAGCGCTTCGCGTGGCCGCCCGACGCCGAAGGCCGGCTCGCCCCGCTCGGCGCGCCGGCGGCGCCTGCGCAGGCCAAGGAGGCCCCGTCGGACGCGGGTTCGCCGGGGGATTCCGGCAGTTTTGGGGACGCGGGTCCGGGCGACGCGGCGGCGGACGGCCGGTAGGGTTTCTTTTCGGCAGAAGTTCCATGCCGTCCGGGGCTGAGGTAGGCTGCTCGGGCCATGGCAAGCCGTCTGCTCGTTGCCTCCCTCGTGATCTCTTCGTTCGCGCTCGCCGGAACGGCGCTCGGCCAGGGTGCGGCCCCTGCGAAGGCCGACGCGGCCAAGCCTGCTGCGGGCGCGGCAGCTCCCACGGCCCCCGCGGCGCCTGCGGGACCGCTCAAGGATCCCGAGAACAAGAAGGGCTTGAGCCCGTACATGGAGGCGATCAAGAAGGGCGAGGACGCGTTCGTCGCGCGTGACTTCCCGGCCGCGGTGACGACGTTCCAGGACGCGATCAAGATCGACTCGTCGAAGATGCTCGGCTTCTACCGGCTCGGCGAGGCACAGCTCGCCGCGGGCAAACCCGAGGAGGCCGAGGCCGTGTGGAACGTCGCGCTGAACAAGGATGGCCCGCCGGATCTCAAGTCCAAGGTGCTCTTCGTCCTGGCTGACCTGCGCGAGCGGCAGCGCAAGCTCGACGTGAGCAAGGAGGCGTGGGCGAAGTACGCCCAGTTCCTCAAGGATCAAGCCGACGCGAAGGGGTACGCGGGCACGCCCGAGGAGCGGCAGAAGGTCATCGACCGCCGCGTGAAGGACGAGAAGGACTACGCCGCCGTGAAGGAGCGCATCCAGAAGCGTCAGGCCGAGCGTGAAAAAGAGGCGGAAGAGAACGCCAAGAAGGACAAGCTCAACAAGTAACGAGCCGGCTCCGCCCAAACGAAAAGGCCCGCTGGCGTGACCGCCCGCGGGCCTTCGTGTTTGTCGGGTCGTCTCAGCGCTTGTGCGCGACGGGCACCGGGCCCGACTCGGTCCAGCGGTAAAACCCTTCGCCGCTCTTCTTGCCGAGCCTGCCCGCGCGCACCATCTGCCGCAGGATCGCGGGCGGCCGGAACTGCTCGCCGATCTCGCGGTGCAGGTGTTCGAGGATCATGAGCCGCACGTCGAGGCCCACGAGGTCGGTCAGCTTGAGCGGGCCCATCGGGTGCCGGTAGCCGAGTTCCATCGCCCGATCGATGTCCTCCGCCGAGGCCACGCCGCTCTCCAGCATGCGCATCGCCTCCGCGCCGATCACCACGCCGAGGCGGCTCGTCGCGAAGCCGGGCATGTCGTTCACGACGATCGGCGTCTTGCCGATGCGCTTGGCGATCGCGAGGCTCGTCGCCACGACGTCCTCGTCCGTGCCGAGCCCGCGCACCACCTCCAAGAGCTCCATCACGGGCGGCGGGTTGAAGAAGTGCAGGCCGATCGTGCGCGCCGCGGCGGCCGTGCGCGTGCCGATCTCCGTGATCGATAAGCTCGACGTGTTCGTCCCGAGGATCGCGCGCTCCGGCGCGAGCGCCTTCACCTCGCGGAGCAGCCCGACCTTGAGCTCCATTTGCTCGGGCGCGGACTCGATCACGAGGTCCACGTCGCTGCACGCCTGGGCGAGATCGGACGTGGGCACGAGCGCGCCGATGAGCTCGCTGCGCGCCTCGTTCAGCATCTTGCCCTTCTGCACGAGTCGATCCGTCGCCTGCTTGATCGACTCGATCGCGCGCCCGATCCGCGCCGCATCGACATCGTAGAGGTGCGTCACGTACCCGGCTTGCGCCATCACCTGCGCGATGCCCTGGCCCATCGTGCCCGCGCCGAGGACCACGACGCGACGCACGTCCGAGGCCTGCACGGACTCGCTCATCGCGGCACCGGTTGCGCCGGCTGCGGCTGCGGCGCGCCGCCCTGCTGCTGCTGCTTCGCGCGGAGCGCCTCGATCTGCTGCTGGATCTGCTTCGCCTGATCGGGCGAGAGCTGACGCAGGCCGCCCGAGCCAAGCGGCGCCGGCGCCGGACGCGTCAGCGGCACCGCCGGCGGCACGCGCCCGGGCAGAGCTTGCGGCTGCTGCGGTTGCGGCTGCGGCGCGGCTTGCGGCGCGGCCTGGGCGGGCGCCGTGTCGGCTTTCGGCTGGGCCTCGTCGCCGCTGCCCGCGAGCAGCCACGCGGTGCCCGCGAAGAAGAACAACAAGAGCCCCACGATCGGGATCCATGTGGGCGTGCGCGGCTCGTCCGCCGGCAGCTCCTGCACCGGATCGTTGTCGAAGTGATCGTGATCGTGGGAGGCGTGGTGGCCCGCGGCGTGAGCTCCGTGGGCGTCGTGCGCTGCGCTCATGGTGGGGGAGGGAATGCCCCACTTCCGGCCCGAAGTCCATGGGGAGCCCCCCGGACGATGCGCGCTCCGGGGGCTTTCCGTTTCACGGACCCCAGGGATTGAAGGGCCTGTCCGTGACCGGGACCAGGCGGGAGGTGAAGAACACCCGCATCGTCCCGACCTCCGCGCGCGGACCCGTGAGCACGAAGGGCACCTTCCGCGTCTCGCCCGCGAGCTTGAGCAAGAGCTCGCCCCGCACCGGGATGTTCTGGTCGGCGCCCGATGCGCGGGCGATCTCGACCACGTAGCTGCCCGAAGGCGTGTTCACGAGCCCGAGCGCCTCGGTCCGCGTGCTCGTCACGTCCCGCGCGCTGACGAGCGCCTTGCCGGCCGAGCCGAGCCACGAGGTGCGGCGGCCCTGCCCGTCGATGAGCCCGATGTCGAGGTCCACGCCGCCCGTCCACTCGGCCGTGACCTGGATGTCACCGCGCAGCGAGGACGCGGCCGGGGTCTCGGGCTGCGCGAGCAGCTTGTCGATCGAGTTGCGTACCGACTCGCTCGCGTCGAGCTTGAGCAGGCTTGCGAGCTCCGTCATGCCGAGCGTGTTCGCGCAGCGCACCGCGTCCGCGACGAGCTTCGCCTCGCCGGGCGCCATGTCCGCGAGCGCGATGCGGTGCTCGCAGGCGAGGGCGCGGTTGCCCGAGGCCTCGTGCATCTCGGCGAGCCGCGTCTGCGTGGCGCGATCACCCGGACGAACGTCCGCGAGGCCGCCGAGGATCCGGATCGCACGCTCCCTGTCGCCCTGCCGCGCCGCGAGATCCGCGCGCGCCGTGAGCGCATCCGGATCGAGCGCGTCGCGCCCGCTCCACTTCGCCGTGAGCTCCTGCGCCTCGCCGAGGCGCCCCGCCGTCGCGTAGAGCGCGAAGAGCTCCACGGTCTTGTCGCGGCTGTCGGGCGTGCTCGCGAAGGCGTTCTCGGCGGCGAGCAGCTTCGTGGCGTTCTGCGAGGCAAGCGTGTTCAGCGCCTCGAACGATCCTTTGCGTTCAAAGATCTTCCGCATCGGGACCAGGCGCTGCGAGGGCCGTCGCGTGCCGCTCCATCCGCTGCTGGCGCCGATGTCCTCGTCAGCGCTGCGGCCTCTCCATCCGCCTCCCGCGGTCTTGGACGCGGGCTTCGGCGCCGACGCCACCGTTCCGGTCGGCGCGGGCGGAGGCGAGGGCATGCTCGGCGCCGCAGCGCCCGGGGCGAGGTTGTCGTCGCCAAACGCGTCGAACGGGGCCTCCGCCGCGGGGGCCGACTCGGCTCGTTTGCCCTTCGCAGGGCCACGCGTGTCGAGGTCTGCCGAGGCCTCCGCCTCCGCCTCCTGCTTCGCCTCTTCGGCGGCCTTCTCCTCGCCCTCGGCGTCCGCGTTCGAGCTCTTCGCGAGCTCCTCGCCCGTGAACGTCGGCGCGACGCGCGTTCGTTCGAGGCCGAACGCGTTCATCATCGCCTCGCTCTCCAGCACGAGCAGCGAGGTGAAGCGGCTCGCGACCGCGAAGCGCTTCGACAGCTCGATCGCCGCGAGCTTGCTCGACGCGCCGCCCGTGTTCTCGAGCTCCGCGATCTTCGCGGCGGCGTAGAGCCGCGGCACGAACGCGTTGCCCGCGCTCGACGTCGCGAGGATCTTGATCGGGTACGTCTGCTCGAACCGCTCGCTCGCGACGCGGCCGCGCAGCCGGATCGCCCCTTCGATCGCGTCGCCGCTCGACATGCGCGCCACGACGAACGTCTCGCCGCCGGCGCGGATCGGATCGAGCCGCCCCGGCGTGACCTGCGTGAGCCCAGACGGAAGCTCGATCTCCGGATCCCGCAGCGTCACGCCGTACGCCGCGGAGAGCACCTCGAGCGCTGCGGACGAGACCTTTTGCCCGGGCACGTACGGCACGACGACGCCGCCGCCGCCGCGCGCGAGCGCCGCGAGCGAGGTCAGATCCGCGTCGGCGCCCATCGCCACGGACACGACGGATCCATCGTTGCCCGACAGCGAGCTGCGCACCGCGGCCTCGATGTGCGAAGGCCGCGTCGGGCCCACGGTCGGCGTACCGTCGCCGAGGTAGAGGATCCGAAGCTCCTTGCCGCCGAGTGATCCGGCCGCGCTCCGCGCCGCGCTCACGGCTGCCGCCATGTCGCTGCCGCCGTCCGGCTCGACGCTCCCGAGGAAGCGCTCCACCTCGCCCGCCGCCGCCGCGCCCGGCGCGCTCGGCGTGGGCAAACCGTTGCGGCCGTCCTGCGTCATCGGTCGGCATACGGTGTCGCACGCGAGCAGCACGAACGAGTCGCGCCGATCCATCTCGCGCACCATCGTCGAGGCGAGCCGCGTCGCCCGCGAGAAACGCTCGCCGATCATCGACCGGCTCGCGTCCACGACGATCGCGTGCACGCGCTCCTTCGCCTCCTGCCATCGCGGCAGCTTCGGCCGGAGCGCGATCGCCACGTACGGCGACGAATCAAACGCGATGGCGCGCGCCGCCGCGGCTGCGTCCTTCTCCTCGTTCGTCTTTGCCTTCGTCGCGGCCGGCCCGTCCTTCGGCTCCTCCGGCAGCGGCGCGCTCGTGGGCTCCATGCGGTACGCCCACGCCGTTGCCTCGCGCTCCCGATCGGGGAGCGCGTACTCGACCGTCAGATCCCCCGCCGGGACGAACCCCGTCGCGCTCAGCGTGCGCCGCTCGGCCGCGGCGTCGCCGCCCGAGGGCGAAAGCTCGTAGCCGCGCGTCTGCACGCCGAACTCCTTGTCGTGCCCGAGCACCTGCATGTCGAGGTCGAACGCGTCGATCTTCGTCGTCCCGCTCGGATCGTGCGCGAGCGGGTAGGTGAAGCGTCGGACGCCCGCGGCCTGGTCCACGGTCTGCGTGTACGTGAGCACCACGCGGCGGGATCCGCGCTTCGGGATCGGGAAAATTTTGAGTTCGAAGCGCCCGCCGCGCTGCCACTCGAGCAGCGCCGGATCCCGCCACGGCCCCGGCACCCAGATGATCTCTTCGCGCGGCTTCGGCGTCTTCGGCGCCGCGTTCTGGATGACGCCGCGCCAGATCGCCGCGCCCTTGTCGCGGTCGACGAACGCGCCCTCCATCATCTTGCCGTCCACCTCCAGCGCGAGTTTTTCGATCTGCGCGCCCGGCGGCAGCGGGAAGCGGAAGATGCCTTCGAGCTCCTCGTCCGTGTCGTTCGTGAACGTCTCGTCGACCTCGGTGCGCGCCACGACGTCCACGATGCGCACCTTCACCGAGTGCTTCGCGAGCCGCACCGCGTGGTCCTTCTCCTTGGTTTGTCCGGGCTTGCGTGCGCGAAGCTCGCCGAGCCCACGCAGCACCGGCGCGTCGAGCTCCTCCGGCGATCGATCGCTCCATTCGAGCGAGTCCGCGACGCTCGACGTGCTCGCCACGAGCGGCTCGCGACCCTTCTCGATCGTCGCCTCCTCGCCCGCGCGCACGGCGACCGGCTTGCCCGACGCCGCCGAACGCACGAGCACCACGCCCCGCGCCACCTCGACGCTCGCGCGGCCCTTGCTGGCCGTCATGACGAGCTTCGTGCCGACCACCTCGACCTCGCCGTCATCGACGCTGATCTTCGCCGAAGGCCCGTGCTTCAGGCTCGCCACGTCCGCGACGATGGTCCCTTCCACGAGCTTCGCCTGACGCACCTTGCCGCCCTCGAGCGAGATCGACGAACCTCGATCGATCGCGAGCTGCGAGCCGTCCGCGAGCGACACGTACGCCCGCGTGCGTGCGTCCGTGCGCAGCGTCGTGTCGTTCTTGAACGCCCATCCCGGCTTCACCGGCTTGCACGCGCCGCTCGCGTCGCACGCTTCGAGCCCGCCTTCCTTGTCGGCGGACGCGCGCGAGATCGAGTCGATCTTGCCCGACCACGCGGCCTCGAACTTCGGCTCCTCCGGCCCTTGCTTCTGTCCCTTCAAGTAGAACCCGACGGCGGCTGCCGCGGCCATCGCGCCGAGCAGCCCCGCGACGAACGTCGGGCGGCGAAAGAGCGAGACGACCTTGCCTCCCTCGCCCCCCTTCGTCGTCTGCGGCGGCGCCGTGCGCGCCGCTCCCGTCGTCGCGCTCTTCGCCTCGGGCGCGCGCGAACGGGGCGTCTCACGCTCCGTGATCGACTGCGTCGGCTCGACCGCCTTCACTTCGTCGTTCACCATCGGCGAAGGCTGCGTCGCATCGAGCCCACGCTCCGAACCTTTGGACACCAACGTGTTCGTCCGCGTCCGCGGGGGCTCGCTCTCCGTCGTCGCGCTCGCGACCTCGGTCTTCGCCGTCGCGATGTCCGTGATCTTCGGCTCGGAGACCCGATCCTCGGCGATCACGCTCTTCGCCGTGCGCGGCGCCGACACCGTGGCCTCGGCGCTCTTCGGCGCCACGCCGGCCGGCGGCTTCAAGTTCTCCACGTCGAGCCGCGCGAGCACCTTGTCCGCGAAGCCCGCGTCGACCCGGAAATCGCCGCCCGTGTGCCCCACGAACTCCGCTGCGCGCTCCGCGTCGTGCCGCAGGTCCCGGCACGTGTCGCAGTCGGCGATGTGATCGAAGAGCTCCTTCGGCGCCGAGCCGTCCAGCACCTCGGCGATTCGCTCCTCGACCTCGCGGCAGAGCCCACCCTCGTTCGTCTCGCTCGTGCTCATCGCTTCACTCCTCGCCGATCTCCGCTCGCATCTTCCCGAGCGCGCGGCTCACGCGTTTGCGCGCCGCCGCCTCGTCGATCCCGCACGCCTGGGCCACCTCTCGGAAGCTGAGCCCCGCGTCGTACCGAAGCACCAAGGCCTCCCGCTCACTCGGCTTGAGCTTCGAGAGCGCGTCGCGCGCGCGCGTCGCCCTCTCCTTCTCCAGCGCGAGCTCGCCCGCGTCCGCACGTCCCGACGACGTGTCGTGCACCAGCCGCAGCCGCGCCTTCTGCCGCGCTTGCGTCTCGGAGAACCGACCGCAGATGCGACGCGCGATCCCGAACAGGAACGCCCGCACGCTTCCTTCCGCTCGGTACGTCGGGAACGCGTCGTACGCGGCCAGCAAGGTCTCTTGCACGAGCTCCTCGCTGTCCGCTTGCGAGCCCGTGAAGGCCATGCAAAGCCGACCGATCGGCGTTGCGTAGACCCGGGCGCACCGCGCGAGCGCCTCGCGATGGTTGCCCGCCGCGAGGAGCTCCTCGATGTCGCGCGCCTCCTCGGCGTGCGATCGGCCTTCCTTCATTTCTGCACGTGCCAGACCCGGGGCCATGGTTGCCTCTTCGCCTGCCATGTTGCTCGGAGCTCCTCTTTTGTGACCGCGACCGAAGCGATTCCCGCGGACCCCCGGAAAGCGACGTCGCGCGGACCCGGAGCGCCCCGCCCCGCGCCGTGGTAGGATCGAACGAGATCGCCGGCCCCTCGCCGGCGGCCCGGCCGCCCACGGCGCGACCTTTGCAGCGCCCCCGTCCACGCTACATCATCGCGCGAGCGCCGATCTCGCCGACGAGCTTCGAGGAGCGCCTCCCATGACGAATTTCCCCGCCTCGCCCGCCAAGTCCTCCACGTTCGGTCACACCTCCGGCGTGAAGAATCGTCAACGCTGGTCGATCGCGGGGTGCCTCGCCGTCCTCGCGCTCATGGCCCCGACGGCGGTCTTCGCCCAGTCGGCGCCCGCGGTCGCCCCGGCCGATGTCGATGCCCCGCCGGTCGCTCGGCCTCAGCCGAACGCGCCGCCGCGCCGCGTCGCGCCGCCCCCGCAACTGCCCGCCGCGATCCCGCCCGCGCCCACGCCCGCCGCAGAACCCAACACGCCCGCAGATCCCAACGCCAAGAAGGAGCCCTCCGTCGAGGAGAAGGCGCTCCGCGGCGTCGTGGCGATCGAGCGCGCCGGCCAGCCCCTCTCGCTCGGCGTCGCACTCGCGGGCGATGGTCGGATCCTCGCGGCGCTCTCGCCGCTCGGCTCGGGCAACGATCTCGAAGCGCGCTTCGCCGACGGCGCCGTCGTCCGCGTCAAGCTCGGCCACCACGATCGCACGTGGGACCTCGCGCTGCTCGTCCCGCAGTCGGGGCGCTGGACCGAAGGGCTCGTCGCTTCCACGCGGGACCCGCTCCGCACCGACGCGACCATCCGCGGCTTCGCGATGGGGCCCAAGGGCAAACCCTCGGTCGCGCAGATGGTGATCCGCGGCCGGAAAAACCTCCTCGGCGCCGACGACGCCACGCTCGCGAACGCCTTCGAGCTCGGCTCGCGCATCTCGCCGCTCGACCTCGGCGCGCCGGTCATCGACGAGGACGGCCGCGTCGTCGCCCTCCTCGGCCGCGGCTGTTCCCCGAACGAAGGTCGCCCCTGCACCCCCGTCGCGTTCGGCATCCCGATGAACGCGATCCGCGGCTTCCTGCGCAGCGTCCCGCCGACCGCGGTCGCGCCTGCGGCTTGGCTCGGCATCCAGGGTTCGTCCGAGGTCGGCATGTTCGCCAAGGGCGTCCGTGTGCAGAGCATCCATCCGGACAGCCCCGCGGCCGAGGCCAAGCTCAAGGGCGGCGACGCGTCCGTGAGCGACATGATCGTCGCCGTCGACGGCGTGCCCGTGACGAGCCCCGAGCAGCTCGCGGAGGTCATCCGGACACACGCGGTCGGCGAGAAGGTGCCGCTTACGGTGTTTGGCCAGGGCAAGTATCGTCAGGTCACGGTCGTGCTCCGTCAGGCGCCCGATCCGCGCGCCGCACCGAAGGCGCCGCCGGCGCACCCGGCCGAGCTCCCGACGCTCGGCGATGCAGCGCCCCCCACGCAAGCCCGTCCCAGAGCGGACGGGCTCGACCGGAGGAGGTAAGGTCGATCCCATCTGATCCCCTTGGAAACGACGCCCGCGACGACCCCTCTCGCGGGATCTCGTTGACACCCCGCCGAACGATCCCGACCATGACGAGCGCGGCTCTCGGCTCCCCTCAAAGGAACGAGACAAGGCGAGCCGCTCCGTCCCCCACATTCGGTGAACCGTGGCTCAACAGCTCCGCATCGAGGTAGCCGGCGAGACGAACGTCGGCCGCAAGCGTAATCACAACGAAGACAACTTCGCGATCATGGCGGAGTACGGCCTCTTCATCGTGGCCGACGGCATGGGTGGTCATGCATCGGGCGAGGTCGCCTCGAAGATGGCCGTCGATGCGATGCAAGAGTTCTTCGCGCAGACGCAAGAGGATCCCGAGCGCACGTGGCCCTACAAGATGGACCGCACGAAGGGCTACGAGGAGAACCGCCTCATCACGGGCATCAAGCTCGCGAACCTGCGCATCTACGAGACCGCGCAACGCGAGTCGAAGAAGCGCGGCATGGGGACGACGTTCGTCGGCATCTTCACGGCCAACGACGGCGTGTACATCGCGCACGTCGGTGACAGCCGCGTCTACCGGCATCGCGACGGCAAGCTCGAGTGCCTCACCGAGGACCACTCGCTGCTCAACGACTACATCAAGATGAAGCGCCTCACGCCCGAGGAGATCGCGAACTTCCCGCACAAGAACGTCATCGTTCGCGCGCTCGGGATGAAGGAGACCGTCAAGGTCGACACGCGCTTCGAGGTGCCTGCCGTCAACGACACGTACCTGCTCTGCTCCGACGGCCTCTCCGGCCCCGTGAGTGACCCCGAGATCGCCGACATCCTCTCGCGCCACGGCGACATCAAGACCGCGACGGCGAAGCTCATCGAGCGCGCCAACGAGAACGGCGGACCGGACAACGTCACGTGCGTCCTCGTCCGCTGGACGCTCTGACCCACGTCCCACGCAAACGACGTCTCACGCGCCGCACCCACGGCGCGTGAGGGCGTTTGTGCGCGCGGCGCGCGCGAGGATCACTTGCCCGTTGAGAGCATGATCGCCGCGACGATGCCGAAGCCGATCAGCGCGAACAGCACGCCGCCGAGCAGGAAGGGCCAGACGCGGCGCGGCGCGGGCTGCGAAGCAAGGTCGGTCGCGACCGGCTGCAGCCCGGTCTGCTGCTGCCACGGAGCCTGCTGCACCGGCGCGCTCATCGACCGCTGCGCGTAGGACTGCGAGGCCTCTGGGTACGACGGGTTCGGCATCGGCGTCTGCACGGGCGAGCCGTAGCCCGGCGGCACACTCGGCGACGCGGACACGGGCGGCTGCACCGCGCCGTACGTCCCCGAGTTCGCCGCGCCCATGTAACTGTTGGAGCTCGAACCATACTGCGACGGGCTCGGCCGCGCCGCGCTCGAACCCGCCGGCTGCGGCAGCGGCGGCCACTGCGGGCCCCCTCCGTTCGGGTTCGGCATGAGCCGCGCGATGGGCATCGCGAGCGTCGCGGCCGCGTCGTCGGTCGTGTTCTCTGCCTCGATGGGCGGAGGCTCGGGGCGACGGATGTGCGGCTCGTGGCGCGTCACGTCGTACGGCATCGTCCCGCGGGGCCCGCCGCTCAGCGACGACGGCGTGTGGGAGGGCGCGGGCATCGTGTGCGCGGTCCCGAGCGCGGCGGGCTGCATGTACGAACCCGACGAACGCGGGCTCAGCTCGCGCCACGCGGCGAGCGCCTCCGTCGCGGTCTGGAACCTCTGGTCCGGGTCTCGCGCGAGCCCGCGCGCGACGAACGCCTCGAGCCGCGGATCGATGGGGCCGTCCATCGCGTCGCCGATTCGCCGCGGCGGCGCCTTGGCCTTCATCTCCACCATCACGAGCACGTTCTTCGCGAGGTAGGGGAGCTGCCCCGTCAGCGACTGGTAGATCATCGTCGTGCACGCGTAGATGTCCGCGCGCTCGTCGACCATCTTCGCCTTGCCGATCTGCTCGGGCGGCATGAACGAGAACGTCCCGAGGCTCTGCCCCATCTCCGTCAGCGTCTCGCCCTCCATCTCCTTCGGCAGCTTCGAGATGCCGAAGTCGAGGATCTTCACCCGCGTCGAACCATCGGGGCGGCGCTCCAGGTAGACGTTCGAGGGCTTGAGGTCGCGGTGGATGATCTTCACGCGGTGCGCGTCCGCGAGGCCCATCCAGACCTGCTCGATGATGGTGTAGAGCTCGTCGAAGTGAATCGGCCCGGTGCGCTTCAGCCGGTCGATGAGGCTCTCGCCTTCGAGCAGCTCGAAGACGAGCACGATGCCGAAGTTCGCGTCCTCCTCGACGTCGAGGACCTGCGTGACGTAGTCGCTGTTGATCGAGCCCGCCGCGCGCGCCTCGCGCCGGAAGCGCTCGACGGCCGAGTGCTTCGCCTTCGCGTCGGCGTGCAGCACCTTGATCGCCACCTGGCGCCCGGTGCGCGTGTTCTCCGCGGCGAACACCTCGCCCATGCCGCCGCGCCCGAGCGGGCGGATCACGCGGTAGCGACTCGCGATGAGGGTGCCGGTTTCGATCTCCAAACGCGCGCCTCGTCCCTTCGGACTAGAACGTTCCGACGGCCATCATGCCGCCGCCTTGCGGTGTCGCCCATGGAGCGAAGGCGAACGACTCCTTCGGCGGCTCGGCCGGCTTCTTCTCGGGCCGCAGGACGAAGAGGACCGTCGCCGCCACGGCGCCCGCCGCGGCCAGGCCGAAGCACACGTCCGCGACCGCGTTGAGCGTCACGACCTTCGAGCGCATGTCTTCGAGGACCTGCAGCTCCTCTTTGCTGTTCGCTTTCCCGTTCGACGCGTCGAAGTCGGCCCTCGCGCCCGTCGCGAGCGCGCCGCCGACGATCGCGCCGGCCACGCCCGCGGCGATCGCCGCGCCGCCGACGACGAACACCGTGATGGGCACCGGACGCGAGGGCTGCTCGGCGGGTTTGTCCTCGTTCCCGAGGAAGTCCTTCTCGGTAAAACCCTCGGCCGTCACGGGCTTGCCCTTGTCGAACTCGAACTCGCGATCGTATTTGCCGCCGTTCGTGATCTCGACCTTCCAGACCTGATCCGGCGCGCCTTCGACGCTCGCCTTGAACTCGTGCGTGCCGGGGTGGATGCCGATGCGCGTGCCCGTGAGCCCGATCGTGTAGCGGTTCGTGATCGGAAAGCCGCGCGCCGGCGTGCGCACGTCCGTGATGGTCACGCCCGGCCTGTCCGACTTCAGCGTCACCCACGCGACGACCGAGCGCAGCGCCTTGAGGTCGGTCTCCATCTGCTGTTTGTCCGCGGGGTCGAGCTGATCGCCCTTCGCTTCGAGGAATTTTTCGAGCAGGGAGATCGCCTCGCCGTCGCGCTCGAGCTCCATCGCGCAGAGGCCCATGCCCTTGACCGCGTTCATCGAGCCCGACAGGTCGAAGGCCTTCTTGAACTCGCGATACGCCTCCTCGCACTTGTGCCCGGAGGGATCGTTGTAGAAGGCGGCGCCCGCCTCCATGTGCTTCTTCGCTTCGACGAGGTTCGGATCCTCGGGCGCCGCAGGCTCGGCCGAAGGCTTTTTGCCGCCTTTGCCCTGCGCGAGGGCCGGGCATGCAGTGGCAAGCATGGCGAGAGCCGTGATCGCGGAGAACGTACGCGTCAGCGCGGACCGCATGCCCCAAAGGGTACCGCGGGTCGCGCAGGATCGGAAAGAGAACCGCAGGGATTCGGGGCGTGGCTCCGCTCGCGGAGCGCAGGCCCGCGCGTCGAACGACGCGGCGGGCAGGGGGGCGTCTTACTCCTCGTTGGAGCGGAGCTTGGCGAGAACGCTGAGGTCTTCGAGGGTCGAGGTGTCGCCGGTGGTCTCGCGCCCGCTGGCCACGTCCTTCAGGAGGCGCCGCATGATCTTGCCGCTCCTCGTCTTCGGCAGCGCGTCGGCGAAGCGGACCTGATCCGGCCGGGCGAACTTGCCGATCTCGTGGCCGACATGATTCGCGAGCTTGGTCGCGAGCTCCGGACTCGCGGAAAAGCCGGGGCGAAGCGAGACGAAGACCACGAGCGCCTGGCCCTTGAGGTCGTCCGGCCGGCCGACCGCGGCCGCCTCGGCCACGGCCGGATGCGAGACGAGCGTGCTCTCGATCTCCGCCGTGCCGATGCGATGTCCGGCGACGTTCAGGACATCGTCGATGCGGCCGACGACCCAGTAGTAGCCGTCCTCGTCACGTCGCGCGCCGTCGCCCGTGAAGTAGCAGCCCTCGATGTCGCTGAAGTACTGCTTGCGGAAGCGCTCGTCGTCGCCCCACACGGTGCGCAGCATCGAGGGCCACGGGCGCTTGAGGACGAGCATGCCGCCCGCGTTCGCGCCGACGCTCGTGCCTTCCTTGGTCACGACGTCCGGCACCACGCCGAACATCGGGAGACCCGTCGATCCGGGCTTCGCCGAGGCCGCGCCGGGCAGGGTCGTCATGAGGATCGAGCCCGTCTCGGTTTGCCACCACGTGTCGACGATGGGGCAACGCTCGCCGCCGATGTTCTTGTGGTACCAGATCCACGCCTCGGGGTTGATCGGCTCGCCGACGGAGCCGAGCAGGCGCAGGCTCGATAGATCGCTCTTCTTCGGCCAGTCGTCGCCCTGGCGCATGAAGGCGCGGATCGCGGTCGGCGCGGTGTAGAGGATGGTCACGCCGTGCCGCTCGATGAGGCGCCAGAAGCGGCCCCAGTCGGGGAAGTTCGGCGCGCCTTCGTAGAGCAGACACGTCGCGCCGTTCGAGAGTGGCCCGTAGACGATGTAGCTGTGCCCGGTCACCCAGCCGACGTCGGCCGTGCACCAGTAGACGTCGTCGTCGCGCAGGTCGAAGACGTACTTCGTGGTGACGTGCGTGCCGACGAGATACCCCGCGGTCGTGTGCAGCACGCCCTTCGGTTTGCCCGTCGATCCCGAGGTGTAGAGGATGAAGAGCGGGTGCTCGGCGTCGACGATCGTCGCCTCGCGGCGCGCGTGTCCGTTCGGATCGACGATGTCGTGCCACCACACGTCGCGCCCCTCGACCATCGTCACGGGACACTTCTCGGCGCCGAGGTGACGCAGGACGACGGTCTTCTGCACGCTCGCCGATTGCGGCTGCGCGAGCGCCTTGTCGACGGTCGACTTCAGCTCGAGCACGTTGCCGCGCCGGTAGCCGCCGTCCTGCGTGATGACGACCTTCGCCTGGCAGTCGTGCACGCGGTCGCGGATCGCGTCCGCCGCGAAGCCGCCGAAGATCACGGTGTGCACCGCGCCGAGCCGCGCACACGCGAGCATCGCCACCGCGACCTCGGGCACCATGCCCATGTAGATCGCCACGCGGTCGCCCTTCTCCACGCCGAGCTTCGCGAGCGCGTCGGCGAAGAGCACGGTCTCGCGGTAGAGCTGCGCGTACGTGAGCGTGCGCGTCTCGCCGTACTCGCCTTCCCAGATGATCGCTGCCTTGTTCCGCGTCGGCGTCGACATGTGCCGATCGAGACAGCTCTCCGAGACGTTGAGCGTCGCGCCCTGGAACCACTTCGCGTGCGGGAGGTTCCATTCGACCGTCTGCGTCCACGGCGTGCGGAAGACGAGATCCTTTGCCTCGCGACGCCAGAACGTGTCCGGATCGTCGAGGCTCTCGCGGTAGAGCGCGTCGTAGGCCTCACGCGAGGTGATGCGCGCGCGCGCGGCAAACTCGGCCGGCGGATCGAACCGGCGCGTCTCCTTGAGCAAGCTGGTGATGGCTTCGTTCGACATGGGCCCTCCCAAGGCGGACGCGGAGGATACCGCCGCGCACGCACGAACCAAGACAAGGATCGCGTCCTAGCTTTGCCCGGGTTCGATCGCTCGCGACGCAGCCGCGACGCACGGCGTCACCAACCGCCGAGGCCCACGCGCGCGCCGAGGCCCAGGGTCACGCGCGGGTCGGCGAGCTCGACCTCGGCCGTGTCGGTCCCGCCGAGCAGGAGCGTCTGCTGTGCGGCGAGGCCGACCAGGACGCCGCTCCAGTCGAGCTCGAAGCCCGTGTCGAGGTTGATGAAGGCGACGCCGCCGGGGCTCTCGCCGCTACCGAGCCAGTTGTACGCGAGGCCGCCGCCGATCGTGGCGACGAACCGCGCCTTGCGCCCGGGGCTCATGAGCCGCACGCCGCCGCCGAAGCGCGCCGAGTTCAGGCGGACCGTGCTGTCGCCGCTCTTCGTGGCGATGGGGTTGTTCGCGTAGTCGAAGATGAACTCGAGGCCGATCGGCGTGGAGATCCGGTAGCCGAGCCGCGCGCCGACCATGCCGCCCGCGCCCTCCTCGCCGAGCATCAGGAAGACGCCGCCCGTCGCGTTCGCGTACGCCCCGCGGAGGGGCGGCTCCGGCGGCTTCGCGATCTTGGGCGGCGGCGGAGGCGGGGTCGGGAGCGAGCGCGGCACGGCGATGGGCACGCCGCCGACGTCGGGACGAACCTCCTGCGCTTTGCCGGCCACGACGAGCACCTGGAACGCGTACTCGGGGCCGCCCTGCCGATACATCTGCACGAGGTGCGTCCCCGGCTCGACGAGGCCGGCCCACTGCCCGAGCGCGAGCGGCACTTGATCGATCGCGATGGCCATCTCGGGGTCGTCCGTCTTCACGACGACCCACCCCTTGTTCGGCACGAGCGCGAGCTTGACGACCTTGTCCTGGTCCTTGCTCGTGATCGTGATCGTCTCCTCGGCGTCCTCGTACCCCTCGGCGCGCGCGCCGATGCGGTGCCGACCCGGGCCGAGCGGCAGGGGTTTGTCCGCTGTGCCGGGGGGCTGCGGCTCGTCGTCGACGAGGAGCACGGCGTGGGACGGCGAGAGCTCGACCTTCACGTACCCGATGAGCGCGCGCATCTCGGCGATCGCGCTCTCGGCGGCGGCTTTGTCCTCGGGCTCCATCGTGTCCGCGTGCTTGCGGAGCGCGAGCTCGAGGGCGGCGATGGCCTTCGGGTATGCGAAGAGGCTCTTGTGCGCGAGCGCGATGTTGACGAGCGGGCTCGCGCGCGGGCGTTCGGCGTAAGCGGCCTCGAACTCCACGACGGCGGCGGCGAAGTTGCCGTCGCCGTAGAGCTTCACGCCGTTCGCCATGTGCTGCTTGTACGCGTCGGAGAGCGGCGCGTTTTCGGCCTTGGGCTCGCCGGCCGCGACGGCATCGGGCGCGATCGTGGCGAGCGCGATCGTGATGGCGAGGGCCGCGTGGGACCTGGATCGACCGAGGAGCGAGCTCATTCCACCTTCAGCTTGAGCTGCGGGGCGACGCCCTGGACCTTCGTCGTCGCCGTCTTCGCGCTCGTCAGCGGAGGCGTGGTCGCCGGCTGCTTGGCGTTCGCGGTCTTCGTGGTCTTTTTCGTCGAGGTCGGCGTCGTTCGAGGCGTCTGCGCGGACGCGCCCGCGGGTGTGTTCGTCGCGAGGGGCTCTGGCGTCGGCGCACCTGCGGGGTTCGTCTCGCTCGTCTGCGCGGGCTCGGGAGGCGTCTCCTGCGTGGGCGCGGGCGCCGTTTCGACGCGCGTCTCGATCGTCGCGTTCGTGGGAACGGTCGACGCGGGCGCGGGCGGCACCGGCGTGCTGCGGCTGTAGACGATCCCCGCGCCGATCAAAAGCGCCGCGGCGCCTGCGCCCAAGCCGATCCAGAGCGCGCGGGATCGCTCCTTCCCGCCGCTCGCGCCGCTGCTCGTCGACCAGCCCACGCGGGACGGTCCGCTCGTGCCGACCTCCTCCGCGGGCCGCGTCGAGGCCTCGTTCGTCTGCGCGACGCGCGGCGTGTTCCGCGCGAGGTCCGGCGACGAACGTGAGCTCGTGTCGCCGCCGACGCGAAGCGCGCGCGCCGGGAGCACGCCGCCGGACGCCGCGCCGATCGCTTCGAGCATCTCGCGGGCGTTCGCGAAGCGTTTGTCGCGGTTGCGCTTGAGCGCCTTCACGAGGAAACGCGCCACGCTCTCGGGCACCTCGGGGTTCCACGTGCGCACGTCGGGCGCGGCCTTCGTGCAGATGTTCACGATGACCTGCTCGTACGACTGCCCCTCGTGCGGCGGCCTCCCCGTGAGGCACTCGTAGAGGATCGCGCCCGTGGACCAGAGGTCCGTGCGCTCGTCGACGTCGGGCAACGCCTGCGATTGCTCGGGCGACATGTAGAACGGCGTGCCGAGCACGGTGCCTTGCCGCGTGATCGTTTTTTCGGGCACGCCGCCCGTGCGTCGCACCTTGGAGATGCCGAAGTCGAGGATCTTGACGAAGTCGGTCTCGTCGTCACGCTCGGCCAAGAAGACGTTGTCGGGCTTGAGATCGCGATGGACGATGCCCGCCTCGTGGGCGCGGCAGAGGCCGCGGAGGAGCTGCGCGATCACGCCGAGCGCGGCTTCGAGGTCGAGCCGTCCGAGGCGCTTGATCCGGTGGCCGAGGTCCTCGCCGCGGAGCAGCTCCATCACGATGAAGGGTTGACCGTCGTCGGTGACGCCCGAGTCGAAGATCGTGACGATGTGCGCGCTCTCGACTGCGCTCGCGGCCGCGGCCTCGCGCTGGAAACGCGCCACGGCGTCGGCGTTGCGGGCGAGCTCGGGGTCGACGAACTTCATCGCGACGCGCTTGCCGATGCTCGTGTTCAGCGCTTCGTACACCGCGCCCATGCCGCCCCGCGCGACGAGGCGGACGATCTTGTACTTGCCCACGTCACGACCGACGAGCGAGCCGTCGCTCGTCGGGGCGTCGGGCAGCGGAGCGTCGGCAGCGGGCATGCGGGTCATCGAGGCCGGGTCGACCTCGTCCCCCCATGGACGAGTGAACGAGAGAAAACCTTCGGCCGATCGGGCCGAGCTTATCACCGCTCCCCCGGGGCGTGCACGATCTCGACGAACGCGGGGGTATGGGGGCAGAGCTCGGCTCGTCCGAGCTCTGCCCCCATCGTCGACCGGCGCTTCTTCAACGAGGCAGCGGCGACAGGTCCGGCGGGGGGGTCTCGCCGAGCAACGCGTCGAGCTTTCCGTTTTGATCGAGCGCGGCCACGTCCGTAAATCCGCCCACGGGGCGGCTGTTGATGAACACCTGCGGCACCGTGCGCTGGCCCGTGGCCTCCGAGAGCCAGCGGCGCAGGTCGGGTCGTGTGTCGACGTCGATTTCCTCGAAGCGTACGTTCTTCCGGGAAAGCAAGGCTTTCGCGCGCTGGCAGTAGGGGCACCAAGGGGTCGTGTAGACGGCGACGTCGGCTGGCATGATGCTGGACATTTCGGTCCTCGGAGCGAAAGGCGCAAGGGCGGGGATGTGCGCGGGCTCGGCGGAGCGCCAAGCGAGGGTCGGACGAGGTCAGGTGGCGAAAGGCGAAGCGCCAAGCACGGGGGAGCAGAGCCAAGCGGGTGCTCGGCGAATCGCCACGGACCGTCCCTTCGCGCGAGGGTCGTGCTTGGCGAAGCGCCAAGGAGAGGTCGGGAGGGCCGGTCGCCGGGAGGGCGAAGCGCCAAGGAGAGGTCGGAACAGGTCGAACGGTGCTTGGCGCAGCGCCAAGGAGGCGTCAGAGAACTCCGGGGTGCGCTTGGCGCAGCGCCAAAGATGCGTCCGAGGACGCCCAGGTGCGCTTGGCGCAGCGCCAAGGAGGAGCGAGGGCTCCCGAGGGTTGCTTGGCGATGCGCCGAGCGCATCCGAGGGGCTCGGGGATGTCAGGACCGAGCGACGGCGACGTAACCGAGAAGCACGACGCGCCGTCCCTTGCGCGCGCGGTTCACCTGGTGAGAAAAAGGACCCATGGCCGACACCGAGGGCACAATCCACCTCGAACGCTTCACGAACGACGCGAGGCAGATCGTCGCGGGCGCGCAGGCGCTCGCCGATGACCGGAAGCACGCCGAGGTCTCGCCGCTGCACCTGCTCGTGCGTTTGCTCGAACGGGATCGCGGCGTCCTCGAGGTCTTCCGGCGCGCCGGCGCCGACCCGAACGAGACGATGAACCTCGCGGAGGCGGCCCTCCGGCGTCAGCCGAAATCGACGGGCGGCGTCTCGTACGTGGACGCCCGGCTGCTCGATCTGCTCGGGCGGGCCGAGCGCGAGGCGACGCGGGACAAGTCGCCGAACGTCGGCATCGAGCACCTCCTGCACGCGCTGGCGCAGGAGATCCGCGGGCCGGCGGGGGAGATCCTCTCGTCGTTCGGCATCAGCCCGGGCGCGTTCCGGCCGCACCTCGGCGCGCTCGCGGAGGGCGAAGCGAAGTCGCCGGCCCCGCGGGATTCGAGCGCGGCGGTCGTCACGAGCGCAGCGGGGAGCACCGACGCGAATGGCTACACGCGGGACCTCGTGGCCGACGCGCGCAAAGGCCTCTTCGATCCGGTGATCGGCCGTGACGGGGAGGCGCGGCGGCTGCTGCAGATCCTCGAGCGCCGCTTCAAGAACCATCCGCTCGTCGTGGGGGAGCCCGGCGTCGGCAAGTCGGCGTTGATCCGCGGGCTCGCCGATCGCATCGCGCGCGGCGACGTGCCGAGCAATCTCGCGGGCGCGCGCCTCTACGAGCTCGACACGGGCGCGCTCGTCGCGGGCGCGAAGCTGCGCGGCGAGATCGAGCAGCGCCTCAAGGCCCTCATCGACAAGCTCCGCAGCGTGCAGGACGCCGAGACCATCCTCGTCGTCGAGGACATCGACGCGCTCTTCGGCCAGGGCGTGCAGGGCTCAGGTGTCGGCGATCTCCTGAAGCCGCTGCTCGCGCGGAGCGAGATCCGGATCCTCGCGACCACCACGACCGAGGGCATCCGCAAGCTGAACGAGCGGGATGCTTCGATCCTGCGGCGCTTCGCGGTGGTGAACATGGAGCCGCCCTCGATCGAGCAGGCGACCGAGATCCTGCGCGGCGTCGCCACGAAGTACGAGGCGCACCACCGCGTGCGCATCGGCGAGAGCGCGATCCTCTCGGCCGTGAGCCTCGCCAAGCGTTACCTCTCCGATCGCGCGCTGCCGGACACGGCGGTGGATCTCCTCGACGAGACCAGCGCGCGCAAACGCGTCGAGGTCGACGGCGTGCCCGCGGAGGTCGACGCGCTGAGCCGCCGCGTCGACGCGCTCAAGGCGCAGATCGCGGCGCTCGCGGACGACGAAGATCGGCTGAGCGTGCAGACGCGGCAGCGGCTGGAGAAGGAGCTCGGCGAGGTCGAGCCGCGCGCGAAGGAGATGCGCACGAACATCGCGGCGCGGCGCGGCGTCGTCGCGGCCGTGCAGTCGATCCGCAAGGAGCTCGTGGCGGCGAACGAGGCCCTCGCGACGGCGCAACGCGAGAAGAACTACGCGCGGATCGGCGAGATCGAGCACGTGACCTTGCCCGAGATCCGTCGACGTCTGGAGACGGCCGAGGGGGCCGCGAAGCGCGAGGGCGCCGAGAGCGGCGCGAACATGGTCACGGAGAACGACGTGGCCGGCACGCTCGCCGAGTGGACGGGCATCCCGGTCGCGAAGATGCTCGAGGGCGAGTCGGAGAAGCTGCTCAAGATGGAAGAGCGGCTCGCGCGCCGCGTGGTCGGTCAGGACGAGGCCGTGCGCGCGATCGCCCGCGCCGTGCGCCGCGGCCGCGTGGGCCTGCGCGATCCGGGTAAGCCCATCGGCTCGTTCCTCTTCCTCGGGCCGAGCGGCGTCGGCAAGACCGAGCTCGCCAAGGCCCTCGCCGAGTTCTTGTTCGACGACGAGCAGGCGCTCACGCGGCTCGACATGAGCGAGTTCATGGAGCGGCACATGGCGCAGCGGCTCATCGGCGCGCCGCCCGGGTATGCCGACAGCGAGCAAGGTGGCTTCTTGACCGAGGCGGCGCGGCGCAGGCCCTACAGCGTCCTGCTCTTCGACGAGGTCGAGAAGGCGCACGCGGACGTGTTCAACCTGCTCCTCCAGATCCTCGACGACGGCCGCCTGACCGACGGTCGTGGCAGGACGGCGGATTTTTCGAACACGGTCGTGATCATGACCTCGAACATCGGTTCGAAGCGGATCCTGGAGACCGACGCGAAGCTCTTCGGCACCGAGGACGGGCGTGACGCGATTCGCGACGTGCTCTTCGAGGAGCTGAAGAACTTCTTCCGGCCGGAGTTCTTGAATCGAATCGACGACATCGTCGTGTTCAAGGCCCTGACGAAGCAGGATCTGCGCGGCGTCGTCGACATCCAGCTCCGGCGGCTCGAGCGGCTTCTGGCGGATCGAGAGATCAAGGTGCAGCTCGACGACGCGGCGAAGGACCTGCTCGTCGACATCGGCTACGAGCCCTCGCTCGGCGCGCGCCCGCTCAAGCGCGCCATCCTGAAAGAGCTGCAAAACCCGCTCGCCGAGGCGATCCTCGCGGGTGGCTACGGCCCCGGACAGGTCGTGCACGTCCGCGGCTCCGACGGTTCGTTCTCCTTCACCAAGGCCTGAGCGCGACGCGTCGACTGACGCGTTGCGTTGCGGGGACCCGTCTCGCTCGTTCGAGAGACGGCGGATCGGGACTCCGCGCAAACATTGACGCCGCCGTGACGAGCGGAGATCCTGCGAGTGTAGGAGGCTCCGGCATGCCTGGCAGGAACGTATCGCGGCGGTTGTTCGTGGGAGTGATGGGGGGCGGGGTGCTTGCCGCACCGGTGATCGCCTCCGCGCGCCCGGAGACCACGTCCGCTGCAAAGAATGCGGCGCACAGCGAGAAGCCGCTCGACGCGCCGACGCGCGAGAACGTCGCCAAGCTGCTGCATCCGCTCGCCGCGGGATCTCGCCTCGCGCGATGGACGATCGTCCAGATCGATCCGGTCGTGAACGGGTGTGTGAGCATCAAGGTTCGGACGGACGATGGGCACACGTTTGACCTCGAACTGCTCGCGCGCGACCGCACTGCGCTCGCGCAGCGGCCGCCCGCGGAGACGGAGCGGCACGCGATCTTCGTGGTGAACGGCGGCAACGGCTGGGCGACCACGCAGGAAGAGCTGGGGCTCGCGGCCATGACGCTCGCGCAGATCGTCGCGAAGAACGAGCGTGAGGTGCGCTTGTCCGGGCTGCTCACGCACGCCGAGCGCATCGAGAACCACGGCGACGCGCTCCTGGTTCCGGCGGAGGGACCGGGCTGAACGTATGGCGGCGGTCCTCTCCCTCGGCTCGACCTGCAACAATGCGTGCGTCTTTTGCGCGCAAGGGGAGCGGTCTGCCTCGCACGAACGCGAGGCCGAGGGGATGGATCTCGCAGCGCGCCTGCGCGTCGAGCCGGGCGACGTCGTGTTCGTGCAGGGCGGCGAGCCGACGCTCACGGACGATTTGCCCGCGGTGATTCGCGCCCTCGACGAGCGCGGCGCGCGCCGCATCGTGGTGCAGACGAACGGCCGTCGCCTCGCGTATCGCGCCTTCGCGCGCGCCCTGCGCGAGGCTTCGAGCAAGCTCTCGCTCGACGTCTCGCTCCACGGCTCGACCGAGCCGATGCACGACTACCACACGCAGACGCCGGGCAGCTTCAAGCAGACCGCGCTCGGCGTGCGGCATGCGCGCGCCGAGGGGATCGAGGTCGGGACGACGACGGTGATCACGCGGTCGAACTACCGTCACCTCGCGGAGATCGTGCAGCTCTCGCGCGCGCTCGGGGCCCGCGCGGTGCACCTCGCGAGGGTGTCTCGTTTCGGCCGCGCGGCGCGCGCGGCGGATCGGATCGTCGCGCCGGAGGAGCTCGTGCGTCCGCAGCTCACGCGTGCGCTCGCGGAGGCGTCGCGGCTCGGGATGGGCTGGCTCGCGGGCGAGAGGGCGAGCCATGCGGAGGTGCGCGATCTCTTCGCGGGCCTCGGCGAGGTGGAGATTCCGCCGGCGGAGGGGCTGGGTTCGTCGAGGACTTCGCCCGGCGCCGAGGTCGTGGCCTCGGACAAGAACTTCGTGGACACGTCTCGGCTCGTCCGAGCGAAACCACCGAGCGTCAACCGAAGCATTGCTTGGGAGCGGTGAGTGACAATGGCGAGCAACGTCAAAGCCAGTGACGAGCAGCGGGGCAAGCAGGTGCGACGGGTCGCCATTGCGGCGCTTCTGACGGTGATCGGCGGAGCCGCCGCATCGTCGTGCGCCGAGGGCGGGAGCGTGACCTCGGGCGGCAATCCTACGAGCTCGAGCTCGAGCGGCTCTGGTGGAAGGGGCGGCGAGGGCGGCACGGGCGGCGACGGAGGCACGGGCGGCGTTGGCGGCACGGGCGGCGTCGGCGGCACGGGCGGCGTCGGTGGTGTCGGTGGCGCGGGCGGCGTGGGCGGCGCGGGCGGCGCGGGCGGCCAGATGTGCGTGCCGCAGACCGAGGTCTGCGACGGCGTCGACAACAACTGCGACAACGTCATCGACGAGGGCTGCGACTGCGTGACCGGCGTGAAGGAGGCCTGTTACACGGGCCCCGACGGCACGAAGGGCGTCGGCGCGTGCAAGGAAGGCGAGAGGACGTGTGACGCGTCCGGCAAGTGGGGGCCGTGCGCGGGGGAGGTCGTCCCGGCCGCGGCCGAGGCTTGCAACGGCTTCGACGACGACTGCGACACCCAGGTCGACGAAGGGTGTGACTGCGTCACGGGCGCGACGAAGGGCTGCTACACGGGCCCGCCGGGCACGCAGAACACCGGCCTTTGCAAGCCGGGCTCGCAGACGTGTGATGCGAACGGGCAGTGGGGCCCGTGCCTGGGTGACACCACGCCGGCTCCCGAGCTCTGCAACGGCCTCGACGATAGCTGCGACGGCACGATCGACGAGGGCAACCCGGGCGGCGGCGACGCGTGCGTCGCGCCGGGCCTCGGCGAGTGCAAGAAGGGCACGTTGAACTGCGTCAACGGCGCGGTGAAGTGCTCGCCTGCGCCCGTGCAGCCCGAGACTTGCGACGGCCTCGACAACAACTGCGACGGCAACACCGACGAGGGCAACCCCGGCGGCGGGATGCAGTGCATGACGGGCTTCCTGGGCCTGTGCAGCACGGGTTTGACCAAGTGCGACGGCGCGAACGGCGTGACGTGCATGCCGAACGTCGTCCCCGGCCAGCTCTCCGAGGCGTGCAACAACCTCGACGACGACTGCGACGGCATGGTCGACGACGCCATCCCGCAGGTCGGCATGGCGTGTACGAAGTCGGGTCAGCTCGGCATCTGCCAGTTCGGCACCTTCGAGTGCCCCGCGGGTGCATCGCAGCTCCTCTGCAACGCGCCCTTGCCGGGCACGATCCAGGAGACGTGCAACGGCAAGGATGACGACTGCAACGGCACGATCGACGATCCGGCCCTCGTGAATGGGTTGCCCTGCAACACGTCGTTCCCCGGCGTTTGCGCGACGGGCACCACGGTCTGCGTGGGCGGCAGCGCGTCGTGCAACCCGCAGGTCACGCCTGGGGCGCAGACTGAAATTTGCGACTCCAAGGACAACAACTGCAACGGGCAGACGGACGAGATGCAGCCGAACCCGGCGTGCACCACGCAGAACCCGAACGCGCAGTTCGTCTCGGGCTGGTCGTGCACCGCGGGCCAGTGCCAGATCGTGCAGTGCAACGCCGGCTACGCGAACATCGACGGCGCGCCGGGCAACGGCTGCGAGTGCGCGACGGATCAGTACGCGAACCAGTGCGTGAGCGCAGGTGCGGTCAGCGTGCCGAAGGGCGGCACGGTGAACATGATCGGCAAGGTCGAGACGTCGAATGCCAGCGACTGGCTCACGTTCAACTTCGTCGCGCCGGCGGCGCTGGGCCAGGCGTACACGCCGAAGGTTCAGCTCGTGAACGACTCCGGTGGCCAGTACGGGATGGACGTGCTCCACGACTGCAACACCGTCGCGACCTGCAACGACGGCGGCACGGGGTCGGGGGCCACCGTGTGGGAGCTGAATTTTGGGTACAACATGAACGGCAACCCCACGGGTCCTTGGTCCGACAACAACCCGAAGATCGTGTCTGTCAAGGTTCGCGTGTATCGCAAGAACGGCACGCCGCCGACCTGCGATCAGTATACCGTGACCGCCACGAACCCGTGAGGCGCGGCGGGACGCACCTTACGGTACGTCATGGGGAGCGAAGGGCGAATGAGCGACATGTCGTTTCACTTGGGAGAGGGCTCGGTTCGGATCGAGTTCGACGAGGGCCTGTACCCCAAGGATGCGATTTACGGAGCGGCGTACGTCTTCATCGATCGCTGCTGGGTGCACCTCGATCGTGCGGGAGATCGTCGCATCCAGGTGACGCTCAAGGCGAAGAAGCCTGGCGCTGACACGCAGATCTACGCGGGCGAGTTCCAGAACGAGCTGCTCGGCCAGGCGTGGCGCCTTCGGATCGTCGAGGAGAACAAGAAGCTCGTCGAGTCGATCACGGCGCGCGCGCTCGGCGGCGCTGCGGGCCCGCCCGGGCTCGACGAGCTGCTCGCGATGGACATCGGCGAGGAGACGGCCTTCGAGGATCCGCTCGGCATCGCGATGAGCTGGGAGGAGAAGTACAAGAAGAAGGGCAAGGGCGAGGGCGCGAAGGCCGAGGCGGAAGACGCGTCGGAAGGCGCGTCGGGGGGCGAGAAGGCGTCGTGATCGAGCTCAGGTTTCATGAGGAGCTCTACGACGGCTTCGCGATCGACGAGGCCGTCAAGACGTACGCGGCGTACGCGACGGCGGATCTCTCGCGGGACGGCGGCGCGTACATCGTGAAGGTGACGGCGAAGCCCGAGGCCACGAGCGAAGGCATCGACGAGCGCGTGCTCTCCGCGGAGCTCGCGAACTACGCGCTCGGCCTCACGATCGAACGCGCGCGGGCAGGGGGTGCGGCGTGACGGGCCTCTCGACGCTCTTCACCGAGCTCGGCTCTGCGGCGAAGGCCCCGACGGGCCTCGTGCCGTTCCGGTTCCGCGAGGTGGGCGGAGATATTTTGCTCACCAATTTTCTCGGCGACTGGCTCTTCGTCACGCAGGACGAGTTCCGCGCGCTCACGCGTGGCGAGCTCGATTCCGCTTCGCCGCTCCACGACAAACTCGCGTCGCGGAACTTCCTCCGCGAGGGGCTCGATCAGGCGAAGGCGGCCGAGCGCATCGCGTACAAGAAGCGGTTCCTCAACTGGGGGCCGAACCTGCACATCGCGGTCGTCACGCTCCGCTGCAACGAGACGTGCGTCTACTGCCACGCGAGCCGCGCGAACATGGACGCGGTCCACACCGACATGACGCCGGAGATCGGCGAGAAGGTCGTGGACCTGATGCTCCAGTCGACGTCGCCCTCGGTGACGCTGGAGTTCCAGGGCGGTGAGCCGCTCGCGAACTTCCCGGTGATGAAGCACGTCATCGAGTACGCGCTCGCGCGGAACCGCGCCTACGGCAAGGGGCTCGAGTTCACGATGGTCTCGAACCTGGCCATGATGGACGAGGAGAAGCTCGCCTTCCTCGTCGATCGCAAGGTTCAGATCTGCACGAGCATCGACGGCCCGGAGCACCTGCACACGAAGCAGCGCATCCTCGCGGGCGGCAACGCGCATCGCGAGGCCGTGAAGTGGATCGAGCGCATCAACAAGGCCTACATCGACATCGGCCTCGACCCGACGCTCTACCATGTCGAAGCGCTGCTCACGACGACACGCGAAGCGCTCAAGTACCCGAAGGAGATCGTCGACACGTACGTCGGACTCGGCTGCCGCGCGATCTTCCTCCGCCCCGTCGATCCCTTCGGCTTCGCGGGCAGGACCGCGCAGATCGTCGAGTACGACCGCGCCGCGTACAACGACTTCTACCGCACCGCGGTCGAGCACATCCTCGATCTGAACCGGCGCGGCGAGCAGGTCCTCGAGCGCTACGGCTCGATCTTCCTCACGAAGATCCTCGGCGACGACGACCCGAACTTCCTCGACATCCGCTCGCCGAGCGGCTCGGGGATCGGCGCTCTCGCCTATAACTACGACGGCAAGATCTTCTCCAGCGACGAGGGCCGGATGATGTACGAGACCGGCGATCCTGCGTTCCAGATCGGCGACGTGTTCACCTCGACGTATCGCTCGCTCATGAAACACGAGACGGTGCGCGCGCTGGTGATGGCGTCGATCCGCGACGTGCAGCCCGACTGCGTGAACTGCACGTACACGCCCTACTGCGGGGTGCAGCCCGAGCATAGCTACCGGACGCAGGGCACGATCTTCGGTAGGATGCGCGAGAGCACCTTGTGCGCCGTCCACAAGGGCATCCAAGATTTTCTTTTCGACAAACTGCGCGAGAACGACCCGAAGACGGTCGAGATCCTCCAGCGCTGGACCACGGTCCGGGCGCGAACGCATTTCATCCACGCGTCGTCGGCATCTTGAGGGCAAACGATCGACGCGGGCGCAACGGGACTTGGGATCAGGGAGGCCACGATGGCGAACAACGGAACAGGTGGGCTGCCGAGCTTCTCCCGCAAGCCGGGTGGCATGCTCTCCAAGACGGAGAGCGAGGTCGGCGCGAAGGCGAGCGAAGAGGCGGATCGCGCCGGCGTGATCGGCGACGACGCGGGTGGCGTGATCCCGGCGCAGCATTGCTCGCACGGCAGCCACGGCTCGCACGGCAGCCACGGCTCGCACGGCAGCCACGGCTCGCACGGCAGCCACGGCTCGCACGGCAGCCACGGCTCGCACGGCAGCCACGGCTCGCACGGCAGCCACGGCAGCTGGTAGACCGTCTCCCGGCGCGCCCACAGCCCTAGCTACCCCTCGCCTGGCGGGCGAAACGGCCCTGTTCGTCCGCTCTAACCCCCCGATCTCACGCGGTTCCAGCCTGCTCGGATCGGCCTCTTGCGGAGGCTCTGGATCCAAAGGGACGGAGGCGCATTTGATCAGCTTGCGGAACGGACGCGCGTCCGTATACTTCCGCTCCCTTGTTTCCCGGCGGAGTACGTCGGTGAAGCAAATGTCGAGGGCGTCGAGGGCACGAACATGTACGCGGTCATCAAGACGGGCGGCAAGCAGTACAGGGTCAGCGAAGGCCAGGTGCTGCGCGTCGAGAAGCTGAGCGGCAACGCTGGCGACAAGGTTACGTTCAACGAAGTCCTGCTCGTCGGCGGCGAGGCCACCAAGATCGGCCAGCCGCTCGTTGCGGGTGCAAAGGTCGAGGCGCAGATCAATGCGCAGGATCGCGGCAAGAAGGTCGTGATCTTCAAGTTCCGGCGTCGGAAGAACTACCGCCGCAAGACGGGGCACCGGCAGCCGTACACCGAGCTCAAGATCACCGGCATCAGCGCCTAGGAGAAACCGGCATGGCTCATAAAAAAGGTGGCGGCTCGTCCCGCAACGGGCGCGATTCGAGCGCACAAAAGCGCGGCGTGAAGGTGTACGCGGGGACCGAGGTCTCGGCGGGTAGCATCCTCGTGCGGCAGGTGGGTTCGTCGATCCACGCCGGCAAGAACGTCGGCACGGGCAAGGACTTCACGCTCTTCGCCCTCGTGGAGGGCGTCGTGAAGTACGAGTGGAAGTCGAACACGAAGAAGCAGGTCTCGGTCTATCCGGCCTGATTCTGCGTCGTTCGTGATCGAGACGAATCGGGCGATGCGGCGGGGGAAACCCGTCGATCGCCCGTCGTCCATTTGAGGTCCAACCCATCACGCGCGCTCTGCGTCGAGGACGATCCGCGGCGATGACGTACAAGCTCCTGGCCCTCGATCTCGACGGCACCCTGCTCCGGCACGACGGTTCGCTCCACGAGCGCGATCGCTGGGCGATCGAGCGCCTGCAGAGCGGCGGCGTGGCCGTGACGATCTGCACGGGCCGGCTCTACTCGGGCTCGCGCGAGGCCGCCGTGGCGGCGCGGATCCAGGGGCCGATCGCCTGCGTGGACGGGAGCCACATCGTCGACGCGCGTGACGATCGCGAGCACTACCACGCTTCGCTCACGGGCGATCATGCCGCGCAGCTTCGACGCGTGCTCGAGCGGCATCGGACCGCGAGCTTCGTGTTCGCGCACGACAGCATCGTGCACGACGCTGCAGGCGCGCCGTGGAGCAGCTACGTGCGCACGTGGTCGCCGCGGGTGACGGTCGTCGAGCGCGTCACGTCGCACCCGTACTGGGAACACGAGCGAGGGCTGCTCGCGGTCGTGGCGATCGGCTCGAAGGACAGCGTGCACGCGGCCGCGGAGGAGCTCGAAGGCGAGCTCGGTGGAGCGGCGTTCGTCGTGCGGTTCGCGGTGACGCGCGCGGCCGACACACACGCGATGGTGGTGCGCGCGGCCGGGCCCACGAAGGGCACGGCGATCGCGTGGCTCGCGGACTACCACGGCTGCGCGGTGAACGAGGTCGTCGTGGTGGGCGATTGGCTCAACGACGTGCCGATGTTCCAGGTCGCGGGGCGATCGTTCGCGATGGGCAGCGCGCCGTCGTTCGTGAAAGAACACGCGACCGAAGAGCTCGCCGCGTGGAGCGCGGAGGACGCGGGCGTCGCCGAGGCGATCGAGCGGGCCTGGGGGACGTTAGGATGAGCTCTTCGACGAGGGCGCGCTGGAGGTAGGCGCGCGCGGCGTGCCCACGTGCGAAGGGGGCGCGAAGCCGAGGTAGAAGAGCCGTTCGACCTCGCCGATGAGATCGCGCATGCCGATGGGCTTGGCGAGGAACCCTTCGGCGCCGGCTTGCGCGGCCTCGGCGCGCGCGCCGCGTTTGCCCGAGATCACGAGGAAGCGGCAGTCGTAGCCGCGCGAGCGTGCGGCCTCGATGAAGTCGGTGCCGTTCATCTCGGGCATGCGCTGGTCGACCACGACGACGTCGACGCGGTCGAGCCGCTCGAGCGCCGCCCCGGGGGACATCGTCTCGCGCACCTCACACCCCTCGGCTTCCAGGCACATCCCCAGGAGCCTCAAGATGTCGGGGTCGTCATCGACCACGAGCACGACGGGGGGACGCGGTCGCCACGTGCGCATGATCCGGAGATTACCCGGGTTTCTGCGTGCTTCCAAATGTGAAAGACGGCCGGCACGAAAATGCCGGGAGGACGGATCACGCTCCGTCCGCGGCCGTCGATGCGAGGGTGTGGGGGGGTTTGCCCAGGGGCTCGACGCGTGATGCGGAGCCCCCGGGTGCGGGTGAGTGCCGCGCTCTTACTTGCGCTGCTGCTGAGCAGCGGCGAGCTGCTGCTGCTGCTGCTGGAGGAACTGCGCGACGACGCGCGAGCGCTCGATGGCGAACTGCTTGACTTCCTTGTTGGGCGAACCCGCGAGGGCGTTGAGCAGCTTCGTGACCTTTTCGATCTGGCGCGACTGGAAGAGGGCCTCGAAGTAGTTGTTCGCGATGCGAACGTCGCGGCTCATCTTCGCCTCGTGCGGCTGCAGGAGCCGGATGACGGCTTCGAGGTCGCCCTTCTGGCCGTAGAGCGCCGAGAGGCAGAGGAGCGCGAGCGGATCGTCGGGCGCGATCTCCACGCCCTTCTTGGCGTAGGTGACGGCGCGATCACGGGTCGCATCGTCGTTCGCGAAGAAGCCCTGGAGCGCGATGTACGGCGCGGCGCTCTTCTTGTCGGTGGCCATCTTCTCGATCTCGGCGATGGCCGTGTCCTCGTCGCCGTGCTGCTTGAGGTACTGGTAGAGGTAGGCCCACGCGTCGATGCAGCCGATGCTGATGCCGATCGCCTTGTCGACGAACTCGCGCTCCTTGTCGGCTTCCTTCTTGAGCTGGAAGACCTTGGCGAGGTGCAGCGAGGGGTAGGGGTTGTCCTTGAGGAGGTTTTGCGCACCCTTCAGCGTGCCCTCGGCCTTGTCGAGCTTCTCCTGCTGGAGCTGCGCGATGCCGAGCGCGAGCCAGTCGTCGCCCGTGCCGCCCTTCGCAACGACCTTCGAGAGCACCTGCTCGGCGCGCTGCAGGCGATTGTACTTGAGGAGCTCCTGGGCGTAGATGCGCGCGCGGTTGAGGTCGTCGGGCTGCTCCTGCCAGTGCTTCTCCAGGCCAGCGAGCAGGTCTTCGAGGCCGATCGCGATCGGGCGGCCCTGGTCGTCCTGCACCTGCACCGCGGGGCCGTTGAAGCCGAGCAGCTTCCACATCTGCTCGGGCGTCACGAGCGACGGGCCCTTGTCGAGCATGGCCTTGGTGTCGTCGTCGACCTTCGAGAGGGGAATCACGATGAGAGCGTTGCCAGGCACTCCGTTGGGGAATGCGCTGACGGGCGCCATGATGGCCGCGCCGCCCGTGATCTGAAGTCCCGCCGCCACTCCACCTTGCTGTCCGTTCTGCGCCATGGTCGCTCCACCCGGGAAACGCGAGGCGCGCCTTGCGCCCGCGGTCGCCGCTCGACGGCGCTTTTGTACGCGTCGAACGGGAAAGAAATGTCGTTGGTTACGAGGGGCGGGCAGGCTAGCAGGATGCCCCCATCAGAGCAACGGCCCCCGCGGATCCGAAGCTTTTCGCTCACGTCGATACCAACAAGTCAGCCGCGGCGGAGTCGATGCGCGAGGCCGGTCTGACGCTCCTCGCGCCGCGTCTCCGAGAGCGCGAGGTTGAGCGCTCGCCCGTCCGTGACGAGCACGACGAGCCGCTTTCCGCGCGTGACGGCCGTGTAGAGCAGGTTCCGCGAGAGCATCACGAAATGCTGCGAGAGCAGCGTGATCACGACGGCCGGATACTCGCTGCCCTGGCTCTTGTGGATGCTCGTCGCGTACGCGAGCACGAGCTCGTCGAGGTCGCTCTCTTCGTAGGCGACGTCCCGGCCGTCGAACGTGACCGTGAGTGTCCCGGCCTCGGCGTCGATCGCGCGGACGAGGCCGACGTCGCCGTTGTAGATCTCGCGGTCGTAGTCGTTCTTGAGCTGCATGACCTTGTCGCCGAGGCGGAAGACCTTGCCGCCACGCGTG
Organism: Polyangium sorediatum; assembly: GCF_029946465.1. Taxonomy (NCBI): domain Bacteria; kingdom Pseudomonadati; phylum Myxococcota; order Polyangiales; family Polyangiaceae; genus Polyangium; species Polyangium sorediatum. The sequence goes on from NZ_JARZHI010000001.1 coordinate 54,944, forward strand.
ACCGAGGGGCCGTCGGGGTTGAGCGACCGCTGGAGCGTCTCGTTCAGCGCGATCGTGCCGACGGGGCCCTTGTTCATCGGCGAAAGGACCTGCACGTCGCGGACCGGATGCAGGCCGAAGCCGCGCGGGATGCGCTCGGTGACGAGCTCGTGGATCGTGGCGGCGGCCTCCTCGGGATCCTTTCGCTGGAAGACAAAGAATTCGCCGCGCTTGTCGGTCGCGCCCTCGGGTTTTTCGCCGTCGTGGATGCGGTGCGCGTTCTGCACGATGAGGCTGCCCTCGGCCTGGCGGAAGATCTGCGAGAGGCGCACCGTGGGGATGGCGCCCGAGGCGATGACGTCGCGCAGGACCGCGCCCGGGCCGACGGACGGGAGCTGATCGACGTCGCCGACGAGCACGAGGCGCGCCTCATCGGAGGTGGCCTGCGTGAGCGCGTCGCAGAGCGGCAGATCGATCATCGAGGCCTCGTCCACGATGAGCACGTCGGCCTCGAGCGCGCGGCCCTTCTTGCGGAGGAACCCGCGCTCCTTCGGGTCGAACTCGAGCATGCGGTGGAGCGTGACGGCCTCGCGCCCGGTTGCCTCGCTCATGCGCTTGGCGGCGCGGCCCGTGGGCGCGGCAAGGCGCACGGTGTGGCCTGCGAGATCGAAGAGCGCGAGGATCGCACGGACGATCGTGGTTTTTCCGACGCCGGGTCCGCCCGTGATGACGAGGAGCTTGCTCCGCGCGGCTTGCTCGATCGCGTCGCGTTGCGCGGGCGCGAGGGCGACACGCGTGCGGGCCTCGAAGCTCTCGATCGCGGCCTGGGCGACGACCTCCGGAGGTTCGCCGCGGCGCCCCGCGAGGGGACGGCCAGGCGCGCGGAGGAGCGCGAGCAGGCGTTCGGCGAGGCGCGCCTCCGCTTCGTAGAGCGTTGATTCGTAGACGGCGACCTCGCCCGAGGGGAGGGTCTCGACCCGCGCGCGGCCCGACAACGCGAGCGCGTCGATGGCGCGATTCACGCCTTCCTCTTCGCGTTCGAGCATCAGCGCGGCGGCCGCGACGAGCGCGTTTCGTTCGGCGTACACGTGCCCCTTGCCCGCGAGGTCGCTCAGCATTTGCAGCACGCCGGCCTGCGCGCGCTCGGGCGCGTCCGGCGAAACGCCGACGGCGCGCGCGATCTGATCGGCGGTCTTGAAACCGACGCCCCAGACCTCGAGCGCGAGCCGGTAGGGCGCGCGCTTCACGATGTCGATCGCGGAGGCGCCGAAGCGCTTGTAGATGCGCGTCGCCAGCGCGGCCGAGGCGCCGTGCTGCTGGAGGAAGATCATGATGTCGCGGATGACGCGCTGCGACGCCCAGGCCTTGGCCACGGCCTCGGCGCGTCGTGATCCGAGCCCCGGCACCTCAGCGAGGCGCTCGGGCTCCTCGTCGAGCACGCGCAGCGCGTCTACGCCGAGCGTCTCGACGATCCGCTTGGCGAACACGGGACCGACGCCGGCGACCATGCCCGAGCCGAGGTATTTTTCGAGGCCCTGCAAGGTCGAGGGAGCGATCTCCAGCAGGGTTTCGACGCGGAGCTGGTCGCCGTGGCGGCCGTCGCGTTCGTAGCGGCCGGTCGCTCGGACGCGCGTGCCGGGGGCGACGGGCTGGAAGCGGCCGACCCAGGGCAGAGGGGCCTCGTGGCCGTCGATCGCGACCTTCACGACCCGGAAGCCCGTCTGGTCGTTCTCGTAGGTGACACGCACGACCTCGCCTTCGAGGGTGAGGGTGCCGTCCTTCGCGGGCGCTGCCTTTTGCGCCGTGAAAAGCGTGTGTTGCGCGGGACCCTGGGGCCCGGATCGCGGGCGTGACGCGGCCCCGGCCGGGCCTTTTCGACCCGTCCCCCCGGCAAGCAGAGGCGTGCGTCCGCGGCGGTTCATGGGCGCGGGGCGAGGCTAGCGCGGTTTTCCCGCGGCGAGGGGCTTTGCTCGGCGGGTTTGTTGGGTAAGACTCGCCGCCCGATGAGCCTCGAGCACCGCCTCCACGACCGCTGCGCGTGCGGATCTGCGCTTTCGTCCTACGCCCACTCGTCCGCCTCCGCTGCCTCCGGGCGCCCGTTCACGCTGGCAGGCGTGCAGCGCGTCTACGAGCGGCCTCGGCCGTTTCAGGTCACGCACATCGCGCTCGACCTTCGCCTCGACGTGCCGAAGAAGTCGGTCGCGGGCGAAGCGACGCTCGACGTGTCGCGTATCGACGCGCGCGCGAAGGAGCTTTTGCTCGACGCCGTGGGCTTCGACCTCGAAGCGGTCGAGCTCCGCGTGGGCGACGACGGCAAGTTCGCCGCGGCAGCACACGTGTACGACGGGCAGACGCTGCGCGTGTCGATCCCCGAGGGGGCCGCGCGCGCGGCGGTGCGGGTGTGCTACGCGGCGACGCCGCGGCGTGGGCTCTACTTCCTCGCGCCGGACGAGCACGTGCGGGACCGACCCGCGCAGGTCTGGTCGCAGTGCCAGGACGAGGACGCGCGGCACTTCTTCCCGTGCATCGACAAGCCGCACAACAAGCAGTCGACGTCGCTGCGCGTGACGGTGCCCGAGGGCTGGTTCGCGCTGTCGAACGGCGCGCGCGAGAGCGACGAGGACGAGGAGCAGGGCGGCGTCTACCGCTACCGCATGGACGACCCGCACCCGAGCTACCTGTTCACGCTCGTCGCGGGCGAGTTCGAGCGGATCGACGACGAGGCGGACGGCGTTCGCTTGCATTACTTTGTGCCCAAAGGAAAAACCGACGAGGGCAAGCGGACGTTCCGGCGGACGCCGGACATGGTGCGCCGCTTCGGCAGGCTCACGGGCGTCGCGTATCCCTGGAAGACGTACTCGCAGATCGTGGTGAGCGACTTCATCTTCGGCGGGATGGAGAACACGACGGCGACGACGATGTACGAGCACATCTTGCTCGACGAGCGCGCCTCGATCGACGTGACGGCCGACGACCTCATCGCGCACGAGCTCGCGCATCACTGGTTCGGTGACCTCGTGACGTGCCGCGACTGGTCGCACGCGTGGCTGAACGAGGGGTTCGCCACGTACATGGAGCACGTCGATCGCGAGGGTTACCTCGGCCGCGACGAGTACGAGCACGGCGTGCGCGGCGACGTGGCCGCGTACCTCGGCGAGGCGGGTGGGCGCTACCGCCGGCCGATCGTGTGCCAGGACTACGACGCGCCGATCGACATCTTCGATCGTCACCTCTACGAGAAGGGCGCGTGCGTCCTGCACATGCTGCGGCTCGAGCTCGGCGACGAGGCGTTCTGGCGCGGCATCAAGATCTACCTGGAGCGGCACGCGCGCGGGATCGTAGAGACGCGCGACCTCCTGCGGGCGCTCGAAGAAGCGAGCGGCAGGAGCCTGGAGCGCTTCTTCGAGCAGTGGGTGTTCCGCGCAGGGCACCCGGAGCTCGAGGTGAAGATCGATCACGACGGCGAGGCGCTGACCGTGTCGGTCAAGCAGGCGCAAGCCGCGAAAGAGGGCCGGGAGAAGGACAAGGAGGACGCCGGGACGCACGTCTTCGCGCTCGATCTGGAGCTCGACATCTCCATCGACGGCGAGGTGCGGCGCGAGGTGCGGCGCGTGGAGTCGGCGACCGCGACGTTCACGATCCACGTGCCGAAGCGGCCCGCGTTCATCGTGGTGGATCCGGAGCTCAGGATCGTGGGCGATGTGCGAGTCGAGTGCCCGGGTGACATGCTGCGCGCGCAGCTCGTCGGGGCGCCGACGGCGCGCGGCCGGCTGCTCGCGGCGAGCCTGATGGGCAAGCTCGACGATCCGGCGACGACGCGCGCGCTCGGCGCCTCCCTCGGGAAGGAGGACGAGTTCTGGGGCGTGCGAGCGGAGGCGGCCTCGGCGCTCGGCGACGTGCGCAGCGACGACGCGCTCACGCATCTTCTCGCCCACGCGCGGACGGGGCACGCGAAGGTGCGGCGCGCGGTGGCGGCGGCGCTCGGCAAGTTCCGCAAGACGCAAGCCGCCGACGCGCTGAAGAGCCTCGCGCTGCGGGACGCGAGTTACCTCGTGGAGGCGGAGGCCGCGCGCGCGCTCGGCGGGACCCGGCAGAGCGCGGCGTTCGACACGTTGATCGAGGTGCTCGATCGTCCCTCGTGGGCCGACGTGGTCCGCGCGGGCGCGCTCGACGGGCTCGCGGCCCTGCGTGACGAGCGCGCGCAGGCGCACGTGCTCACGCGCACGCGCTACGGGATCCCCACGCGTGGCCGGCGCGCCGCGATCATGGCGCTGCCGAAGCTCTCGACGGACCGCAAGGTGCGCGAGGCGCTGGAGGACCTGCTCGATCAGTCGGATCCGTACCTCAAGGTGGACGTGGTGCGCGCGCTGCTCGACATCGGCGACACGAAGTCGCGCGGGCCGCTCTCGCGGCAGCTCGAACGCGAGCTCGACGGGCGCGTGCGTCGCCGGATCCGCGAGGCCTTGCGGGACCTCGGCGGCGCGGGCAAGCGCGAAGCCGAGCGGCTGCGCGAGGATCTGGAGGCGCTGCGGAGCGAGCACGCCGAGCTGAAGGCGCGCCTCGGCAAGCTCGAAGCGCGGATCGCGCCGAAGGAAGCCGCGAGCAAGTCGAACGGCGTCCACCCGGGCCGCGACGCGGACAAACACGAGGCCGAGAAGGACGCGGGCGAGAAGGGCAAGAAGAGGAAAAAGGATGAACGAGCTTCGCGGTAAAACGGCGCTCGTCACCGGCGCCTCGGCTGGGATCGGCCGGGAGCTCGCGCGCGTGCTCGGTCGTGAGGTGGGAGCGCTCGTGCTCGTGGCGCGCCGTCGCGAGAGGCTCGACGATCTTGCGCGCGAGCTCGTGGCCGCGCGGCCGGGTCTCCGGGTGCTGGTGCGCGCGGTCGATCTGCTCGACCGGAAGGCGCTCGGCGCGATGCTCGACGACCTCGGGCAGGCGGGCGAGGTCATCGACGTGCTCGTGAACAACGCGGGCTTCGGCGACTACGGCCTGCTCGAGAACCGCGACTGGGAGAAGATCGAGCGGATGCTCGAGCTCAACGTCGTAAGCACGACGATGCTGCTCGCGCGGCTCGTGCCGCCGATGGTGGCGCGGGGGTCGGGCGCGATCCTGAACGTCGGTTCGATCGCGGGGATCCTGCCCTCGCCCGCGATGAGCACGTACGCGGCGAGCAAGGCGTACGTGAACCACCTGAGCGAAGGCCTGCGCGCGGAGCTCGCAGGGACGGGCGTGTCAGTGACGGTGGTTTGTCCGGGCCCGGTGCCTACGGAGTTCCAGGAGGTCGCGGGGAGCGACGCGCGGCCGGAGCTTCCGAAGGCGGTGTACGTGGATGCGGTCACGTGCGCGGAGGAGGCGGTCGCAGGGCTCAAGCGTGGTCAGGCGCGCGTGATCCCGGGCGTCGTGCCGCGGGCGATGGCGATGACGGTGGACGCGCTGCCGAAGGCGCTCGTGCGACCGTTCCTGTCGAAGATGGGGAAGAAGGCGCGCGGGGGCCGGTAGCCGCGTCGATCAGGGCAGGAAGCGCCCGAGGAACGCGTCGCCGTCCTTGCCGTCGAACGAGCCCACGAGCGCTTTGTTGATCAAGAACGGCGCGTGGTTCTGGCCACCGACGATCAGATCCCCCGCAGGCAGGAGCGCGAGCGCGAACACCGTGTTGGCGGCGTCGTTGTCTTTGGCCCCGCCGCTGAGAAGGACGCTCGACGCGACGTGGGCGCCGTCGCTGCTGAGCTTCGCGAAGAACAAATCGCCTGCATCTGCGGCCATGAGGGGGCCGCCGCCGAAGTCCATGCCGCCCTGGAACGTGCCTGCGAGCGCGAGCTGATCGGCGGTGCCCACGGCGAGGCTGGCCTGCGTCACGAACGCCGTAGCGTCGCCGATGGCTTTGGCCCAGACGACGCTGTCTCCGGTGCCCGCGATGCGCGTCACGTAGAGCGCGCGCGAGGCGACAGCGTCCGTCTTGATCGTCTGCCCGAAGAAGTTGAGCGCGCCCTCGAACGCGCCCGTGAGCAAGACGTCGCCGTTCGACGCGATCGCCACGTCGAACGCCTGCTGCGTGGCCGCGTCGCCCCAGGCGTTCGCCCAGATCGGGGCGAACGTCGGCGAGAGCTGCGCGGCGAAGACGTCGAGCCCGCCCTTGCTCGTGAGGGTGTTGCCGGCGATGAGCTCGAGCGTGGAGCTGAAGACGCCGGTGATGACCACCTCATCGTTGGTGTTGACGGCGATCGCGCGGAATTCGTCGGCGCCTTGACCGCCGATGCGCCGCGAGGCCGCATGGAAGCCGGTCTCGTCGAACTTGGCGAGGAAGATGTCGTTGCTGCCGGCCGACGCGAGCTGCGCTCCTCCGAGCGCGATGTTGCCCGCGAAGTTGCCCGCGACGATCACCTGGTTCGCCTTGGTCATCGCGATCGCGCGCACCTCTTGCAAGGCCGTGTCGCCGAAGAGCTTGCTCCACACCGGGCCGCCGTCGGCGTCGAACTTCGCGAGGAACGCGTCGCCCGATCCCGCGCTCGTCAGGACGCCGCTGCCGAAGTTCACCGCGCCGAGCACACGTCCGCCGACGTAGATCGCGCCGTCCTTGTCGATGGCGACGGCGTTCGCTTGTTGCAGGGCCGCGTCGCCGAAGCGCTTGGCCCAGACGACCTCGCCTTTCGGCGTGAGCTTCGCGAGGAGGATGTCGAGGCTGCCCGTGCTCGCGAGAGGGCCGTCGCCGAGATCGATCGTCCCGCCAAACGCGCCCGCGATCACGATGTTGCCGTCGGGGGCGATCGCGATATCCGTGATCATCTGCGCGGAGGCCTGCTCGCCGTACGTTCGCAGCCAGCCGATCCCGAGCGCCGGGCATTCGAGCGGATCGACGCCGTTGCACGCTTCGTCCTCGGGCGTCAGGCAGTCTTCGGGCTGCGGCAAGATCGCGCCGCCGCATTCGCCGAAGCCCGCGCCATTCGGCAGGCACACCTCGATGCCCGGCTTGCACGTGCCCACGTCCTCGGTGCCGGGCGGGCCGCTGTAACAAGAGCGCTGTTCGTCGGGCGTGCAGACCATGCCGCCGCCGCTGCCGCCCGCGCCGCCCGCACCACCTGTGCCGCTCGTGCCCGTCGGTTCGAATTCACGCTCCTCCGGCGAGCACGCCGCGAGCGCCATCACGCCGAGACACGCGACGATGGCGAGCCTCCGCGAAAGAGCCGAGTTTTGCCGGAGCTTGCGATTCATTGCTTCGAACATGAAAGGATTTCCTTCAGGGCAAGAGGCGCGCGAGGAACAGGAGCGGTTGCTGGGCGTCGCCCGACGTGAGCGGACCTCCGCCGAAATCGATCGGCCCGTAGCTCAGGCCTCCGAGGATCGGATCTCCGGTCGGCATCACGCCGAGCGCGAGCACGCCGGCCGGCACGTCGGTCGTGTAGGTGCGCGAGCTCCGGTGCGTTCCGTCGAACGCGAGCTGCGCGATGAAGGGGCTCACCGCCGCTTTCGTCATCAGCGGTCCGCCGCCGAAATCAATCTGCTCGCTGAACCAGCCCGCCGTCGCGATGCGCCCATTCGCGACGCCGAGCCACATGCCCCAGTCGGAGCCGGATGCCGGTCCGCCGAGGATCTTGCTCCACGCGAGCGCGCCGTCTGCCGCGAGCTTCACGAGGTACGCGTTCGTCGCCATGGGCGCGGCTTCGATCTTCGAGCCGTCGTCGAAGCTGATGACACCCGCCATGCGCCCCGAGAGGACGACCTCGTCGTCCGGCGTGACCGCGATGCCGAGCGCTTCCTGATCGGCAGGGTCGCCCCACTGCTTGGCCCAGACGGGGCTGCCGTTTCCCTGAAGCTTGAGCGTGAACACGTCGTCGCTGCCGGCGCTCGTGAACATGCCGGCGACGCCGAAATCGACCGCGCCGTCGAAGTGGCCCGTGACGAGGATGTTGTCCTTCGTGTCGAGCGTGAGCGCGATGATCTCTTCGAAGCCCGCGCCGCCGTACCGGCGTGACATCGAGTGGAAACCCGAGCCGTCGAGCCTGGCGACGAACAGGTCCGTGTCCATCCCCGCCGTGAGCGCCGAGCCGCCGAGGTTGATCGTGCCCTGGAACTCACCGCCGAGGACGACCTGCCCCGCCTGGGTGAGCGCGATGCTCTTCGCGCGTTGCAGGTTTGCGTCGCCGAAGAGCTTCGCCCACACGACGTCGCCGTTCGTGTCGAACTTCGCGACGAGCGCGTCGGAGCTGCCCGCGCTCGTGAGCGCCCCCTCTCCGAGGTCGATCGCGCCGGAGACCGTGGCCGCGAGGTAGATCATCCCCGAGGCGTCGATCACCACGCCGCCGGTCGTTTGCGACGACGCGTCGCCGAAGCGCTTGCTCCACTGGTGCTTGCCATCGGCGCTGAACTTCGCGAGCAGGATGTCGGTGCTGCCCGTGCTCGCGAGCGGACCACCGCCGAGATCGAGCGTGCCGCGAAGCTCGCCCGCGATCACGATGTCGAGCGTCTTCGGGTCGACGGCGATGCTGCGAATGTAGATGTCGTCGAGGATGGGGAAGCCCTTGCTCCACACGTGGTCGAGCGGCGGGCAATCGGCCGGCTCGTCGCCGTTGCACGCCTCGTCCTCGGGCGTGAGGCAGTTCTCGGCTTGGGGCAGGACGTCCCCGGAGCACTCGCCGAAGCCCGTGCCGTTCGGCAGACAGATCTGGACGCCCTTCTTGCAGGCGCCGATGTCCTCGGTGCCGGGCGGCCCGGTGTAGCAGGACCTCTCTTCGTCCGGCGCGCAGCCCATGCTGCCCCCCGCGCCGCCCGATCCACTCGCGCTCGTCGTGTCGCCGAAGTCGCGCGCCTCCGGCGTGCACGCTGCCGCCCCGAGGGCGATCATCGACGCGGCGCCGAGCACGGCGCCGAGGTGCCGACGAGACCAAGCCAAGCCCCTGTGGATCCTGCGCATCATCGATCCGAGCATGCCATGGAATGCAGCCTCTCGGATCAGCCGCGTGGGGCCGGTCTTCAGGGCGAGAGGCGCGCCAGAAAGCCACTCGCGTCGAGCGTGCTCGTGGTCGTGAACGCGCCGCCGCCGAAGTCGATCGAGCCCGCGTACACGCCGCCGACCACGAGATCACCCTGCGGGCCGAGGTCGAGGGCGAGCGCACCGTCGGCGCCCGCACCGCCGAACACGCGCGAGCCGAGGTGCACGCCGTTCATCGTGAACCGCGCGAGGAACACGTCGACGCTGCCCGCCGCGGAGAGAGGCACGCCGCCGAAGTCGACTTCGTCATCGAAAAAGCCCGCGGCGACGATGCTCTCGGTGTTCGGATCCACGCGAACGGAGACGCCCCACGAACCGGAGAACTCGCCGCCGAACATCTGGCTCCAGAAGGCGCTGCCGCTCGACGAGTACCGCGCGAGGAAGAGGCCGCGGTCGCCCTTCGCGTGGGTGACGGGGCCGTCGAGGTACAACGTGCCGGACGCGTCACCGGCGACGATCACGTCTCCGTTCGGCGCCGCCGCGATCGCAAGTCCGCGCTGGCTGCCGGCGTCGCCCGCGCGATGCGCCCAGAGGCCGGTGCCGTTCGCGGAGAGCTTGGCGAAGAAGATGTCGTGGCCGCCGATGCTCGTGAGCGGGTCGCCCGTGACGGGGCCGAAGTCGATCGTCGTGTCGAACGTGCCCGTCACGAGGAGCGAGCCCGTGGGATCGACCGCGAGCCCGCCGAGGTCGTCGAAGCTACTGCCACCGAAGCGACGCGAGAAGACGTGCGCGCCCGCGGTGTCGAGCTCGGCCACGTAGACGTCGTTCAATCCCGCGGAGACGAGGAGCGTGCCGCCAAAGTTGATCGTGCCGGCGAAGGTGCCGCCGAGGACGATCCGCCCGGACGGTGTGATCACGATGCGCGCGACGCGCTGGGCTTTCGCGTCGCCGAAGCGCTTGGCCCAGGCGAGGTTTCCTTCCGCGTCGAGCTTCGCGATGAATGCGTCGTCATCGCCCGCGCTCGTCAGGAGCTGACCGTCGCCGAAGTCCGCGGAGCCTTGGATCGCGCCGCCGACGTAGATCGATCCGGCGGCATCGATCGCGACCGCGGTGGCTTCCTGGTTCGCGGCGTCGCCGACGCGCTTGCTCCACCGGTGTTCGCCGAGCGGGCTGAAGCGCGCGACGAAGAGGTCGTTTTCCCCGGAGCTCACGAGGGGTCCTCCGCCGAGGTCGACGACGCCGCGGAACGAGCCGACGGCCACGACGTCGCCCGTCGCTGGATCGGTCGCGACGCCCTGGATCGATTGCACATCGGTCTCGCCGAAGCTCTTGCTCCACACGTGCTCGAACGCCGGCGTCGGGTCTGGTCCGCCACCTTCGCCGCCCGCGCCTCCCGCGCCGGCCATGCCGCCCGATCCGCCTGCGCCGCCCGCGCCGCCCGTGCCGCTCGTCACGCTGGGCCCAGCGTCGGGCGTGCACGCCGCCGCACACGCCAGCCACAGGCCGAGGAGCCCGATCCGCGCGCCGTTTCGCTTTTCAAGCCGCCCCGCACCCGTTTGCCTTTTCATGTCGTAACGCACGAGCATGGCACAACGACGAGCCTCTTTGCGCGCGCCGCCGCCTTCGCTACGCACGGGCGCATGTCCGATCAATCCTCCCCCGTGAAAGTCGAGCGTCGCGGCGCCGTCGGCGTGCTCGTGATCGACCGCGCCGATCGTCGCAACGCGCTCTCGCGCGAAACCCTTTATGCCCTCGGGCGCCTCGGCAAGGAGCTCGTCGCCGACCCCCAGGTGCGCGCCATCGTGCTCACCGGCGCGGGCGACAAGGCCTTTTGCGCGGGCGCCGATCTGAAGGAGCGCCAGGGCATGAGCTCCGACGACGTGCGCAAGCAGGTCGGCCTCTACCGCAGCGAGCTCGGGGTGCTCGACCGCAGCGAGAAGCCCGTGATCGCGGCGATCAACGGCGTCGCCTTCGGCGGCGGGCTCGAGCTCGCGCTCATCTGCGACCTGCGCGTCGCGGCGCCGCACGCCGAGCTCGCGTTGCCCGAGACCACACTCGGCATCATTCCAGGCGCAGGAGGCACGCAGCGGCTCCCGCGGGTCGTGGGCGAGGCGCGCGCCAAGGAGATGATCCTGCTCGGCCGGAAGCTCGGCGCGGCCGAGGCGCTCGCGTGGGGGCTCGTGAACCGCGTCTCGCCCGAGGGCACGAACGTCCTCGACGACACGCTCGCCTGGATCGAGCCCATCGCGTCCGGCGCGCCGATCGCGCAGAGCGCCGCGCTCCGGGCGATCGACACGTCCTACGAGGTGCCGCTCGATCTCGGCCTCGAGCTCGAACGCGTCTACTACGACGAGACGCTGCGCAGCGAGGATCGGCTCGAAGCGCTGCGCGCGTTCGCCGAGAAGCGCAAGCCCGCCTTCCGCGGCGTGTAGGGCCTACACGCCATCCGTTGGATCTCGAAGGATCTGGATCTTGCTCTCCAGCCGCTTCGAGACCCACACCTTGTTGTGCTCGTCCACGACGACCGCGCCGCAGTCGTCGAGCTCCTCGCAGATCGACAGGCCCTTGTCCGGGCCGAGGATGAAGATCGCGTCGTCGATCCCGTCGGCGGTGAAGGCGTCCTTGGCCCACACGGTCACGCTGCGGCTCTTCCGGGCAGGGTAACCCGTGCGCGGATCGATGATGTGATGCCAGCGCTTGCCGTCCTTCACGAAGGCGCGCTCGTAGTCGCCGGCCGTCGAGAAGGAGTGGTCGGTCACGTCGATCATCGCGAAGTAGTCGTTCGGCCCCTGCCCGCGTGGATCCCGCACGCCGACGCGGTAGGGCGAGCCGTCGGGCTTCTTGCCGCGCACGTACAGATCGCCGCCGGCCTGCACGTAGAACGACGCGAGCCCCTCGGCGGCGAGCACCTTCGCGGCGGCGTCGACGGCGTAGCCCTTGGCGATGCCGCCGAGGCTCACGCGCATGCCGGGCTTGCTCAGCATCACGCTGCGCGCGTCGTGGTCGAGCTTGATCTTGCGGTAATCGATGAGCGCCCGTGCCGCGTCGATGTCGGCCTTCGAGGGCACCTCCTCGACCTTGTTCTCGTCGAAGCGCCAGAGATCGCGCATCGCCTCGAACGAGATATCGAACACGCCCTCCGAGCGATCCGCGACCGAGATGCTCTTCTTGATCACCTCGAACGTCTCGGGCCCGACGGCGACGGCCTGCTTGCCCGCGGCCTGGTTGATGCGCGAGATCTCGCTGTCGTCGCGCCAGGTCGTCATGAGCCGTTCGAGCCTGCGGATCTCGGCGAGCGCCTTGTCGAGCTTCGGCCGGATCGCCGCTTCGTCGAGCTCGCGCGTGGTGAACGTCGTGATCACGACGTGCGTGCCCATCGCCTTGTCGTCGAGCGTGATCTTCTTCGGATCGAAGGGCGGCGGGCGCGGCGTCGTGGCCTCTGCGCGTGGCTCGGGCGTGGGCTCGGGCGGCGAGGACGTGTTGCACGCCGCGAGGGCGAGCGCGCCGAGGAGGAACATTTGGCTCGTTCGCATCACGGCTCCCGCGTGATCCGCACGTAGACGTGCGACGGCGGGGCGATGCCCGTCTCCACGCGCACCTTGGGCATCCCCGGCGCGAGCGCCGCGACGAGCGCGAGCTCTTCCTCGTAGAACATGCGTCGGATCGAGGTCACGGCGTCGTAGTAGAACGTGTACGTCCGACCGTACAGGGCTCCGACGAGCGCCACGAGCCCGAGCGTCGTGAAGCTCCGCTCCCCGTCGATGAAACACGCGCCGACGCGGGCGCGCCGCGCCGCCTCGCTCATCATCCGCGCGATCATCCCCGGCGGGAAATGGTGGATCGCCTGGGTGCAGGTGATCACGTCCACGCCTCGCTCCGAGAGGCCTCCGAGCGCGAGCGCGTCCTCGACCGAGAACCGCACCGAGAGCCCCCGCTCGGCTGCCTGCGCGCGCCCGAGCGCGAGGTACTCCTCCCGCAGATCACTCGCCTCGATCGCGGCCCGATCCCCGAACCGCTCGGCGAGGTGCAACGCGAGCCCGCCGTGCCCCGCCGCGACGTCGTGCACGATCGGCCGCTTCCCCTCACCGCTCGCGGCCTCCACGAGCGGATCGATCGCCGCCATCACCGTCTCGTAGATCCCCGTGCAGTGGTTGAACCGATCGAGCACGTCGAGCGCGTGTGTCCGCTCGTCTTCCGGGAGGCTCGGATCATCCATGAGCTCCGGCCTGTCGCGGTAGAGACGCGCGTCCACCGCGTGGAGCAGCTCCGTGAGCGGGGCGCGACCGCCTTCGTCGAGATCGCTCGGCCGCTCGGCGCGCATCGTCGTGACGGCCTCGGCGACGAGGGCGTCGAAGCGCTCGATCGCCGCGGCCTCGCCGCGGAGCACGGCGCCTTCGAGCGGGGCGATCGCGGGCCCGAATCGATCGATCATGCGGCGCATCGCCCTGCCGCGGTGCGGCGCGAGCGCGGCGCGGAGCGGTCCACGCACATCGTGACGGCTCATCCTGCGCATCACCGCTTCGAGGGCTGGATCGAACCTTCGGCGCAGGACCTCGGAGAGCATCGAGGCTCGGGGCATGGCGCGAGCTTAACGCATCCCGACGCGGCGTCGCGTCACGGGCGCCCCGCGCGAGAGGGCTGTATGATGCGCGATCAACCATGCCGACGATGTCCATCGATCGACCCGTCAGGGAAGCCATCCTCGCGGCTGCGCATGCCGTCACGCCGATCGTCCGCGACGTCGCCGCGCGGATCTTCGCGCACCCGGAGCTACGCTTCGAAGAGACGCGCGCTGCTGGCTGGATCTGCGAGGCCATCGAGGCCGAGGGTGTCCCCGTCGAACGCGGCACCGGCGGCCTCCCCACGGCCTTCCGCGCGCGCCTCGGCGACGGCGCGGGCCCGCGCGTGGCGATCCTCGCCGAGTACGACGCGCTCCCCGAGATGGGCCACGCGTGTGGCCACAACCTCATCGCCGGCGGCGCGCTTGGTGCGTTCCTCGCGATCGCGCGGGCGCGCCCCTCCTTTGCGGGCACGATCGAGATCATCGGCACGCCCGCCGAGGAAGGCGGCGGCGGCAAGATCCGCCTGCTCGAGGCCGGCGTCTTCGAGGGCGTCACGGCCGCGATGATGTTTCACCCGTACGATTGTGACATCCTCGCGCCCTCCTCCCTCGCGAGCCATTGGCTCTCGCTCCGCTTCAAGGGGGTGCCTTCGCATGCGGCGATGGCCCCGTGGGAGGGCAAGAGCGCGCTCGCGGCGGCGCTCGCGACGATGCACCTCGTCGATGCGCAACGCGTGCAACTGCGGGACGGCACGCGCGTGCACGGCGTCGTCGTCGAGGGCGGCCAGGCGGTCAACATCATCCCCGAGCGCGCCGTGGTGGACTTCGCGGTGCGCGCGTCGTCGTTCGCCGAGCTCTCGATCGTGCGCGCGCTCGTCGAGCGATGCGCGCGCGGCGCGGCGATCGCGTGTAGCGTCGAGGTGGAGATCGAGGTCCGCGGCGGTTACAAGGACCTGCGCCCGAACCTCCCGCTCGCGCGTCGCTTCGGCGAGCACCTCGCTGCGCTCGGCCGGCCTGCGCGGGAGGTCGATCCCGTGCGCAGCATGGGCTCGACGGACATGGGCGACATCTCCCACGTGATCCCTTCGATCCACCCGCTGATCGCGATCTGCGACGAGGGCGAGACCATGTGCCACGAGCACCCGTTCGCGCGACATGCGGACAGCGATCGAGGCGCGGAGGCGATGATGTTCGCGGCGCAGGCGATGGCGCTCACGGCGCTCGACGTCCTCGCGGACGCACCCTTGCGGGCGGGGATGACGTCGTATTTCGAGGGGAAAAACGGGCGGTAGAATCAGGCCGCGGGCGCGCGCTTGCTATCGACGCCGGCGGCTTGCAGGTCGTCGAGCATGCCCGTCGTCCCTTCGAGCGGGATCGCGCGGGCGAGGGCCACGCGCTCGAGCATCATCGCGAGTTCCAGCATGTTGCTCACGGGCGGCAGGAGCGCGCTCGTCCCGTCCCAGAGATCGAGCCCGATGTGGCCGCGCAGCACCGGCAGCTCCTGCCCCTTCTGCTCGGTCTTCGGGATGCGCACCTTGTCGATCTGCGACCAGCTCCAGCGCCGCACCCGCGGCACCCCGAACGAGAGCAGCTCGCGCAGCACGATCCCCTCCGGGTTCACCACCACGCCGCGCATCTGGTCGCGCAACACCCCGGCGATCGCGCTGCAAAACAGGATGATCGCGCACACGCTGGCGGGCATGATGCGGTGGCGGTCGTCCTCGACGACGTACTTGAAGAGCCAGGTGTTCGCCGGGGCGTGTTGCCCGTACACGATCGCGCCCGAGATCAGGAGCGCGACCGCGAGGTACACGAGCCAGGGAAGGCGCTCCTTCAGCGGCGGCCCGAACGACACCGTGCTGTCCGGGCGATACGTCATGTCGAAGCCGGGAGGACGAGAAGGTCGCGCCATGTGCAGCAGTCTACACGACCCGTGCGCGAACCTTGGCTCGGCCTAGCAGCTCATTGACACTCGGAGGCCTTCGTCGGATTCGACCGGAAATACTCGAGGCACCAGGGGCTCAGCGTTGCGGTGAAGTCCGCACACGGGATCTGATCCGGCGGCGTGCCCGAGCGATCCGTCGCCAGCGCTTCTTTGCAGGACGCGCAGCACTTCTGCTTCATATCGCCCTCGCCTGCGGGCTTCGCGTCTTCTTCGGGCTTCGGCGCCGTCTCCTCGCCGGCCATGTCCTGGCCGCCCGTGTCCTTGTCGACGTCCGGGACTTCCGCTTGCTTGGGCTTGCTACACGCCGCGACGAGCAGGGAGGACGCGAAGAACAAGCTGACGAGCGCGCTCGAAACCTTCTTCATGAACCCGGCTTTATCGGAAGCACGTCCGGGAATCAAACGTGGTGTTCGTCGCGACGCTTTGAGCGTGGCGCGCTCCTACCCTCCTATAGCAAACTCGCCGCCATGCACGTGCACCTCGTGGGCGTGGCAGGGACGGGGATGGGCGCGCTCGCTGGGCTTTTCAAGGCCAGCGGGCACGACGTCTCCGGCTCTGACGTCGCCTTCTATCCCCCCATGGGCCCCGCCCTCGAACGCTGGGGCATCCGGCTCATGGAGGGCTTCGACCCGAAGCACCTCGAACCCCGCCCTGATCTCGTCGTCATCGGGAACGTTTGCCGTCCAACGAACCCCGAGGCCCGCGCGGCGCTCGACAGCGGCCTTCCGACGAAGAGCATGCCGCACGCGCTCGCCGAGCTCCTGCTCGTGCACCGCTCGCCGCTCGTCGTCGGCGGCACGCATGGCAAGACCACGACGAGCGCGCTCTGCGCGTGGCTCCTCCACGAGGCCGGCCGTGACCCGGGCTTCCTCATCGGCGGCCTCCCGAAAAACTTCGACGCGAGCTTCCGCGTCCCCGGCGACGTCGCGCGCGGCGGCCGTCTGCCGCTCGTCACCGGCGAGGGCATGTCGCGTCGGAAAACGCCGTTCGTCGTCGAGGGCGACGAGTACGACACGGCCTTCTTCGAGAAGACGCCAAAGTTCTGGCACTACCGGCCCGAGGTCGCGATCCTCACGTCGATCGAGCACGACCACGTCGACATCTACCCCGACGAAGCTTCCTACCTCGCGGCCTTCCGCGGCTTCGTCGAGCGTGTCCCCGAGAGCGGCCTCATCGTCGCGGCCGCCGCCGATCGCCACGTCGTCGACGTCGTCCGCGCCTCGGCCCGCGCCGAGGTCGCGTGGTTCGCCCTCGAAGGCGACGACATGCACGGACAGCCGCCCCACTGGCTCGCCGCGCCCGCGGGCGTCGACGAGACCGGCCAGTCCTTCGACCTCTACGCCGGCGGCGTCTACGCAGGCCGCGTCGCGGTCACGATCCCCGGCCGCCACAACATCCGCAACGCGCTCGCCGCCGCCGCCGCCGTCGCGCAGGGCTTCGGCGTCCCGCTCTCCACCGTGATCTCGGCGCTCGCCACGTTTCAGGGCGTTCGCCGCCGGCAGGATCTTCTCTACGAAGTGCGCGGCGTTCGCGTCTACGACGACTTCGCCCACCACCCGACCGCCGTCGACGAGACCCTGCGCGCGCTCCGCGCTCGCCACACGAAAGGCTCGCTCTTCGCGGTCTTCGAGCCGCGCAGCGCGACGGCGTGCCGCGCCCTGCATCAGGCGCAGTACGGCAGCGCCTTCGACGCGGCCGACGTCATCGTCCTCGCCCCGCTCGGCCGAACCGAGATCCCCGAGGCCGAGCGGCTCGACCTGCGCGCGCTCGCGGCGGCGCTCGAAGCGCGGGGCAAGCGCGCGCTGACACCTGCGTCCGTCGACGAGATCGTCACGTTGCTCGCGCGGGATGCGCAGGCGGGCGACACCATCGCGCTGCTCTCGAACGGCGCGTTCGGCGGGATCTACGACAAGCTAAGGGGAGCGCTCGCGCCATGAAGAGCACGACGACGGGCGAGCGTGCGCAGTTTGCCGCCATCGCGCAGCTCGTGGCCGAGGAGGCGGGCGCGCTCGTGAGCGCCGGCTTCCGTTCGCGCCCGCCCGTCGAGTCGAAGGGCCCCTCCGACCTCGTCACCGAGTACGACCGCGCGAGCGAGGACATGATCGCCATGCGCCTCGGCTCGCTCGCCCCCGGCATCCCCGTCGTCGGCGAAGAGCGCGGCGACGGCTTCGCCCCGATGGCCTTGCGCAGCGGCCTCGTCTGGTACGTCGACCCGCTCGACGGCACGACGAACTTCGTACACGGCCACCCGTTCTGGAGCATCTCCGTCGGCCTCTTCGACGGTGACGAGCCGATCGCGGGCGCGGTCGTGGCGCCGGCGCTCGGCCTTCGCTGGAGCGGCTGGGTGGGCGAGCCCGTCAGCGTCTCGGGCCGCTCGGGCCGGCACGGCGAGGCGCGGCGCAACGGTCAACGATGCGGCGTGAGCCCGACGATGCGGCTCGAAGACGCGCTCGTCGCGACGGGCTTTCCGACGGTCCGCAACGTCGCGCCTGCGAACAACTTCCACTCGTTCATGAGCGTGAAGCACGTGGTGCAGGGGGTGCGGCGTTGCGGGAGCGCCGCGATCGACCTGTGCATGGTGGCCGACGGCACCTACGACGGGTACTGGGAGCGCAAGCTCAACATCTGGGACGTCGCGGCGGGATGCGCGGTGGTGCTGGCGGCGCGGGGAAGGATCACGTCGCTGGAGGGCAGGGTGCCGGACTATCACCAGGGGCACATCGCCGTGTCGAATGGCCACCTGCACGACGCGCTGGTCGAGGCGATCAACGCATAGGGAGGGGAGGCGCCGCGCGCTTCAGCGCTTGCGGCGTCGCGCGAAGAGGGCGCCCAGGGCCACGAGGGCTGCGAGCCCGCGTCCGGGGGTCTCGACGGGTCCACTGGCCACGTGGCAATCCGCGCCGCCGCCCAGCTCACCGCCGGAACCGCCCGAGCCCGTCGGTCCACCAGAGCCGCCGATACCGCCAGAGCCGCCGATACCGCCGGAACCGCCGATACCACCGGAACCACCGGAGCCGCCGAGACCACCAGAACCGCCAGCGCCGCCCACTCCACCGGAACCGCCGGCGCCGCCGATACCACCGGAACCGCCCATTCCACCGGAGCCGCCGGCGCCGCCGATACCGCCGGAACCGCCCATTCCACCGGAGCCGCCGGCCCCACCGATACCGCCGGAACCGCCCATTCCACCGGAACCGCCCGAGCCGCCGCTGCCGCCGGAACCGCCCATTCCACCGGAACCGCCGGCGCCGCCCATTCCCCCCGCGCCACCGCTGCCGTCCGGCGTCACGCCGCCTTCGAAAATCTCCGCGCTCTCGCGGGCCTGCGGGTCACCGTCGCTGGACGAGCAGCCTTCCTGCATCCCTCCGAAGACCAGCACACGATTGCCTTCGAGCCGCACGGCATAGGCATAGGTGCGCGTTTGGCTCATGCTGGGCACCGGCGTCCAGTCATTCCTGATCGGGTCATACACGGCGGCGCTGTTCAGGGCGCACTCGTTGCCGCCGGTCCGTTGCTTCCCGCCCGTGAGCAGCACGTTTCCGTTTCCGAGCAACATGGCCGCGTGACGCCCGCGCGACACGCCGAGGTGCCCGGTCACCGTCCAATCGTTCGTCGCCGGATCATACACCTGCGCATGCGGCATGTTCCGCGCGCCGGCGACCAGCACCCGGCCGTCGACGAGCAGCGTCGTCGTGAATTCGAAGGGCGGCGCCAGCAGCGTTTGCGTGGCCGTCCACGTATTCGTCGCCGGATCATATCGGTCCGCGCCTTGCCCGCTCACCACGAGCACGCTGCCGTCCGGCAGCCGCGTCGCCTGGTGCGACGGATGCGCGAACGAGAGCGTACCGGCCGGCGAAAACATCCCCGTCGCCGGATCATAAAGCTCCGCCGTCGCCGGGTTTCCATGGCCCGCCGTCACCAGCACCTTTCCTCCCGAAAGGACCACCGCCGAATGCCCCGAGCGCGACGCGCCGAGCGAGCCCGTCGCGCTCCACGAATGCGTCGCCGGATCATAAAGCTCCGCGGCCGTCGTCCCGCCGCCTACCGCGAGGATTCGCTCGTCGGGCAGCCGGGCCAGGACGAGGCCATTGTCGTGGTGCGCGGCCATGGCGCCGGTCATCGTCCACGTATTGGTCGCCGCATCGTAGACCTCCGCCGACGACGGAGAATCGCCGCCCACCACCAGGATCTCGCCGGTCGCGACCCGGACCGACTTCGCGCGGCGCCGCACATGCAGGAGCGGCGCGGCGTCGCTCCACGCGTTTGCCGCCGGATCGTAGATCTGCACCGAGAGGTTATCGTCCCAGTCGTTGTTGATTCCTCCTGCGATGAGCACGCGGCCATCGGCGAGCTCGGCCCACGTGCCCTCCTGATGCGCCACGGACATGCTCCCGGCCGGCGTCCATGCGGATTGGCAGCCGACCGGCGCATCGCCGACGCAGGCGCCCGCCTCGCATACCCCATTCGCCGTGCAACCGTCGGCGCTCCCGCAGGTGGCCCCGGAGAGCGGCGTGCAAACCCCGTTCGCGGACGCGCCCTGGCTCACCGAGCAAGCGTCACACGACCCGGCGTCGCACGCGGCATTGCAGCAGACGCCGTCGACGCAGAAGCCGCTCGTGCATTCGCCGTCGAAGAGGCAGGCGCCGCCGTTGTTCGTGAAGGGGAGCGATTCGACGTTCGCCGTGCCGCCGCCGGTGACGAGCACCCGCCCGTCGAGGAGCTGCGTGGCGTGGTGCCGGGTGCGGTTCGTGTTGAGGAATTTGCCGAGCGACCATGTCCCGGTCGCCGGATCGTAAAGCTCCGTGAGCGCGCCGCCCGTGATCAGCACCCGACCATCGGCGAGGCGCGTGGCCGCGTGCAGATAGTGGGTCGTGTTCATCGGCGTCGTCGTCGTCCAGCCCTGGGTCACCGGATCGTAGAGCAGCGCGCTGCGGTTCTCGGCGGTGAAGCCCTCGCCGCCGTAATCGGTGTAGCCGCCGGTGATGAGCGCCTTGCCGTTGTCGAGCGCCGTCGCGGTATAACCCTCGCGATTCTGGATCATGCCCGCGTGGAACCAGGAATCCGCGGCGGGGTCATAGACCTGCGTGAGGGCTCCGGACACGACGAGCACCTCGCCATTTTGCAGCAGCGTCGCCGTATGGTCTTCGATGTAGTCGGGCGGCGCCGTCACCTCGATCGTCGTGCTCGTGGCCGGATCGTAAATCTCCGCCTCGAAGGTCACTCCATCGCCGTCCACGACGCCGCCGAGGAAGTAGACCCGCCCGTCGGGGAGCAGCGTCGCGGTATGCCCATAGCGGGGCGTCAGCATCGGCGCGGCGACCGTCCACGTATCGGTGGCCGGATCGAATACCTCGATCACCTCCGACGGGCCGCCGGCCACGAGGACCTTTCCATTCGGCAGCAGCGTCGCGGTATGGGACGTGCGCGCCGTGCTCATGGACGCGACGAGCGTCCAGGTATTCGTGGCGGGATGGTAGACCTCGGCGCTGCTGTTCCCGCCGCCGGTCACGAGGAGCCTCCCGTCGGGCAAAGCTGTCGCGGTGTGCCGATTGCGCGCGGCGTTCATCGGCGGGGCCACGTCCCAGCGCGGCGCCGTGAGCGCCGATGCGGACGCATTCAGGGTGAGCGCCTTCGGGGCCTCCGCGCGGCTGCACGCGAGCGGCAATACGACGGGCGCAACACAGAACGCGAAAAGGAGTCGACCAAAGAGGGACGTAGTACGCATACGTTTCACAGTAGCGGCGCCGTCGCCGCGCGTGTCAACCAACGAGCACGTGGCGCGCGGCGGTTGTGTTGTGTGAGGGCGCACCGTACGTCACCGACGTTCCGGTCATTTCGCTTCGTCCCCACGCGTCTTCGGGCTGGAGCGTTGGCCGCGGGGGTGGTAGGGTATCGTCGTTCCCTCTGCTGTTGTCCGTGAGGTGATTGGCAATTGAATCCCGAGTAAGCATGAACCAGGGGCCCACAACGCTGTCGTGGTGAGCTAGGCCCGAGACGTCATCGGGAAGCCTAAAGCGGCACATCGGGTACCCACCTAGCCGCAAGCTAGGGGTTCAAGTCATCAACCCACGATTACGGCGGTAAGGAACGTTTCTTCGAGCCCGGTGAGAGCCGGGCTCTTTTCTTTTGTCGCGTGTCCGGGCGTCGGGGCGACGTGTCCGGCGTTCCGGGGGCCGTGTCCGCGACCGTCGGAGACGTTGTGGCGGCCGTGCGAGGGGGTTGTGGCGGCCGGCGAGGGGGTTGTGGCGGGGATGCGGGGGAGGGGGCGCCGGGCGGCGCGCGTGTTCGACGCAGGGAGGCGCGTGCCCGGGGTCGCGTGAGCGGTGGTGGCGCGGGGGAGGGGCGTTGTGGCGCGACGGAGACGGGTTGTGGCGGTCAGCCGCCGGCCGGGGCGTCGTCGGCGTCGCTCGTGCTGGCGTCGGCGTCCCCGCGGTTCTTGCGGGACGCGCGGCGGAACCAGCCCCGCAGCCCGATGATCGAGGGCGCGGGGATCGTGGGGTCCACCTCACGGGCCTGTTCGAGGGCGTCGACGAGCTGCTCGAAGAAGGTGATGGCGATGCCGTCCCAGAGGTCCACCTGCGATTGCGAGACGGGCGCGGTCGGCGCGACCGAGGCGGCGTCGCGGAGGGCCTGCGCTGCGGAGAGGGCGAGGTCGCGGAATCGCCCCACGGCATTCATATCCAATCGATTGCGCGCGCGGCGTTTGACGATGCCGGGGGACGGATCCGTCAGCAGGGCGTCCGCGACGTCGCAGAGCGCGACGAGGGCGTCGCTGATCGGGCTCTGGGTCCCCGGGGTCGCGTACGCTGCGTCGATCCGCGTGACCCAGCCGGGGATCCCGCCGGCGAGGTGGAGGAGCGTGCCACGCAGCCGATCACGCGCTTGCTTCGCCTCCGCGCCGAGCTCCTCGGCCTGCGTTTGCCGGATCTGCTTCTCCGCGGCGCCGAGGGACGCGCCTTTCTGATTGGCGTCGTAATGGGTCTCCGATTGCCGCGCGGCCCAGGCGGCGATGCGGAGCCAATCGGCGGAGACGAACCCGAGGAGGTCGAGCTGCTCGGCCCTGGCGGTGAGGAGCCAATCGGCGAGGAGGCCGTAATTCCGCGCGAGTTCCTTCGCCAGGCGAGGCGTGCCGATGCGCCGACCCTTCGCGATGAAGTCGTCATTGCGGAGCCCTTCGAGCTCCAGCCGCGCCTCGGATTCGGTGGCGTCGCCGAGGCGGGAGACGATGTCGGTAAGCGTGTAGATGGGTTCCGGGGGCATGGAGGGAAAGTTACAGTGGAAGCGAGGAAAAGGGAAAGGGGAAAGTGGCGGGGGCCCGCGTTGACGGTGGCTGACGAGCGGCGCACCGTCTGATCCTCACTCGGAGGGCGGCCCTCCAATGGGGGTGAAGGCCGGACCCTTCCGGGAGACAGGAGCGGTCCATGCGACGATCGTGTGTCTTGGTTCGTCATTGGCGAGGGTTCGTCCACGCGCTCGTGGTCCTGTGGTTCGTGTTGCTCTCGTCCGGATGCGCGTCCGCGCGTGATCCCACGATGGCGCGGATCTTCGAGGCGCCGAACGTCATCCACGTCTGCGTGCGTCCGCCGAATGTGCCGAAGGACCAACGAACCTGGGGGGTCACCTCTGATGGCGCCCCCTTCTTCGGGGTCCGGGAGGTGGACCTCGCGAGGCGCGCAGGCAGCCCCGTGTTCGTTTTTGATGATGGTTCGCCTCGCGAGTCCGCGAAGCTCCTGCCGATTCCATACAACAAGCTCGAATGCCCGGCGCGGATGCCGCGGCCGCAGACGCGCGTCGTCGCGGCGAAGGAGAAGGCCAAGGCCAAGGCGGCTGAAGAGAAGAAGGACGCGGCTAAGGAGGCCGAGGGGCGGAGGCCGCTGCCGCGACCGATCGCGAGGCCGCCGGAGCCAGAGCGGTGCACGGCGTATCGGGAGCCGGGTCAGACGAGGAGACGCAGTGGCTCGGGCGCGGGGGGCTGCACGAGGGTCCTCGTCCACCGGGCGCGCGCGGAGCAGGTTGTCGCGGAGAACCAACCCCGTCCGGTCGAGGCGCCCGCGCCCGTACCGAAGGACCCGAGCGAGGTGCAACCGGGTGAGGTATGGCAGTACGAGACCTGGAGCCAAACCTCGGAGGAGACAGCGCGGCTCGATCGAGCCTACGAGTGCGTCCAGGGAGTTTGCCATGCGAGGCACAAGAACTTCCAGCCGAAGGACCAGAAGAAGCCCGCCGGGAAACACAATGGGCAGTCCTTGTCAACAGGGAGTGGCTCGCCGCAGCCGGCGCCGAAGTCGACCGTCAAGACGAGGACCAAGCCGGTCGGGAAGCCGAACGGGGGTGCGGCAGGGCAGGGGGGCAACGGGAGCGCGGCGGACCCGCCAGCGCAGGCCAAACCGAAGCGGGGCGGCGAGACGCCGGCGACCAAGCGCGGGAGAGAGGCGCATGAGGAGTTCAAGAAGAAGGTCAAGGAGAAAGTGGACGAGGGATGGCGTCCCAACCCGAGTATCAAGAAGGATGGCAAGGAACTGAGGCCCGACGCGCTCACGCCCAATGGGAATCCGATCGAGCTCAAGCCGAACACGCCGACGGGAAAAGCAGCGGGCAAACGCCAGATGAAGAAGTACGAAGAGGCGTATGAGAGGAAGGGACGGGTGATCTATTATGAACCCTAAGCGAGTCCTGCGGGATCGAATGAGCCACATCTTCAGGATGTGGGTCACGCCCATGCTTCACGCGGCGGGCTTCAAGAAACGGGGGAGCGTGTACGTGCGGGAGCTGGGGAGCGTCCAGCACCTCTTCCAGCACGAGAGTGACGACCTCAACACGGCCGAGAAGTATGAATTCACCACGAATTGTGGGATTTTTATTCCGGGGGTCAAAACTCTCTACTGGGGTCCGGGCAGCGTCGAACCCAAGGCGCCTCAACCACCGGACGGAGTCCTGAACGTACGGCCCGGAATGCTGACGCCTACGGGTGACAGGTGGTGGGAGCTCAGGTCCTCCGATGGGCCCGAGAAGGACGACGAGGTAGGGCAGGCGCTGCGGGGGCTCGTGGAGACGGCGGCCCTGCCCTTCTTCGATCGGTTCCGGGACGAACGCGCGGTCGCGGAGTTCCTCTCGCAGCCCCGCAGGAAGGAGGACCGGTTCATCGATCCCCGTGAAGATACGTTCGACCTCTTCTATGCCGCGATCCTCTGGAAGCGGCTGGGGTGCAAGGGTAAGTGCCGCGAATGCATCGAGCGGGAGAAGTCGAAGACCAAGAGGCGCTTCGGCACCGGGCCCGAGAAGTTCCTGGCGCGCTTCTCGTGTGACGACGACTGACACGTTTGCTGCGAAGGGCCGGCCCACGGGTGCGCTCGTGGGCCGGCTCCTCTGCAATGGGACGAGCTCCGATACGAGGCGGCGATGAACCCTAAGCGAGTCCTGCGGGACCGAAGGAGCCACATCTTCAAGATGTGGCTCACGTCTACGGACGTGAGGCCCGGAATGCTGACGCCAGCGTGTCCGGCAAGCCGGAGAGCGAGATCCAAAGACACGGTCGGATGACCAGATGAGCAGGCGGTGACGCGGGAAAACCCCCTTGACTCGCGGACAAACCTCCGGCAGCGTCCGCGGAATGAGGCCCCTGCCGCTTGCCGTCGCGCTCTCGGTTCTCCTCGTGACCCGGTTCGTCCGCGGTGAAGAGCCCACGGCCAACCGCCTGATACCGGACGCTCCGACCATGCTCGCGGTCGGGGCCGGGCCGAGTCTTCTGTTCGGGGGGCACCTTCCGAACGTTGTGAGCGCTGGGGGCGGCGCCCGGATCGGAGCTCGCTACGAGGGCGGCGGGTTCTGGTTCTTCGGCTCCTACCATCGCACGGTTTCGCCTGCGACGTTGTACGGCCTGCCCATCGAGGGCGCGCACGTCGCCGTCGGGGGCGATCTGGTGCTCGCGGGATTTCCGCTGGGGGTCGTCGTGGGTTTTTCCCTCAGCGGCGCCGCGTTTTTCAACGATCGACCGGGGGCCCCGTGGAACCATGGCGGGAACAACTGGTTTCACGCGCGCCTCGGGCTCGATAAGGTGTTCCGCCTGGGGGGCCGCTTCTGGATCCGGACGGCCGTGACCGCGCAGATCCCGGACAGCGTGCACACCCTCATCGTGAATCAGCGCGAGGACCAGCGCTGGTCGTCAACGCCCATCTCGGGCGTCCTATCGGTCGAGGTGCTCGCCGATCTGACGACAATCAAAAAGATCGCCGACGACGGTTCCGTGCAGGAGTGACGGGGCCAGGGAGGTATTCGTGACCTATCATCGAACAGCAATCATCTGTGTTTTCATGGGTTTGGCCTGTAACGCGTGCTGGGACGCGGACGACGAGGACAACAAGTCGTACGTCTTCACCTGCGAGGATCCCGACTGGGACCACAAGGACAAGGACGGTAACCCCGATCCGTGCCACGAAAACGACGAGAAGAAGCCCATGGCCTGCGGCGCGGCGTGCGCCGACGTGGCCTTGGGCATCAAAGCCGTCCCGGTGGCGCTCTGGTTCGGCGAAGAGCGCACGGTGCCCGCTTGCCCAAAGGGGTTGCCCAAGGCGGACTTCAACGGCGGCGCGGGCATCGTGGCGCCGCACGCGTGCCCCGAATGCCGGTGCACCGACCCGGTCTGCTCCTTCGGGCCTGTCCATGCGCGGGGGGGCGACGCGTGCACGGGTCCGATCCTCGGCGCGGCGGATCCTCCCCCCGCATGGGACGGCGCTTGTCAAGCGTCTTCGATTCCTATCTCGAACGTCGGCTCCTATTCCTTCGAGCCGACCGAGGTCACCGGATGCGCCGTCGCGGAGGATCCGCTCCCCCCACCGCCGCATTTCGGCTCGTCGTCGATGTGGGAGACGACGGCGCGAGCATGTCGCCATGCGGACGATGCGATGTGTCCGCCTGGCGAGCCCTGCGGCATTCGCGAGGACGAGCTGCCGTCGCGGTTCCGCTCGTGCGTCCGCCTTGAGGGCGCGACGCCGGAGGGGGCGACGTGCCCTGCGGGATTCCCGGAGTCGTTCGTCTTTTATGCGGATGTCGACGAAGGGAGAGGATGCACGCCTTGTGAATGCGCGCCGGCAGGGGATGCGGTGTGTCTTTCGGTCGTGAACCTGCATCAGCAGGCTGACTGCGGGGATGTGACCATGATTGCCGCGCCCGTGGACGAGATGGGCTCGTGTGCGGATCCAGGCATGTCGACAAACATCCAGGGTGTCAGCGCGTCCTGGGCCCAGAACGAGCCCGGGACGTGCATTGCCTCGGGTGGCGCGGTGACCGGGGAGATCAAGGCGATCGATCCGGCGGTGTTTTGCTGCAAGCCGGTGGTGGCTGAGTAAGTCGAACGACCCCGATTACAGGTCGAAGTCGCGAATCGCGGGGCTGCACGTTCCTTTTTCAGCGTTGCAGCTATCGAAGCCCAGGCTCTTGCAGTCGATTTTCTCGACTCGCCCGGCGTTGCATACGACAAGGGAATCCCCCTCGCACGTCGCTACCCTGGGATCTCCGGGTTGACACTCCGACGCCAGTCCGCAATACGCAAATTGTTCCAGCGCGAGGTCCTTGGCCGGCTGACACGTGAAGCCTTCGCCGACCGTCGTGCAATCGCGCGGCAACTGGCTCCGGTCAAAGCACGTCATCACCGTGGCGGAATCGACGCAGCTCAGGCCGCTATGCCAGTCGAGCGCTCTGAATGCGACCTCGGTCGCGACGCTGCCACAGTTCCCCTCGAACGGAATTCCACAGCCCGCCATGTCGTACGGGCCATCCGTGGATGCGTAACACTGGAGCCCGTAGGCGGGACAGTCGAGTCCACGGGTGACTCGCTCGTACCGGCACTCGTAGGGCACGCCATCCTTGCAATTGGCGGCATAGGTCGAATCGCACGGCTCACCAGCGGAGTAGCACCACGGGCTTTCACCACGGCACTCCAGGCCGAGCCATTCGCAATCCAGCAAGTCGTCGAGTCCGGTGCCCTCGGAACAGCGGGTCGCGACGCCGTCGACGCATGCGAAATCGCTGCACGGGTGCCCCATCCTCTTCGCGACGCCGAGGCACTCCTCTACGGCCTTGCACCCGTTGCTCTTGTCCTTGAAGCATGAGACCCGCTCATCGAGCGCGCGCTTCAGAGGATCGTATTGCACGATATCATAGATCTCCATGATCCTCCGGTTGACTTCAGGAGGCGGATAAAGGCTGAGAAAGTAGCAGCTCTCTCTGAAAATCGCGGCCTTGACGACTGCGTCGGGATCCCTGGGACCCGGTGGATCGGGAGGCGCGTACCCTCCAGCTCCCACGATCACCTCGTCGACGCCATCTGTCCCCCCCGCTCCTCCTGCCCCGCTGCCGGACGCAGTCGCAGCGGATGAATCAGGGCCGCCGCACGCAGATGCGGTGATCGACTGGAGGGAAAAGAGAACGAGAATCGGTACCAAAGTCTCGCGCCATCGGGACATGAGATCCGTATCTATCACTTCCGGGGGGCCGACGTTTGGTTGTTCGGCCCATTCCCGCTGCCTGTCTCGGGGAGCCCTGCACGCCTGCGAACCACCTCGCCGTCACTCATGCTACAACCGGTGTAATGGCTAACGCTTACGGCTTATGGGAGCCAGGGCACTCCCTCGACGCCCCCATCGACCTCATTCCGGGTGTCGCTCGGTTCGAGCCACCCGACATCGTCTCGTTTCGCCTCGTCCGTGAGCTGACCGCCGACGAAATCAAGCGTGTCTTCGCGTTCACCCACGAGGCCGCAGCACGGACCGGCGGGCTCTTCTCCATGACGGACGCCTCCGTGCCCTTCACGCGTATCAGCGTCAGCGCCGGCCTCGAGTTCAACCGACAGTTCAACCCGCGCATGGTCCGCGCCGCCGCCGTCGTCGGCGCGAGCTACCGCATGCGCATGCTCTCCGAGACGCTCGTCCGCGCCGCGCGCCTCCTCAAGCTCGAAATCGCGGACGCCCCCGTGCGTTACTTCGACGACGACGTCGCCGCCCGCGCCTGGTTCGACACGCTCCGCCAAGGCGCCGCCTGACGGATCACTCCCCCGCCTCTGTCAAGCAAAACCCGTCGCGCGCCCGCCCACGTCCGCGCCTCCCGCCGTCCTCACGCCACCCTTCTGACGCTCGCGTGACAGGGCAAGCGTGCCGTCCTTTGTGGCGGCTTTTCTTTTCCGTTTGCCCTGCCATTCCGGTAGCTTCCCCCTTCCGATGGACACGTTCGACACGCTCGTTTCCAAGGCGAAGGCGAGCCACTCCGGCCGCCTGCGCGGCCTGCTCCGCCGAGGGGCCGTCGCGCTCGTGCTCTTGACCGTCCCAGGCGTTGCGTTTGCCGCCGTCACGGCCAAGGGCAAGCTGAGCGGAGCCGACAAGCTCCTGAACCCCGTGTGGAACGAGGCGAAGGACCCGAACGCTCGTCGCTACACCTTCCGCGAGCCCTCCCCGACGGTGCGGCCCGACGTGCGTACCCTCACGGGGCATCTGCCGAAAGAGCTCGCGATCGTCGCGCTCGGCGACAAGGGCACACCGCAGAAGGTGCCCGTCTCCGTCAGCATCGCCGGCGGCCGCACGAGCCCCGTCACGATCGTCGTGCCCGAGGGCCAGCAGATCAACTTCGAGAACAAAGACCCCTTCCCGCACAAGCTCTACGACACGGGAAACAAGGGCTTCGGCGCCGTCGAGACCGCGCCGAACAAGAGCCGCTCGTGGACCCCGCCCGGGCCCGGCAAGTACGAGATTCGTGATCAGTTCGCGCCGAGCGTCCGCTCGTGGGTCGTCGTCGAGCCGCGCGCGATCGCCTCGACCTACCCCGATCGCAAGGGCGACTTCGCGATCGATCTCGAGCCCGGCCCGCACAAGCTGCGCGCGTACTTCAACGGCGAGCCCGTGGGCCAGGAGCTCGACGTCGTGATCACGCCCTTCCCGACCGAGCAGCCCCTCAAGGCGCCCCTCGTCGTCGCTGTGACCCCGAGCAAGTGAAGGCGGAGACGAGCCGATGATCCTGTCCCGTTTCTGGTACCTCGCCCTCGCCATCCTGCTCGGCGTGTCGGCGTTCACGCTGATGCTCGCCGCGCAGATGTACAACCGCTCCGGCCTCCGCGCGATGAGCGACTCGCTCGCCGCCGATTCGAGCGCCGTCGGTTGGTACCTCAAAGACGACGCGCGCAACCGTTCGAGCGCGCTCATCCCGATCGCGCTCGCGCCCGAGCTCCGCGGGCAGCTCGCGAAGGCCACGCCCGAGGCCAAGCCGAGCCGCGAGATCCGCGACGAGGCCAAGAAGTCGCTGAAGAAGCTCGACGGCGACGTCCCCGCGGAGCTCAAGTTCGACGCGCTCTGGGCCGTCGACGGGAGCGGCCGCGTCATCGCCTCCGTCGGCATCGAGCACGCCGAGGACTGGGAGCTCGGCGGCTACCCCGTCGTCGCCGACGCGCTGCACGGCTGGATCCGTGACGATGCGTGGGTCTGGAAGGGCCGCATCTATCGCGTCGTCGCGCGCCCCGTCGAGGCCGAGGTCAACGGCGAGCCCGTCGGCGCGGTCATCGGCGTGAAGATCGTCGACGACAAGTTCGCGCAGGGCGTCTCGAAGCGCACGGGCTCCGCGGTCGGCTTCTACGCCGACGGCGCGCGCGTCGCGTCCTGGGCCCCCGAAGGGTTCGACAAGGCGAACCTCGATCAGATCACGCAGGATCTGAAGCAGCTCGAAGACAACAAGGACTACCAGGAGAAGGGCCGCAGCGAGCCGCGTGTCATCGCCTCGCACCTCGGCGTCGTCTACGCGCGTATGCCCGGCGAGGCCTGGGATCTCGGCGCGGGATATGCCGTCGGTCGCCTCGCGGTCGCCGTCGACTCGCCGCTCGACTTCCTCAACAAGGCCGACGACACCGACAAGAAGAACGTCCCGACGATCTTCGTCATCGCGGCGATCCTCGCGCTCGCGGGCGTCGGCGTCTTCTTCTCGGTCCTCGAGCACACGCAGCCGCTCGCGACCTTCGGCAAGGAGGCCATCCGCCTCGCGAAGGGCGAGGTCGACGTGCTCGCGCCGAGCAAGTTCCGCGGCGCGTACAAGAAGATCGCCTCCGACGTCAACGACGGCATCGACAAGATCGCGGCCAAGGGCGGAGCGCCGCGTCGCGCCGCCGATCTCGAACAGGTCCTCGGCCCGATCCCGGCCGCGCCCACGATGAGCGCGTTCGCCGTGCCCGGCCCCGGCGAGACCTCGTCGACCGCGATCCCGGTCCCGAACAGCTCTCCCTCCCCCGCGAAGCCGCTGCCCAAGGCGCTCCCGAAGCCGAAGCCGCGCCCGGGCTCGACGACGCAGGACCCGGTGGAGTCGATCCCCGAGCCGGAGCCCGAGGCCGCGCCCGCGCCGGCCGCGGCGCCGCCTCCGCTGCCGAAGGCGGCCGCAGCCGAGCCTGCGGCGCCTGCGGCGGAGGGGGACGAGGTCGACGAGCTGACCGAGTGGCAGAAGGTCTACGAAGAGTTCGTCGCCATGAAGCAGCAGTGCGGCGAGCAGACGGCGGGCATGACGTTCGAGAAGTTCAAGTCGACGCTGCAGCGCAACAAGGACGCGCTCGTGCAGCGTCACGGCGTGACGCGCGTGAAGTTCACGGTGTACGCGAAGGAAGGCAAGGCTGCGCTGAAGGCCTCGCCGGTCAACAAGTAAAACCAGCATCGAAATCGGCAGGAGCGGCAGAGCGATGGGCGCGAGGAATCTCGTCGTGGGGGCGTTCGTGGGGTCGGTCTTGCTGGGGGGCGCGGGCGTCGCGCGCGCCTCCTCGGGGCTCGATTCTCCGGACAATGGCGTCGTGCAGCTCGGCCGCGGCGCGACCTACGTCGCGCGGGCCGACGATCCGCTCGCTGCGTACTTCAACCCCGCGGGCCTCGCGTTCCAGAAGTCGGGCGTGCACGTCGGCGCGCACCTCATGTTCATGAACACCTGCTTCTCGCGCAGGGACGTGAACGGCCAGCCCGTCTCGCCGGGCGGCGGCATCCCGGGCCCCGGCGCGGCGGGCGGCCCCTCCGACCCGGTCTGCTCCGACACCTCGCCCTTCCCGAACCCGCAGATCGCCGCGAACTTCCGCATCACGCAGAAGCTCGCGATCGGCCTGTCCGTCATGGGCCCGCACGGCGTCGGCAAGATCGTCTGGCCCGAGTCGATCCCGTACACGAACCAGCTCGGCCTCTCGACCACGCAGCCCGCGCCGCAGCGCCACCTGCTCATCGAGAGCGACTCGCTCATCTTCAACCCGACGCTCAGCGTGAGCTACGCGATCAAGGATTGGCTCAGCGTCGGCGCGGGCTTCATCTGGGGCGTCGCCTCGATCGATTTCGTCAACTTCACCGAGGCGACCTCGCAGATCCCGAGGGACGACTTCGCCGGCAACCAGGAGGTGAAGTCGACGCTCTCGGCCTTCGACGGCTTCGTGCCCGGCGTCGTCGTGGGTGTCCTCGCCTCGCCGCACAAGCGCCTCGACCTCGGCGCGTGGTTCAAGTGGCAGGACGCGATCTCCACGCGCACCGGCGTGAAGCTCGAATCGCTCTACTGGCGCGCGGGCGGCCAGAAAAACGACAACCCCTGTCCGGCGGGCCCGGCGAACTGCAACATCACCGAGGACGAGGACGCGGGCACGCTCAAGTTCAGGATCCCGCTCGAAGCGCGCCTCGGCTTCCGCTACCACCACCCGCTGCGCGCGGGCTCGCTCGTGCCCAAGGTCGGCGCCAAGGTGCGCGACCCGCTCGCGGACGACCTCTTCGACATCGAGGTCGACTTCACCTACGCGCACAACAGCGTCGTCGACAACCTGGAGGTCCGCTTCGATCCGGGCATCCGCGTGAACGGCACGCCCGGCGAGATCCCCCAGAACGCCGACATCCCGCACAAGTGGAAGAACGTCTTCGGCGTGCGGTTCGGCGGCGACTTCGTGGTCATCCCGGGCTTCCTCGCGGTCCGGGCCGGCGGGTTTTTGGAAACGAACGGGCAGGACCCTGCCTACCTGAACCCGGATTTCCACCTCGGAGCCCGTGTCGGCGTGGGGGGCGGCGGCAGCGTGCGCCTCGGGCCCGTCGACGTGTCGCTCGCCTACCAGCACACCTTCTTCGAGCCGCTCGACAACGGCGGCCGGGGCGAGGTCTACGGCCTCTCCGGTGACGCGACGACGAATTATCGCAGCCCTCACAACGTCAATGGCGGGCGGCTCGAGTCGAGCCTGAACGAGGTCGCGCTCGGCGCCACGTACCGGTTCTGAACGTTCTGGGTACGGAGAACATTGACATTCGGCGTGCCAGCGCGCTTCATTGCCACGGTTATCGTCGCATGGGGACGAACTTGTCCGGGAGGAAGGGATGAACGCGCGTGCATCGTTGATGGTGGTTGGGCTGGGTTTGGCGGTTGTCGGCTGTGCCATTCCCAAGCCGCCGCCGACGGCCCCGGACGAATACGACTATAAGTTTGAGCACAAAAAGACGGGCGAACCCCTGAAGGTCGAGGGCGAAAGCTTCACGTACACGACCACGGAGCGCGTCGAGCTCGGCGAGCAGGAGGTCCGCGACGCGTCGGGTCGCCTCGTCGGATCGAGCCGCATTTACGGCAACCAGCAGGTCGCGCGCCGTGGCTACGCCTGGGGCGTCTACCAGGGCCGGCAGGAGATCGACGTGCTCAGCGCGCTGCACATCGCGCGCGACAAGGCGTTCGAGGATGCGTTCGAGGAGCGCATCGTGGAGATCCGCGACAACCACGCGGAGTCGATGGCCGTCTACGAGAAGGGCATCAAGGACAACGCCGGCAAGCGCTCCACGGGCATGATCGTGGCGGGTGTCGGCTACGGCATCATGGGTGGCTGGGCCATCGCCGCGGCGGTCACGAAGGATGATCCCATCATCCCGACGGCGGGCTCGACGGCCATCATCATCGGCGGCGTCATCGTCGGCGCGATCGGCACCTGGATCTACCAGAGCGCGCTGAACGGCATGCGCCGCGAGGCGGACAGGGCGACCCGGATGGCCACCGACAAGATCTCGGCCTCCGACTTCCCGAAGCTCACGAGCGAGTCGTACCTCCACGACGTCGCCCGCGAGTACAACGGCAGCCTCGCCCCCGAGCCGCCGCCGCCGCCGAAGGACACGAAGAAGAAGAAAAAGAAGTAGTCCTCGGCCCCGATCGGCCGCTCCTTCCCGCCTCCGTTCGTCCGGGTGGCGCGCGCGTATCGACGCGGCCGCGCGCCTTCGCTATGACCCGGGCCAGCATGACCGACACACCCGTCCGCAACGTCATCATCATCGGCTCGGGCCCTGCGGGCCTGACTGCGTCCATCTACGCCGCGCGCGCGAATCTGAAGCCGCTCTGCATCGAGGGGTTCAACGCGGGCGGGCTCATCCCCGGCGGTCAGCTCATGTTCACGACCGACGTCGAGAACTATCCGGGCTTTCCGCAGAAGGTCACGGGCCAGGAGCTGATGCAGCGCTTCCGCGATCAGGCGGAGCACCAGGGCACCGAGATCGTGACGGCGGACGTGACGAAGGTCGATCTCTCGGCGCGGCCGTTCAAGGTCTGGGTCGAGGAGACGCTCTACCTCGCCAAGACCGTGATCGTCGCGACGGGCGCGCGCGCGAACTACCTCGGCCTGCCGAGCGAAGAGGCGCTCAAGAACAAGGGCGTCAGCGCCTGCGCGGTCTGCGACGGCGCGCTCTACCGCGGCCGTGACGTCGCCGTCGTCGGCGGCGGCGACACTGCGATGGAGGAGGCGAGTTACCTCGCGGGCCTCTGCTCCTCGGTCACGCTCGTGCATCGCCGCGACGAGTTCCGCGCGAGCAAGGCGATGATCGAGCGCGTCGTTTCGAACCCCAAGATCAAGATCCTCTACAGCCACGTCGTCGACGAGGTGCTCGGCGTCGACAAGGACGAGGTCACGGGGATCGTCGCGAAGAACCTCAAGACGGGCGAAACGTCGTCCATTCCGGCCGCGGCGTTTTTCGTGGCGATCGGCCACACGCCGATGACCGAGCTCTTCGTCGGGCAGCTCGAGACGCACCCGAACGGCTACTTGAAGACCGTGCCCGGCTCGACGCGCACGAGCGTGCCCGGCGTGTTCGCCGCGGGCGACGTGCAGGACTGGACGTACCGGCAGGCGGTCACGGCCGCGGGGACCGGCTGCATGGCCGCGCTCGACGCCGAGCGGTTCTTGCAGCAAGAAGGTGGAAGTCACTGACGCAGGCCTTCGATGGACGAGCCCCACGCCGATCCGCGCGACGAGCTCTTCGAGATCGCGACCTCGGTGCGCGCGCTCGTCGAGTGGTACGACAGTACGGGCGCGTGGGGTTTGCCTCTCGCGCCTGCGCGTGACGTAGAACCTGCGTATCCCGCGGCCGAACCGCACGCCGCGCCGCCGCCGCCCAACCCGCGCGCGGCTGCGCCCGTCGCGGATCGTCGCCCCGTCCCCTCGGACTCGACCTTCGCGCAGCCCGCGCAGTTCACGCCGCCGCCCGAGCGCGCGCAGGTGCCGCAGTACGTGCCGCCTTCGCCGCCTGCCGAGAGGCCGCAGCGCCCTGCCGCAGCGCGCCCCGAGGCCCGCACGCCCGAGGCGCGTATCGAGCAGCTCCGCGTCCTCGCCTCCGAGGTCGCCTCCTGCACGCGTTGCCGCCTCGCCGAGCGGCGCACGCAGACCGTGTTCGCCCGCGGCAACCCGCTGTCCGAGCTTTGTTTCGTCGGCGAAGGACCGGGCGTGGAGGAAGACCTCGCGGGGGAGCCGTTCGTCGGTCCTGCGGGGCAGCTCCTCGACAAGATGATCGCCGCGATGGGGTATCGGCCGGGCGAGGTCTACATCTGCAACATCGTCAAGTGCAGGCCTCCGGAGAACCGCAAGCCGCAGCCCGACGAGATGGAGGCGTGCAAGGGCTACCTCGCCTCGCAGCTCGAGCTCGCGCGGCCGAGGTACATCGTCGCGCTCGGCGCGACGGCGATTCAGGGCCTGCTCGGCACGACCGAGGGCATCACGAAGCTGCGCGGCAAGTGGAAGATGTACCGCGGGACTCCCGTCATGCCGACGTTCCATCCGGCCTACCTGCTCCGGCAGCCGTCGGCGAAACGCGAAGTATGGACCGACCTGCAGGAAGTGATGGCGCGCCTCGGCAAGAAGCCGCCCGCGCGGGGCTGACGCTCGAGCGTGTCCTCCGCGGGCTGCTTTGCTTCGTCGGCGTCGCGCCGTTCCTCGCGCCCTTCGCGCGCCGCGTGACGAGCCCCGAGATGGGCGAGCTCCTCTACCTGCTCTTCGCGCCCGTGTGTCACCTCAAGCCCGAGCGCACGCTCGCGCTCGCCGGCGTGCTGATGCCGCTTTGCAGCCGTTGCGCCGGCATCTTCGCGGGGTTCGTGACGGCGGGGTTGTTCCCGCGGCCGCGATGGAGCGTGCGTGCGTGCCTCGGCTACGGGTTCATCGCGAGCGTGATCATGCTGGCCGACGTGATCACGCAGGACCTCCGCCTGCGCCCGCTCTTCCATCCGGCGCGGCTCGCGACGGGCGTCTTGTGGGGGCACGTGTTTGCCCTGGGGATCCTCGCGCTCGCGCGCGAGCACCTCGCGAGGCCTGCGCGCGTCACTTCTTCAGCGTGACGGCCCTGCCTGCGACGGGGGCTTCGCCGAGGAGCACGAGCGTCTCGATCTTCTTCTTGTCGCTCTTCTCATCGACGACCTTCAGCGTGCCCGCGAGGTTATAGGCCATCTCCCACGAGACCGTGTCGTCGGCCGAGAAGAAGGCGAACGACGAGTCGCAGATCGCGAGGTCCTTCTTGATCGCGTCGCCCGTGTTCGAGAGATCGGGCCCCGCGAACCCTTTCCGTTGCTTCTTGCCGAGCCCGCCTTTGAACGGCCACACCGCGGTCGAGAGGTCCTTCAGCACCATCACCGTCACCGAGCAGCCGGGCGGGTTCGACACCTTGTCCGGCGGCGTGACGAGCAGCTCCTTCGGCACGTCGTCGCGGCCGTCGGTCTTGATCAGGATCGTCGGCGCGCCCGCGCGGCCGAGCTCGGCCACGACCGCGGCGACGTCCGGCGTGCGCGCCTTCTTCTCGGCGATCAGCGTGACCTGCTGCCCGTTGATCGGGAGATCCTTCACCGCCGCCGTGAGCTTCTCCGGCCACTTCTCCTGCTTCATGTCGACGCGGATCTGGCCGATGTACGGGCCGAGCGAGTCGACGATCAGCGCGGGCATCGTCTTCGGCTTGGGCGGCGGCGCGGGTTCCGTCGGTGCTGCTGCGGCGGAGGCGGTCGCGCTCGGGGCGGCGCCCGTCTTGGACTTGTCGTCGCCGCAGGCGGTCAGCGTCGTCGCGACGAGGAGCGCGAGCGAGGCGAGGACAGGGACGCGGGAGTGCATGGCGGCGGAGTGTACCGAAGCCGAAGCCCCGGGAGAAAGGAAGCGGCGTCCTCGGGGCGACGGGGCGTGGTAGCTTCCGCGCGGACAAGCCGTTCGGCCCCTCGAATCGAGCCCCGAGTTCACGATGCCCTCTCCCTTCGTCACGCGCCTCGCAAGCTTCCAGCACGAAGAGCGGCTCGCCGTGGAGGACGACGCGCGGAGCCGCACCTTCGCCGAGCTGTGGGATCGCGCCCAGCGCGTCCGGCTCGCGCTCACGGAGGGCGCGCCTTCGCTCGAAGGCCGCGCCGTGGCCATCCTCGTCTCGCCCGGCGCGCTCTGGCTCGAAGCCTTCTTCGGCACGATCCTCGCGGGCGGCGTGGCCTTGCCGCTCTCGCCGCTTTATCCGCCTGCCGAGCTCGCCTGGTTCGGCGAGGACGCGCGCGCGGCCGCGGTGATCGTCTCCGAGGATCAGCACGAGCGTGGCGCCTTGCTCTGCGAAGGCCGCCGCGTCCTCTTCGCGGAGACGCTCGCTGACGGCCCGCGGCCCGAGGGCGACGCGGCCCCGCTCGAACCCGACGACGTCGCGCTCCTGCTCTACACGAGCGGCACCACGGGCAAACCCAAGGGCGCGATGATCACGCACGCGAACGTCGACGTGCAGGCCGCGATTTTGCGCGAGGTGTGGGCGTTCGGCGAGGGCGATCGGCTGCTCCACGCGCTGCCGCTGCATCACCTGCACGGCCTCGGGATCTCGCTGCTCACCACGCTGCTCGCGGGCGCTGCGGCGCGGCTGCTCCCGCGCTTCGAGGCGCGGCGCGTGTGGGAGACGTTTTGCGGGCCAAACCCGCCGACGGTCTGGATGGCCGTGCCCACGATGTACCAGAAGCTCTTCGAGGCGTTCGACGCGGCCGACGAGCCGACGCGGGCGCGGTGGGCGAGCGGCGCGCGTGGTTTGCGCCTTGCGACGAGCGGCTCGGCCGCGCTCCCCGTCACCCTCGCCGAGCGCTGGCGCGCCGTCACGGGCACGATCCCCCTCGAGCGTTTCGGCATGACCGAGATCGGGGTTGGCGCGACGAACCCCCTCGATCCTTCGGGCCGGCGCTCCGGCTCGGTGGGTTTGCCTCCGCGCTCGGTCGAGGCGCGGATCGTCGACGAGGCGGGCAATGACCTCGAACGGGGCCCCGGCGAGCTCTGGATTCGCGGGCCCAGCGTGTTCAAGGGGTACCTTGGCCGCGAGCAGGCCACGCAGGATGCGTTTGCCGAGGGCCGCTGGTTCCGTACCGGCGATGTGGCCGAGCGCGCCGAGGATGGCTACCTACGTTTGCTGGGACGAACCAGCGTCGACATCTTGAAGAGCGGCGGGTACAAGCTTTCGGCCCTGGAGATCGAGGAGGCGCTGCGGGAAAATGCGGCCGTCGCCGAGGTCGCGGTCGTGGGTTTGCCCGACGAGGCGTGGGGCGAGCGTGTCGTCGCGGTCGTCGTCGCCGCGCCGGGTCGTGCCGCGGAATGCGCGCCGGAGGTGCTGCGCGGCTGGGCGAAAGAGCGAATGGCGCTGTACAAGGTTCCGCGCGAGGTCATCGTGGTGATGTCGCTTCCGCGCAATGCACTTGGAAAGGTCGTCAAGCCCGAACTCGTGAAGGCAATTGTGAGGGGGACGGTCGCAAATATGTCGCGGACCGAATCGTAACGACGTTACGCATGGGAAGTTTTGACCTCGACGCCCCCTCGTGTCAGGGAGCGGCGTCGGTAGACATCCGTGGAATGACCACGGATTCAAAGGAGACTTCACATGCGAATGCTTTCGATTCTTGCCGTGGTTTCTATGAGCTTCTTGGGCCTCGCCGCGTGCGGCGACGATACGGGCGGCTCGGGCGGCAGCGGCGGCTCCGGCGCGACCGGCGGCATGGGCGGCGGCGGCATGGGCGGCATGGGCGGCACCGGCGGCATGGGCGGCGGCGGGCCCTCGGCTGGTTATTGCGGCAAGACGTGCGCGATGCCGGCGGATTGCTGTGCAATGGGCGTGCCGAACTGCCCCGGCGCGGACTACCCGAACAACTGGACGTGTGACGAGGGCGTGTGTGGCGCCCCGCAATGCAAGGCCGACGCTGATTGCACGTTCGGCGGCGCGCTGCCGAACAACAAGTGCCTGACCGAGAGCTCGATGAAGATCTGCGCTACGCCCTGCATGGCGGACGCGGATTGCACGATGCCGCTGAAGTGCACCGGCGAGGACGACAGCGGCGGGAAGTACTGCGCCGGCGCGGGCTGCGCGACCGACGCGGACTGCGGCGGCTACGGCAAGTGCAACACCACGAGCGGCGCGTGCGAGTGTACGGCCGACGCCGATTGCACGGGCGTTGGCACCGACAAGTGCGTGCTGTGAGCCCCGGTTGATGGGGAGAGACGCGTCACGCCGCGGCGTGGCGCGTCTCGATGATCCCGATCCGCGCGAGCATCCGCCGCACCGCGCGAAACGCGTCCGCCCGGCCGAACTGCAAGAGGTGCCCGCCGTGGAACGTCTCCAGCGGCGCGTGGAAATGCTCGGCCATGCGCCGCGCGTGATCGAGCGGCGTGATCTGATCGCCCGCCGCTCCCACGACGAGGAATCGCTCCGACGGGATCAACGCGGACCGACCGAGCGGGCTCACCACGCGTAACGTCGCTTCGATCGCCTGGTGCTGCGCCGCCTGCTGCTCCGGCGTGCCGACGAGCAGCCCCACCGCGCGCGCCACGTCGGCGATCGACGCACACGGCACGATCGGCACCGCAAACGCGAGCGTCGGGTCGATCGTGGCCCAGAGCCCCGTCGTGTAGCCGCCGAGGCTCATGCCCATCACGCCGACCGATGACGCGCCCCGGTCGCAGAGGAGCGCCGCGAGCGCGCGGAGATCCATGATCGCCTGGCGAAACCCCTCGATCGTGAAGCGCATGTCCGGCGAGGGAAAGAGCGCCGTCCCTTTCGGCGCGCGGCACGCGTGGAAGGGCAGGACCGCCATCGCCACGTCGAGCCCGAGCTCGAAGATCCAGGGCACGGGCCAGAGCCGCTCCTCGAGCGCGAACGCCCCGCACCGGTAGCCGTGCACGAGGATCACGACCGGGCGGGGCGTAGCGTGCAAAAACAGCCGCGCCGTCGCGGTGCGATTCAGCGTGTGGCAGAGGTAGTCCGTGCGCACGCTCGCTTCGAGCGGCTCGAACTCGCTCGGCCACGTTGCGTCGAGCACCATGCCGGGATCGGGCCCGCCGAGGAGGCGCACCCGGGCGAGCTCGACGTGGGGGATCGTTGGTTCCCCAAAGAACGAGCTCGGCGCCGTGAAGAACTCGGGCTTGTCGTAGATCGCGCGGATCGTGGAGAGCAGGTCGATGCGGGCCTCGGGGCCGAGGCCCGCGGGATCGAAGGAGCGGATCATGTCCCCCCGCACGAGCATCGCCGTGCCGACGGTCTTGTCGAACCCGGACGCAGCGCTCGTGAGGATGCGGCGCAGGACCAACCCGCCCTCCTTTGGGGAGGCTACTTCCGCGTCACGACCATTCGTGACTCGGCCGCAGCCACCACCTCGGGAAGCAAGAAGGGGACCCGCCGCGTCTGGTTCTTCCGCCAGAGCTCGGCTTGGTCGCGGAAATGCGGGCTCTGCGAGTCCCACACCACGCCCCCCGGCAGCGCGTTCCATGCACGCGGACCTTCCGGATCGAGGTCCACGACGAGTCGCTGCGTCGGGCCGAAATCGTAGTCGTAGCGCGGCGTCACGTCGAGCCGGGCGGTGAGGGAGAAGTCGGACGAGTCGACCGAGAAGTTGTCGCCGTGTCGCGGAAAACCGTCCGGAAAAACCGGGTCGCCGAGCGGCGGGATCGAGAGCTGGCCGAGGACCGGGAGGATCGCCTCGAAGCGGACGCGGTGCCGTGCGCCCCAGCGGTAGGCGCCGATGTCGGCGCCGACGTCCTCCACGAGCGTCCCGAGCGCGTCGAGGAGCGCGCGCACGATCCGTTCGTGCTTCGTCTCGATCGCCGGCGTCGCCATGTCGTCCCAGAGCGCGCTTTCCTTCGTGATCGGGTCGTACGTCGGGAGCGTCGCGGGTGTGTCGCGCGTGATCGCGAGGATCGCCTTGGCCTTCTGATCCCGCGGCACGAAGGGCCGGCCGGCATGCTCGAGCTCGTCCCCCAGGACGCGCTCGACGAGCCTGAGAAGCCACGCGTTGAACACGAGCGTCGCCTGCGCCGCGCGCGCCTCCATCGCCGTCTCGCCCTCCTCCGGGAGCGGCTTGTTCGTCTCCGGATCGATCCCGCTCGCGGCCTCGTAGCCGGCTTCCGTGCCCCACGCCGTGAGCAGCGCGTGCACCTTCTGGATCGCCGCCGGGTCGTAGCTGAGATCGGCCACCACGGCCGTGAGATCCGGGTGCGTTCCAGGCGTCTTGCGCTCCGCTTCGGCCCGCTCGATCGCCTCGATCAGCGCGGGCGTCAGGCGCGAGCCGAG
Source organism: Polyangium sorediatum (assembly GCF_029946465.1). Taxonomy (NCBI): domain Bacteria; kingdom Pseudomonadati; phylum Myxococcota; order Polyangiales; family Polyangiaceae; genus Polyangium; species Polyangium sorediatum. Next base: position 96,163 of record NZ_JARZHI010000001.1, read on the forward strand.
CGCCGATTTCGCGTCTCCCTGGATCTTCGCGAGATCCTCGGGCGTCGCCTTGTCGAGCCCCGCGAGCCGCTCCTGGATGCGACCTTCGCGGAAGCCGATGTCCCAGGAGCACCCGAGGTACATCGGCGTCCCGTCGGGGAGCGTGCCGTTCGAGGGATCGCCGTCGAGCGAGTCGCCGATCGGATCGTTGTTCGCCGTCGCGAGGAAGCCCGCGGCGGGGTTTTTCTCCCAGGGAACGAGGTGATCCGGCAAGGCGCCCGTCCACTCGGCCGAGCCATCGCCCGGGAGCACGAGGCACGGGATCGTGCCCGAAAACGTCGCGGGGCTCCACGCGACGGCCGCCGGCGCGCGGGTCGGCAGCTTCGCGTGCGAGGTCCAGAGCACGTTGCCTTGCGTGTCCGCGATCATCCAGTTCTGCGCGCCGACCTGGAAACCGTCGAGCGCGAGCTTCGCCTCGTCGACATTCTTCGACCTCAACAGGTGGAGGATCGCCGCGAGCTCGTTCGTCGGTTCGTCGCCGGTCCAGCGCACGCTGACCGCGCCCTTCGCCGGGTCGAGCGGCGCCACCGTGTGATCCGGCAGGATCTCCGGCAGCATCGCCCCGTGGTGCGGCACGACCGGGACCTTGTAGGTGTACGGTGCGCCGGCCTGGATCTGGATCACCTCGTCGATCGTCTCGATCGCGACATTCTTCCCGCCGAACACGACCGACTTGCCATCCGGCGTGATCGTCTCGGCGTAGAGATCGGTCACGTCGTAGCCGGCGACCGTCGCGCCCCAGGCGATGTGCTCGTTGTGCCCCAGGATGATCCCCGGGATGCCGGGGAACGCGAGCCCCGAGACCTTCACCCGCGCCGCCGGATCCTTCGGCGTCACCTCCATCGCGACGGGCCAGAAGATCGAGGGCGCGGCGAGCGTCAGGTGCGGATCACTCGCGAGCAGCGCGTGCCCCGTGTCGCTCCTCCCCGCCGCGACGGCCCAGTTGTTCGAGCCGAATCCTTCGGGCGCGAACAGATCCTTCACCTTGCGCAGGGCCTCGCGGTACCGCTCCGTCCGCGCGCCGAGGTCGGGCAGGAGAGGGGAGGGCGCGGGGGTTTTCGCGCCGCCCTGGCCCATCGGATACCCCGTGGTCGTCGTCGCCGGCTCGTACGGCGCGAAGCGGTAAAGCTCCTTGAGGATGCCGCTCCGCACCGCGACCAGCGGATCGCCCGCATTGCTCGGGAACGCCTTCCCGAGCGTCTGGATCGAGATCGTGTCCGCGAGCTCGGCGTCGGCCGAGTGCGAGAGCAGGTACGACTGGAGCCGCGCGATCGCGAGCGCGTCCGGGCCCGTGAAGTCGGTGAACGCATCGACCGGGACGAGGAAGGCCGCCGCGGGCAGCGCCGCCTCGCGGTTCCGGAGCGCGCGGAAGTGCTGGGTCACGCCGTCGGCGAACGCGTCGACGAGGGCTTTTTCCTCGGCCCCGAGCGTCTCGTACTGCTTCTTCGCGACGCGGTGCAGGCCGAGGCTGCGGAACACGATGTCGTTGTCGATCACGCTCGCGTCCGCGTCGGCGAGGATCTCGGCGAGCCGGCCCTCGGACACGCGGCGGTAAAACTCGATCTGCAGGTGCCGGTCCTGCGCCACGAGGTAGCCCTGCACGCGCATCGCGTCCTCGAAGCTCGACGCGAAGATGTGCGGCCGCCCGTCCGTGTCACGCACGACGTCCACGGGCGAAGCGAGGTTCTCGATCTGGACGCGCTCGCTCACGGGCAGATCGGCGCGCTCGCCGATCGGCCCGAAGGGATCCCCCGCGGGCGGGGGGGGCGTCTGGGCGGGGTCGTCCGAGCAGCCGGCGGCGAGGGGCGCGAGGGTCAGGGCGACGAAGCTGAAGAACCGGGCGATCGGGAAGCGTCGAGGCTCATGCATGGGAAGGTCTCCTCTTTCCCGGACTAGCCTGCCGGGTCTTTGGCTCGCCGAAAATTCGTCCGTTTCTCGTCCTCTCTGGCAAGGGACCCTTCATGCGCTTGGTGCAGGCCCCCGCGCCTTCGGGCTCCCCCTCTCCGCCCGTGCGACCGTCGTTTGGCGCGTTTTTCGTCGCCGCTCCCCGCAAAGCCGAGCTCCTCTCGGAGCTGCGCGGCCGCGGCTACGTGGTCGCAAGCATCGTGCGCCCCCCGGCTCCCGGGCGGCTACGCCAGGCCGTCGAGGAGGCCGTCGAGAGCGCCCTCGCCATGCGCGGCGCCCCCCCGCCGTCCGTGAGCGCCGACGTCGACGGCGCCGCCTCCCTGCGCGATCAGGTCGTCCGCGCCCGTGGCCTCGGCTCCTTTGGCCTCGCCCTCGCCTTGCCGCCGCTCGCCACGCTCGCCGACACCTCGGGCGACGCCCCCGCGCTCGGGCCCTCCGACAGCGCCGTGCTCGCGGTCTTCAACGAAGCGGCCCAGGCCGGCCCCGTGGCGCTCGTCCTCGACGAGGGCGACCGTGGCCTCCGGATCCTCGCGCCCGTCCGCCTCGACGAGCTCGTCGCCGAAGCCGCCCCCACGCGCCGCGCCCTCCCCGAGCACTCGCGCGTCGTCGCCCGGCCGCCCCTCACGCCGCCTGCGCCCCCGCCCGAGGCCGAGCCGAGCGACGTGCGTCCCATCACGATGCATGACTCCGGCCCGCCCGAGGCCGACGCGGCGCCCGAGCGCGCGCCGATCGGCCGCCTGCGTGGCCTGAAGTCGGGCCCCCGACCGACGCCGACCCCGATGCCCACGGCGGACGGCGCGCCGCGCGCGTTCAAGTCGACCCCGCCGCCGCCCATGGATGCGGCGCCCGCGGAGCCCGCCGCCCCGGCGCCGCGCCGCACGCCCTCCTCGCCTGCGCTCGAGGCCACGCGTGACCGTGAGCCCCTGCGTGACCGTGAGCCCCTGCGCGACCGTGAGCCCACGCGCGACCGTGAGCCCACGCGCGACCGTGAGCCCGAGGCCGCCGCCGCGCCTGCTGCGAGGAACGCCCCTGCGGCCGACACGCTCCCGCCGCCGCCGCCCTTGCCCTCGGACCTTGCGCCGCCCTCGCCGCCGGTCGCTCCCTCGCCGGTCGAGCGTGTCCTCTCGGCGGCCGAGTGGCGCGCCTTCGCGATGGACCTCGACAACGCGCGGGGCCCCAAGCCCGCGGGCGTCATCGATCGGCTCTTCGCGACCCGCTACATGCCCCTCATCGGCGCGCTCTCGCGGGGCCACGCCGACGGCTCCGTCCAGCGCGTCGTCGACGGCTTCCGTACGGCCTTCGAACACAGCTACACGGAAGGGTTCGCCGCGATCCGCGCGACCGGCAAGCGACCGCTGATGGTCCTCGACGCGCCCGACGTGGCGGCGCGGATCGCGCGCCTCAACAACGCCCGCGCCGTGCGCCTGCTCCTCGTCGATTCGCTCCGCTTCGACCTCGGCGAGCGCGTCATGGCGCGCCTCAAGCCGACCTTGCAGGGCCGCGCCGTTTGCGTCGACCGCACCTTGCTCTGGAGCGCGCTCCCCACGACCACGCCGGCGCAGGTCGCGCTCCTCGGCCGTGGCCCCGAGGGCCTACGCGACCCCTTGCCCGAGCCGGGCCCCGAGCCCGACATCGTCCGCGGCCGCGCCCTCTCCACGATTCGCCGCGAGCGATACGGCACCAAAGAAGTCTTCAAGCTCGACCTCGTCGAGGCGCGCTTGCGTGGCGTCGGCCCCGGCTTCGACGAGCGGCTCGGCGGCATTGCGGACGAGGCGGCGCAGGTGATCTGCCGTTTCGTCGAGAGCTCGCCGCCGCGCACGTTGCTCTTCGTCTTCGGCGACCACGGCTTCCGGCTCTCGTGTGACGCGCGCGGCACGGCGCCCGCGACCCAGGGCGGCGCGAGCCCCGAGGAGGTGCTCGTGCCCGGGTATGCGTGGCTCGTGGGTGGGGTGCATTGAGCCGAGCGCGCGCCGCCGGGATGGCCTGACGACGATCGAAGGACCGAGCCCCCGCTCGACGGACCTCCCGCGCCTCGACAGGGGCTTTGGCCGTCAGCCCCTCGACGGGGTCTTCCTTGCTCGGGCCCATGGCCGGCAGCCGCCCGAGCCCTCCGGCGGCTCCAGGGACGCCGGGAACCACCCTTCCCACGTGCCCAAGCAACGCTCGGGGCCTTGGGAGGGCTGGTGACCGGCCCCTCTGTCGACGCTCGGGTTACGCGTCGCCCGCGTCTTCGTCCGTATCCTCGGCCTCGCGCGCCTCCGGCCCCTCGGCCGGGGGTTCGGTGACCTTCGTGCCGGCGGGCACCTGGAGGTCATAGAAATACAGGCGGAGCTTGTCGACGCGGCCGAGGTGGCGGAGGAGGCTCTCGCAGAGCGCCTTCGCGGCGACGTACCCATTGAGCCAGACTTGCCGCGTCGTCTCGACCTCCGGCGTCAGGGATTGCCTGTCGATGCGGGCGTCGTCGGCGAATGCGACGACGGGCGTGAGCGACTTCGTCATGGCATCGAATCGATCGTGCCAGTGCGCCGCGTCGCGCACGGCGCAGCTTGGCGCGGCGAGCTTCGTCGTGATGTGGGCGACGGCGAGGACCACATCGGCGGCGGCCTTTCCGATGCCTCCGGCGGTGCCGTCTTTCGTGAAAAACACCCTTCGGTCGACGGCGCCGTTGTCGTGCGCGCCGAGGTGGTTGCTGAATTTGCCGAGAAGGGCGCGGGCCTGCTTGAGGAGCGGCGCCTTGCTCCGGGCGCCTTGCCTGCGCGAGGCGTCCGTGCCGCGCGCGGCCTCCACGGCCCATTTCACGGCGGCGGTGTGGGCGTCGATCTGGTCGGCGGCGTAATGCAATGCAGGATCGTATTCGGGGATGAGGCCGACGAGCTTCTTGCGGATCTTGTTCGAGGCATAAGGCCCGTAAATCGTGACCTCGTCCTGATCGATGAACCTGTCAGGCATTCTCGACGTCCTTTGAAAGTGTACGGCCGATGCTAGCGGATGCGCCGGGGACGATCCATGCCACGAAGGTGGACTCGCGCCCGTGGGGCGGATCGTGTAGAGTGGCCGGGACGAGCCCGAGGGAGCCGCTGATGACCCGCCGAAAGAAGCTCTTCGCCGCAGCCATCGCTTTGCCGATCGCCGTCGCCGTAGGTGTGGGCTTGAAGGTCCGCCGCGCGTCGTCGGACACGCTGGGGGCGGATGCTTGCGACAAGGACCTCGCGGCGGTGTTCGAGGTATGCGAGGCGGGGGGGGCGATTTGCGAGAAGCCGCCCGCGGGGCAAGAGGAAGCTTGTCAGGCCGGCTGCGTGATGTCCCGGTGTCCGAACCACGTGGCGTGCACGGAGCTGGATCCCATCTGGTGCAAGCCGTGCGAGGATGAGAGAGGCGCGCTTTACTGGCGTACCCTCGACGAGGCGGACAGCCATTGCGGTGGTCCTCCGCCGTTCGGTTCGCTCGCAAGGCTGAAGGAGTACAGCGATTGCTACATTGCGGACGTGGAGCGGAGGTGCCCGGCGCTCAAAGACAAGCCAAAGTGGTACCTGCCCCCCGATCGCAGACAATAACCCGGCCCCGGCCCGCGTCTCGCGCCCCGTCCCCTCAAGCCACGTAACAACAAATCGTCCGCGGTCCGATCTTCGTGACCTCCCGAGGGCCTCGCCGCCCGCCGGCTGGCAGCTCCACGCCTGAATCACGGGCGAAAGCGCCGTCTTCGATGCGATCGCGTGCCCGGCGGCAATGGCTTCGACCTCGGCCAGGGGGACGAGCCCATTCTCGGCGAGGCCGTTGGCGACGGACAGGAGGGTTTCGCGCAGGTCACGCGCGAGCGATAGGGAAGGGGAGATGTGAACCGGTTTTGCCCGAGGAGACTGTGACGGGAAGGAAAAGGCTCAAACCAGGGTCATCACGACGAACGGCGTGGCGACGAGCCGAAGCGCCTCGACGGGTTTCGCCCATGCACGACCCTCGATGATGCCGCCGAGCGCGACGAGAGTGACGGCGACCCACGCGATGAACCCGAGTTGCATCCTCACCGGCCGGGAGTTTAGGTCGTTGTTGAGAAGGTGGCATATCATCAGCAGGATCGTGAGCCCCGTCATGGCCATCAAGTAAAGCGTCGCCTCGCGGCTGAGCTTCACGTCGTACTTGGGCCGATCGAGGCTGATCTGGGTGTCGGCCTTCGCCATGCTCTTCGGCCGCCAGCCGGGAGGCATGATCCAGACACCAAGCTCATGCAGGGAGTCCGATGTGCGCGACGCGCGTTCGATTGCATCGTCCAGCGGGGCCCACATGCAGTAGATGGGGTCGAACGATGCGACCTGCTCGACCGTGCCATACACCGGCTGCTCGTGCTCCTCCACGAACGTGCCGAACATGCGATCCCAGATGATCAGCATGCCCCCGAAGTTCTTGTCGAGGTAGCGGGGGTTGATGCCGTGGTGGACGCGGTGATGCGAAGGCGTGTTCAGCACCCATTCGAGCGGGCCGAGCTTGCCGACGAGCTCGGTGTGGAGGAAGAGCTGGTAGGCAGCGTTGATGGTAACTGCAATGGAGGCCATCCTGGGGGGAAACCCGATGAACGCGAGGGGCAGGTAGAATGCGCGCTCGAAGAACCCCTGCGTCGGGTGCTGACGGATCCCGAGGGCGAGGTTGTAGTCCTCACCCTGGTGGTGCAGCGCGTGCGAGGCCCAGGCGACATGCACGCGGTGCGAGAAACGATGAAACCAGTAGTAGCAAAAGTCGACACCGATGAGCAGCCCGATCCACCCGATCGGCGAGCTCTCCATGATCTCGAAGGCGGCAGAACGCTGGTAGATGAATTCGTAGGTGACCTGCAGGAAGCCAAAGAGGACAACAGCGGGGGCGAGCTGCGCCATGCCGAGCAGCAGGTTCGAAGTCGCGTCCGGCACACGATAAACCTGTCGCTCATGCGTGCGGCCCACGTGCCATTCGAGTCCCATGACGATGACGAAGAACAACAACAGGAGCGCTTGAAGCACGGTGGACGAACCTACCATATGTCGCCCGCAGTGCGCCTTTGTGTCTTCCACCCGATGGCATCATGCTGTAGTCAGGATGGCGCGCGTCGTGGACCCGACTCGGAAGCACCCAAAGAAGCAGCTCCTCGGGCCCATGGTTCGCGGTCTGGCCATCACCTCGGTGTTGCTCGCGCTCTTTGCTGCGTGTTTCGTGCGAGGTGGCAGGTTCGTGCCAGACCTCCCCAACCCCTCGCGGCTCGTGGATGGGAAGGCCGTGAACGAGACGCTCCGCGATGTTTGCGGGGTGTGGGCGCCCAGGAACAATCTCGTCCTTCGTATCTCGACGCTCGCTGGAAGCAGTCAGCCGGGGCCAGCAAGCCGTCCTGAGAACCCCAGGGCAGGCCTTGAGATCGGCCCGCTTTTCGATGATTACGTTTTTCCGGTCCTCAAGGTGCTCGCGGTGGGTCTCCTGGGGAGGGAACGACGTATCGGCTTATGGGGAGCGCTGATTCTTTCCATGTTCCTCACGCCGATCGGAGGACTCCTCGTCACGCTGCTCTCCGGGCCTCCGCCGTCTTCGCCCGACGCCGAAGCGCCGCGTCACCGCGAAGCGCGCGACGGCGCATAGATGAGATCGGAGCGCACCGCATACTTCACGCCGGCCGTGACCTCGGCGCCCTCGTGCAAGAGCAGGTGGTCGAATACGACGACGCTCCCCGGGGCTGGACGCACCGCGAATCGCGCGCGATTGTTGAATTTGCGCCCTCGCCCCTCCCCGCGGCGGCTCTTCTTGTCCTTCTCCTCGAAGAAGCGCGTCGAGCCGCCCTCGAAGCCTTCGTTCAAATAAATCATGAGCGACGCGCGCGTCTCCCCCCGCGGCACGGCCGTGCGTACGTCGACGTGCGGGGAGAAGCGCTGGCCGACCTCGTACCGATAGACCCGAAAGCGATCGTTCAGGCCCACGAGGGGCGAGGCCTCGTGCTCCGTATCCACGTGGCCACGAATGCGCGCCCAGAGCCCTTCGGCGAGCGGCGGCGCGTCGAGCACGACGCGCAGGTTGTTGCGGGCCGCGAGGTTCACCCGGTACGTGTCGTTGCCAATGGCGAGCCCCGCGTGCGTGAAGCCGATCGCCTCCGCCGTGGTGATCAATCGCTTGCATTCCTTCGGCGACATCACGCCGTGCAAGACATAGACCCCCTTCTCGACGTCCTCGCGGCGGACCGCGGCGGCGCGGTCTTCGTCGAGCAAGACCTCGTCGAGGCGATGCGGCACGGCGCGGAAGGTCTCCTCCCTGCGGAAAGAGATGTGGGTTCGGGATTTCATGGACATGTCCTCGGCAGCCTGGTCGCCTTTGACGAAGGGAGCGCCGTCATGTATACGATGATGCATGAATTCTCCCATCCTCGAACGCCTCGCCGAGCTTCGTCGACGCCTGACCCGGCTCCGCGACGGTCTTTGACCTTCCCCGGCAGGCGCGGCGCCTCGCCGAACTCGACTTCCTTCTCAGCGAAACCGACCTCTGGCGCGACCGCGAACGTGCGGAGCAGCTCCTTGCGGAGCGAGCACGTCTCGGCGCCCTGAACGATCGGATCTCCCACGCCGAGCGCGCGCTCGACGAGACGCATCCGTTTGTTCTGCTCGCCCTCCACGAAGGCGACGCGGACGCGCTCGCCGCAGCCGAAACCGATCTCGCGGTCATCGAGGTCGAGCTTCGCGAGGCGGAGCGATCGTGCGCGCCACCCGAACCGGAGGGGTGCATGGGCGCGATCGTGTCCATTCAACCGGGCGCGGGCGGCGTCGACGCCAAAGACTTCGCGGCCATGCTCTTGCGGATGTATCTCCGCTGGGCGGCGCGGCGGGGGCTCGTCGTCGAAGAGCTTCACCGGCAGGAAGGAGACGAAGCCGGGATCGACGGCGCCGCGCTCCGGATCCCGGGCGCCGGCGTATACAGCGCTCTCCGGGGCGAGACCGGCGTCCACCGGCTCGTGCGCGTGAGCCCCTTCGGCAGAGGGGATCGGCGACAAACCTCGTTCGTCGCGGTCGAGGTCCTGCTCGATATCGACGACGCGATTCCTGTCGAGATTCGCGACGATGATCTCGAGGTGACCACGATGTGCGCCGGCGGGCCCGGCGGACAGAACGTCAACAAGGTCGCGTCGGCGGTCCGGATGCGGCACGTTCCGACGGGGATCGTCATCGTCGCTCGGTCGGAGCGCAGCCAGCTTCAAAACCGCGCGAGCGCGCTCCGGCTCCTCCGGAGCAAGCTCGTCGAGCTCGAGCTCGAGCGACGCGAACAGGCTGCGGCCGAAAGGCGCGGCGCTCGGCCGGTCGCTCGATTCGGGCACCAGCGGCGCAGTTATGTCTTCGCGCCGCAGCGGCTCGTGCGGGACGAGATCACCGGGGGCGTGAGCCCCCATGTCGAGCGTGTCCTCGACGGAGACCTCGCCGTCCTTCTCGAATCCTCCCCGAAAAACTGATCCACGTCGCCGCGCGCTCGCCTACCCTGGAGGCTCTCCTCGGCGAGCCTCCCATGGAAGACCCTGCGCGCAGCGACGTTCCCACCGGACCCACCCCGCCTGCCGAATCCGAGGTCATCGCGGACGACGTCCGCCTGCTCCACCGGATGGGGTATGCCCAGGAGCTCCTCCGGCGGATGAGCGGATTCTCGAATTTCGCCGTCTCCTTCTCGATCATCTGCATCCTCGCCGGCGGCCTCACCTCCTATCACCTCGGCCTCTCCGCGGCGGGCGGCGCCTCCATTGGCCTCGGCTGGCCGCTCTCCTGCGCGCTCTCCTTTTGCTTCGCGCTCGCGATGGCGCAGCTCGCCTCGGCGTTTCCCACGGCGGGCGGCCTCTATCACTGGGCGTCCCTCCTCGGCGGAAAGGGCCTCGGCTGGGCGACGGCCTGGTTTAACCTCGTCGGCCTCGTCACGGTCCTCTCCGCGATCAACGTCGGCGCGTATCTCTTCATCGCAAGCTCCCTCGGCCCCGTCGTTGGTATCGACCCCGCGACACTCGGCCCGGGCCATCAGCTCGCCGCCGTCGTCGTCATCACCGCGACGCAGGCCCTCTTCAATCACCGCGGCATTCGTCTCACCACGCGCCTCACTGATTTCAGCGGGTATCTCATCTTCGTGGTCGCGACCGTCCTCACGGTCTCCATGCTCGTTTATGCGCCGCGCCTCGAAGCGTCGCGGCTCGTCACGTTCACGAATTTCAGCGGCGCGAGCGGCGGCGACGTCTGGCCTGCCACGAAGAGCATGGGATGGCTCTTTTTGCTCGGCCTGCTCATGCCGGCGTATACGGTCACCGGGTTCGACGCCTCCGCGCATACCGCGGAGGAGACCGTCGGCGCTGCGACGAACGTCCCCCGGGCCATTCTGCGCGCCGTGCTCCTGTCGGGCATTTTTGGCTACGTGATGGTGGCCTCGATCCTCCTCGCCATGCCGAGCGTGGAGGTCGCCGCCTCGAAAGGCCCGAGCGTGTTTTTCTGGGTGATGGGCGAGATCCTCCCGCGCCCTTTGCAGGTCGCCCTCTACGTCGGAATCGGCATCGCTCAGTATCTTTGCGGCCTCGCCACCGTCACAAGCGCCTCGCGCATGACGTATGCGTTTGCCCGCGACGGCGGCCTGCCCTTCTCCGCGGCCCTCCGCCGCGTGAGCGCGGACCACAGGACGCCGGCCCATGCGATCTGGGTCGTCGCGGCCGTGAGCACGGGGTTCACCGTCTACACGCCCGTGTATTCGACGATCACCGCGGTCTGCACGATTTTTCTCTACATCTCCTACGGCATGCCCATCGCGCTCGGCCTCTTCGCGTATGGCCGGACCTGGACCACGATGGGGCCTTTTTCGCTCGGCCCGTGGTATCGCCTCGTCGCGGGGATCTGCATGCTCTCCTGCGCGCTCGTCCTCGTCATCGGCGTCGCGCCCCCGAATGACAAGGCTTTGCCGATCACGCTCGGCGCGTTGCTCCTCACGATCGTCGTGTGGTTCGGCGGCCTGCGGCGGGTGTTCAAGGGGCCGCCCCCCGCGACCGTCGAACCTGCGTCAGCACCGGATCATCGATAACGCCATGAGCAGCCCGAGCACCAGCATCCCGCTCATGACGATCGGCCCGATGGCCTCCAGAAACGCATCCGCACGTTTGACGAAGCCCGGCAGCCTCGCCTTCTTCCGGGTCCGACGACCCGGGGGCAAAGACTCGAGCCCGAATCCATCGGCGACCTCCTCGGGCGACAAACGCTCGCAGAAGGCATGATAGATCTTGTAGAGCTGCCGGTTCTCGATCCGGACGAGGTTGTCCCGGAAATTGAAATATTCTGCATTCGAGGAGCGCCGCTCCTCCACGCAAGGGTCCGGGACCTGGACCGAATGCTCCAGGATGGCCGTGTAAGCGTAGGCGAGCTCGTACAACGCGCCATTGTACGAGACGTACTCCTTGACGAACTTCGTGCCGATACGCTCGAGCTGAACGTCCTCCGGCCGGAGAGGGGTCACGAGATACCACGCGCCCCCCATTTCGAGCAGCCGCGTGCAGGTGGCGCGTGGGCCCGTTTCGAGCATGTATTCGAAGAGATACTCCTCGCCCTCGCCCGTGTCGGACGCGAAGGTCACGAGGCCGGTCACGCGGACGTCTCGATCGCGGATCCGACCTTCCGCGCCGACCGGGAGGTAGGGATCCGTCGGTGCATTCGGCGTGAACACGGCTCGCGCCGGCGTGACGTGGCGACACTCCGTCACGGCGTCGCAATGACGGCACGTGAAGAAGCCCCGCGGCGAGAGTTCTTCCCAGCGCAAGGAACCGCCGCAGGATCCGCAGGTGAGCGCCGCGACCGGCACCTCGTCCTCGTCCTCCTCGAAACCGGAACGGTTCGCGGGAACCACGACCTCGATCCATCCGAGCTTGTACCGGACGTCGCCCCCTCGCCGGTCGATACGAAGGAGGGCGAGCCGGCAGCTCGTGCAGGTCTCGACATGCGGGCCCGGCGAGCGGAACGTCACCGGCGCGTCGCACGACGGGCATCGCGCGTGCCTCTCCGTGATCGGGCGCGACTCCATCCTGCCAGGATATCGGAAAGCGCCGTGAGAAACCAGACGTGTTATCCTCACGGAATCCCCATGTCCTCCCGTCGCCCCGTTTCGCCCCCAGGCGTGACCTGCCGTTTTTGCCAGGAGCGATTTTCGACCTGGCCCGGGAGCCATTGCACCCGCTGCGGGAGCCCTCTCCCTGGCCCCGATCTTCCCGCAGGATCCCCGCCGGAGGCGCCGCCGCGCCGCCTACCTCTGGGGTATCGCAGGCATGCGCTTTTTCATCATCACCCGGCCGTTCGGAGGGGCGTCCTGTATGCCGGGTTCGGCCTGTTTTTGTGGATTCCGGGGCTCTTCGTGCTCATCGCGCTTTCGCCTTACGTCGCCGGGATCTGGATCCTCGGCGCCGCGTGCCTGCTCGTCGGCGTGATTTGCGGTCTCCTCGGTTATGCGGAGTGCAGCGATGCGCTCACCCGCTGGCGCGAGCACCTCCACCTCCTCACGCACGGCGCCGCGGCCAAGGGGATGATCACGGCGGCGCACGTGGACACGTCGACCTTCGTGCGCGGCGGCCACCCCTATCGAATCGAATACGTCTTCATGGCGGAGGGACGCTCCGTCAAGGGATCGGTCGAGGGGTCGGATGCCACGAAGGAGACGTATGGCGTGGGAATGCCGGTCTGGGTGCTGTACGTGCCGGGCAACCTCGCGATGAGCTCGATATGGCCGCCCGTCCGGTAAACGTTCTTCAGAGCAAAAGGAAGATCACGAAAAACCCGATGAGGAAGACGATCGCCGCCCCCACCGCAGCCGCGAGGTAAAACCCCATCTTGCTGACGTCGTTCACGCGTTGCGCCGGCCGGTGGTGCAGCTCCGTCACCGTCATCTGCTGCTGCCGCGCGCCGACGATCGTTGGCGCCGTGGTGCCGGGCGGCGGCGCGGTCGGCTCGTCCTCGATGTGCGCGCCGGCCATGGGCATCGGCGGCGGCGTGAACACGCCGGACGGCTCGACGTAGACCTGCGTCGGCTCCGAATCGCGCGAGGACCGCGGCGGCGCGACGTACGCCGGTCTGGGCCGCCGCGCCGTCTCCTCGGTCCGAGGCGAAGACGAGGGCGGAGCCATGACCAGCGTGCCGAGCGGACCTCCCGACGACGACGCTGAAAAACTCCCCGACGCAGGCGAGGACCGAGGCGCGGGCGCGGGCGTGGACGGCGCCGATTCGGCCATGACCAGCGTGCCGAGCTGACCCCGCGGCATCGGCGGCTCGTCCAGCATCGGCGCCGCGCGCCCCCCGCCGTTCGTATTTTCGTCGTGAACCTTCGCAGCCGCGGGCGCTGCCGGTTTCCGCCCCTGCGCCGCGAACACTTCGAGCATGTGCGCGACGACCATCGCGCTGCCGATCCGTTTGTCGCGCTCGCGCTCCATGCACCGCGCCACGATCTCTTCGAGCGCCGGATCCACCGCGGGCGCGAGCTGCGAGACCCGCGGCGCCGGGCCGCTCGAGATCCGCGCCGTGATGTCCGCGCGCCCGCCCTCGAAAGGACGCTGCCCCGCGAGCATCTCGAACAGCACCACGCCGAGCGACCAGAGATCGGTCCGCACATCAAACGACTCGGGCGCGGCGAGCTGCTCCGGGCTCCGATACGACGGCGAACCCAGGCCGAGTGTATCCGCGACGACCGCCGGCACCGCGCGCGCGACCCACAGATCCAAGAGCTTCACGCCCGGATCGTCCGTGCCCGGTTCTCCCTGCAAAAACACGTTCGCCGGCCGCAGGTCCCCGTGGACGAGCCGTGCCCCGTGCGCGATCGACAGCGCCGTCGCGATGTCACGCCCGATCTGCGCGGCGAGCGGCGGCGGCAGCACGCGCTCGCGCGCGAGCCGGTCGGCGAGCGTCTCGCCCGCGAGCAGCTCCATCGCGACGAAGGGCTCGCCACTTCCCGTCTCGCCCACGTCGTGGATCGTGACCAGCGTGGGGTGCTTGGTGGCTTGCGCCGCGCGCGCCTCCTCGCCGAGCCGCTGCCCGACTTCCAGGTTCGGAATGCTGAGGAGCTTCAGCGCGACTTGCCGCGACGCTGTGTGGTCCTCCGCTTCCCAGACGGCGCCGAGCGCGCCCGTCCCGATCTGCCGTACGAGGCCGTATCTATCGCCGATGAGTTCGCCGCCGCTCATTGCCCTGTCCGACCCGAGATCATGCCCGCTTGCGGAAGTCTTTCAAAGCGATCGAATGCGCCGCGCCGCCTCTTCCAGCACGTCGTCTTCTTTCGCGAAGCAGAATCGAGAGAGCGTCTCGCCCACCGGATCCCCGTAAAACGAGGTGCCGGGCACGCTCGCGATGCGGATCCGCTCGAGCAGCAGCATCGCCGCGGCCTTCGCGGTGGGCGCGCCGAGCCTGCGGATGTCGGCGAGCACGTAATACGCGCCCCGCGGCACGTACGGCGTGAGCCCCGCGTCCGCGAGCGCGCTGCAGAGGATATCGCGCTTCTTCTGGTAGCTCTGCCCGATCGAGGCGAAGTATTCGTCCGGCATCCCGAGCCCCGCCACCATCGCGTGCTGCAGCGGCGTCGGCGCGCAGACGTAGAGCAGATCGTGCGCCACCGTGATCCGCCGCGCGGCGTCGGCCGGCGCCGTCAGATACCCGCACCGCCAGCCCGTCACCGCGAACGTCTTCGAAAACCCCGAGATCGACACCGTGCGGTCCCGCGCGTGTTTCCGCGTCGCGAGCGGCACGTGCTTCTGCCCGTCGAAGACGATGTGCTCGTAGATCTCGTCGGTGATCGCCACGAGGTCGTGCCCCTCGATCGCGTCCGCGAGCCAGTCGAGCTCCTCCTCGCTCCACACCTTGCCGCTCGGGTTCGACGGCGTGCACACGACCACCGCGCGCGTCCGCGGCCCGATCGCCCGTGCAAAAGCCTCCCGATCGATTTCCCACGACGGCGGCCGCGTCGGCACGAGCACGGGCACGAGCCCGAGCGCGAGGATCGTGTTCAAGTGGTAGCCGTAATAAGGCTCGAACAGGATCACCTCGTCGCCGGGATCGAGCAGCGCGAGGCACGCCGCCGCGAACGCGCCCGTCGCGCCCGACGTCACCACCACTTCACTCGCCGGATCCACGTCGCGCCCGTAACGCTTCTTCAGATCGGCCGCGATCGCTTGCCGCAGCGGCAGGATCCCCTCGGGAGCGGTGTAGATCGCCACGCTCGCGTCGATCGCGGCGTTCGCCGCGCGCGCCACGGGCGGCGGCGTGGGCAGATCGCACACGCCTTGCCCGAGGTTGATCCCGCCCACCGCCTCACACGCGCGGCTCATCGCGCGAATGTCGGAGATGACCAGCGAGCTCAGGCGTTGACCGATCCGCATGGCTGCACCCTACCTCAACACGGACCTGGAAGTCCCCTCCGCTGCACACGGCCGCGACCACGAAGCCCCCGTCCGCCCCTTGCCGGAAAGCCCGAGCCATGGCACCCCCGGCGCCGTGCGTCCGTCAGCTTCTGCAGAGGCTCGCCTCGTTCGTGAGGGTGATCGCGCCCTCCTGAACGAGGTGTGGTCGCTCGCCTGGCCGGCGATCACACACATGCTCTTGATCACGCTCGTCTTTCTGGTCGGGCGTCTCCTGCTCGGGCGGTACTCGCCCACGGCGCTCGCGGCGATCCAGATCGGCGGCGCCACGGTCTGGACGCTCAACTCCGTTTGCACGGCCTTCTCCGCGGGCACCCTCGCCGTCGTGGCCAGGCGCGTCGGCGCCGGTGACCGTCCCGGCGCGGCCCGCGCTGCTCGCGCCGCGCTTCTCTTTGCGGTCGGGCTCGGCGTCGTCGTCGCGTGTGCCCTCTTTTTCGCCGAAGGCCCCTTCATCCGAACCCTTTTTCCTCGCGCCGGAGCGGCCGTGCAGGCGCAGGCGGGCGCGTATCTCCGCATCGCGTGCTGGGCCATGCCGCTCACGTTCGTCGAGGCGATCGCGGCTGCGGCGCTGCAAGCTTCGGGGGACACGCGCACGCCGCTCGTCGTCGCGGGCGTCGGCAACGTCCTGAACCTCGCGCTGAATGCGCTGCTCATCTTCGGCCTCTTGGGCCTGCCCGAGCTCGGCATCCGCGGCGCCGCCGTGGCGAACGGGGCGACGATGGCCCTCGAAGGCGTCCTTCTCACCTTCGCGCTCTTCCGCCACACGAGCCCGCTGCCGCTGCACGAGGTGGCTCCGCGCCTCGGAGCGAAGCCCCCTCTCGTCGACGTCGACGCGCTCATGCGCGTGCTGCGCGTGTCGGGCGCGGCGTTCGGAGAAAAGGCCGCGTATCACCTCGGCTTCATGTTCTATGTCGCGGTCATCGCGCTCCTCGGCGAGGTCGCGCTCGCGGCGCATCAGGCGGCGGTCAGCATCGAGTCGATCTCGTGGCTCTCGGCGGACGGTTTTGGAATCGCGGCGGGCGCGATCGTGGGCCAGAAGCTCGGGGCGAAGCGGCCCGACGACGCCGCGCGCGCGGGCCGTGTCGCGGCGCTGCTCGCCGTCGCGTGCTTGAGCGTCGTGGGATTCTCGTTCCTCACGATGGCGCCCTTGCTCATCTCGGCGTTCACGCCGGATCGAACGATCGTGGAGACGGCCGTGCCGGCGATGCGCGTGGGCGCGTTCGCGCAGCCGTTCATGGGGTTCGCGATGGTCACGGCGATGGCGCTGCGCGGCGCGGGCGACACGCGCACGGTGCTCGGCACGATGATCCTCTGCGGCTTCCTCGTGCGGGCGAGCGTGACCTGGTTTTGCGCGATCAAGCTCGAGCTCGGGCTCGCCGGCGTGTGGATGGGCAGCACGGCGGACTGGATTTGTCGGGCCGTGCTGCTCGGCTGGGCGTATGCGCGGGGGCGGTGGAAGAAGGTCGAGGTCTAGCTGCGCTAGACGCCGCCGACGCAGGCGTTTTCCACGCAGCTCTGGTCGTTCGGGCAGTCGTTCGTCGACACGCATTGCACGCCGAGGCACGACGGCAGGTCCGAGCACGCGACGGTATCGCCGCATTGGGCGATGTCGGACTGCTCGTCCACCGTGAAGCCTTCACAATCGGTGCGGCACTGTGCGGCCTCGTCCGCGGCGAGGCCGCAGTCCAGGTAATAGTCGCAGGCCGCCTTGCACCCGGCGAGGCTGTCGGACATGCCCATGTCGGGCGTAGGCCGATCGATGCATTGCCGCGACGTGGTCGCGTCCGGATCGCACATCTGCGAGCTGGAGCAATTGGCGTCCGTGAGGCAGCCCGCCTTGCATGCGGAGAGCGAGGGATCTGCGCAGTGTTGACCGGGCGAGCAGGTGGCGTCGCCGCATTCGGTGGCGCCGGCGATGGGCATCTCGGCGGGGACGTAATCCTGGCGGATCTTGCACCCGAGGCCCGACGCGCCGAGCGCGAGGGCGAGGAGCAAGGCGGACGAGAGCGGTGCAAGTCGAAGCGATGCAAGCATAAGGACCCTCCTTCGGGGTGGCCCATGTTTGCGACGTGCTCGCTTTCGTGTCTCGTCGCATCGTTGCGAACAGGCTTCGCAGCGTTGCAAGGACCTCCCGGCGCCGCCGGTTCAGAGCGCCGCGCGAAACCGCCGCGCGAGCGCGTCCATGAGCACCCGCACGCGTGGGGTCTTGCGTAGGTCGGGGTGGGTGAGCAGCCACGCGGTCCGTTCGAGCGGCGCGACGCGCTCACGATAGGCGTGCATCTCCACGAGCTCGGGGTGGAGCGCGGCAATGGCGCGCGGAATGAGCCCGACGCCCACGCCGCCTGCGACGAGCGAGACGAGCGCGCTGAACTGGGCGCGCGTGGCGATGTGGGTGGCGTGCTCGCGCTCCCAGGCCGACTCGGGCGAGGAGCGCTCGCTCAGTGCGCGCACGACCCACTGCGGCTCGGGCTCGCGCCGGACGGCCGCCGTCGTCCCGAAGACGCCGTACGGGAGTTTGCCCAGCCGAACCCCCCAGCATCCGGGCGGCGGCCGCCGCATGATGCCGATCGCGACGTCGACCTCGCGGTCCCGCACGCTCGGCCCCGAATCGGCGAGGATGAGGCTCACGCGCAAGGGGTATTGCGCGGTGAGCTCGGCGATCGGCTCGACGAGGAAGGGCAGCAAGGCCTCCACGGTCGTCAGGCTGACCTCGCCGACGATCTCCGTGGCCTGTGCATGCACCTGCCCTGCGACGTCGGCGATGGCCTTGCGCATGCGGTGACCGACCTGCGCGAGCATGGCCCCGGTCTCGGTCAAACCGCCGGTGCCCGGGCCGCGCTCCAGGCACGGCGTGCCCACGGCGGCTTCAAGGATGGCAATGCGCCGGTACACGGTCGACACCGACACGCCGAGCTCGCGGGCGGCGCCGCCCACGCCGCCCGCGCGGGCGACGGCTTCCAGATAACGGACATCTTCCCAGAGAATCGACACGGGAGAACCTGCTCGTTGTCCTAGGGCGTGATCTTTGACGGAAAATCGACCGGATCGGGGCAAGCTTGAATGAGGAGCGACGCGCTCGTCGTGCACAGGAACGTCGACGAGTGGTCCTCGTAGCCGAACGTGTACACGTACGGACACGCGCCCTTCACGGCGGGGCTGTAATCGGTGCCCGCCTGCACCCCGAGCGCGGTGCAGCCCGCGCTGTCGTACCGGTAGGGAAAACCATTGTACGTGTGCACCGAGTCGGGGCAGCAATACTTGAGGCAGGCGTCGTCCCCGGCGCCCACCTTCTGCGTCGCCGTGCAGAGGTCACACCCGCCGAGGCACGTATTCGCCTTGCCCGGCTCCGCGTCCGTGCAGCCCGCGGGTCCACACGTGTACCTTCGATTCGCGTGCATCCCCTCGTCGTGGCCGAACCCGACCGCGAAATCGGGCGCGCCGTTCCACGTCCACTCGGGCCCGCCGATGTTGCCGGCGTTGAACACGGTGCCCGTGGGGATGCGGTTCGCCGAATCGCCGTCCGGACACGTCCCGCACGAGCCGGCGATCACCTTCTTCCCATTGCCATCGATCATCGTGGGGCACTCCTTGCACCCCGCGGGCGCCGGCGCGAACGCGTCCGAGCCGTCCGGGCATTGCGCGTTCACGTCGAACCGGCACCCCGTCCCGCGGCACCAGAAAATGTTGTTCGGATCCGGCGCGCCGCCCCCGCAGCTCTTCATGCCGACCGAGCTCGCCGTCGTCCACGCGTTGACGGCGCTGATGTCGTAGTAGAGCGAACCCTGGCCGGGGTTGTCATACGTGAACTCGAACGTGGCGTTCTTCGCGGCCTCGTTTCCGACCTCGCAGCCATTGCCGTACGGATTGCACCCCGTCGCGAGCCAGCCCGTCCCGCTCGGGAACGCGGCGTCGTTCGGCATCACGATCTCGTGCTGCTCGCCCGGCTCGAGTTCGAAGAACGGGTTGCACGCGCAGGCGCTGCCCTTGCAATACACGAGCCCCGGATCCTCGCCGTCGGCCATGTTCTTCGCGATCTCCGTGCATTGCCCCACGCCCTCGGGATCGCTGCATGCCGCGCCGTTCCACGCGCACGCCGTCGGCCGGGCCCACGTTGGTGTGGTCCGGCCATCCATCTTGAACCAGCGTGTCTCACTGCAATTGTTCACGAGCTTGATCCGGCGCACGCCGTCGTCCGCCGGACAGAATGCCGTCCCGGCCTCGTACGCGGGCCCGCGCGAGCCCGCGCCACCACCCCCGCCCGCGCCTGCGCTGCCGCCCGCGCCCGCGTCGCCGCCTGCGCCCGCGGATCCTCCGGATCCCGTCGCATTTGCGCCTGGATCGTCGCCCGAGCAGCCCCAGCAAACGAGCGCCACGGCTGCCGCGGTGCCCCACCCGATCCTCCACGCGACCCGGTTCGTCATGGCGGGAGCCTATCATCGCCCGGCCCTCCCGTGGTATACGCCCCGCCATGGTACAGGTCCACGGCGGCAGGCTCGTATCGAAGGCGCTCGCGCGGCACGGGGTCACCCACCTCTTCACGCTCTGCGGCGGGCACATCCAGGCCATTTACGATGGGTGTCTCGACGACGGCATCCGCGTCGTCGACGTCCGGCACGAGCAGACCGCGGGGCACGCGGCCGACGCCTGGGCGCGCGTCACGGGCAAGCCCGGCGTTTGCGCGGTCACGGCCGGCCCCGGCGTCACCGACACCGTCACGGCCGTCGCCAATGCCCAGCGCGCCGGCATCCCGATGATCGTGATCGGCGGCGCCGGCCCGCGCTTGCTCGCCGACATGGGCTCGCTCCAGGACATGAACCACGTCGAGCTCATGCGCCCCATCACGAAGTGGAGCGTCTCCGTTCCCTCCACCGACCGCCTCCAGGAGTACATCGACGCCGCCTTCCGCATCGCGCAAGGCAACGTCCCCGGCCCGGTCTTCCTGGAGATGCCGCTCGATCTCCTCATGAACTTCGGCGACGACGCGCCGCCCGCCACGGTTCCTTTCGACGAACCCCCGCGCCCCGCCGGCAATCCGCACGCGATCGCCCGCGCCGCGGCCATGTTGCGCGAGGCCGAGCGGCCCATGTTCATCGTCGGCACGCAGCTCCGCTGGTCGCCGTGCAAGGAGATTTTGCGCGCGTTCGCCGATGCGATCGACGCCCCGTATTTCCTGAACGGCATGGCGCGCGGCGGCCTGCCGCACGCGCACCCGAACTTCTTCGCCCGGTCGCGCCGTGTCGCGCTCGGACAAACCGATCTCTGCGTCGTCCTCGGCACGCCCTTCGATTTCCGCCTCGAATATGGCCGCGCCATCAATCCGGGTGCGCGTGTCATCCAGATTGACCTCGACGGCAACGAGATCGGTAGAAACCGCAAGGTCGACGTCGCCATTCACGGCGACAGCGGCCTCGTCCTGGAGCAGCTCCTCGCCGAGGTGAAGGAGAAGCGCGCGCCCGGCTGGATCGCGGCGATGCGCGCGGCCGAGGACAAGTCGCGGGCCAAGATGCAGCCCGAGATCGACGCCACGACCGACCCGCCGAACCCGCTGCGCGTCTGCGACGAGATCGGAAAACGCCTCGGCAAGGAGGACATCGTCATCGGCGACGGCGGCGATTTCGTGGCCACTGCGGCGAACGTGATCAAGCTCGAATGGCCGCAGCTCTGGATGGATCCGGGCCCGCTCGGCACGCTCGGCGTGGGCCCCGGGTATGCGATGGCCGCGAAGCTCGCCCGCCCCGGCGCGCGTGTCGTGCTCATTTACGGCGACGGCTCGTTCGGCTTCAACGCGGCCGAGTTCGAGGCGCTCGCGCGGCAAGGCATTCCGGTCATCAGCATCATCGGCAACGACGCCGCATGGATGCAGATTCGCCGCGGCCAGGTCGATCTCTACGGCGCGGATCGCTCGCCGGCCACGGCGCTCGAATACACGCGCTACGAAAAGGTCGTCGAGGCGCTCGGCGGCGTGGGGTATTGGGTCGAGCGCACCGAGGACCTCGGCCCGGCGCTCGACGCGGCCTTCGCCGCGGACAAACCGTCCTGCGTGAACGTCAAGATCGCCCGCAGCGAGTTCCGCAAGGGCGCGATCAGCGTGTAACGGGGCCGGAGGTGGAGCTCCGTTTCTGCAATCCCGAGCTCACGAGCCTGGACGATCTCGACACCGAGATCCTCGCGTGCAGCGTGTGGTCGGACGCGCGCCCGGTGCACGGCGCCTTTGGCCTTTGTGATTGGCGCCTCGCCGGGCATCTCTCCGGGCTGCTTCGGAGCGGCTTCTTGACGGGCAAGCTTGGCGAGGTGCTGATGGTCCCGGCGAAGCCGCGCCTCACGTTCGACAAGCTCCTGTTTTTCGGGGCGGGACCCCGCGAGGGGTTTGGCGAGGAGGCCTTCCGCCGCGTCGTGCAGCACATGCTCGACGTGATGGAGGGCCTCGCCGCGCGTGTCGCGGTCGTTGAATTGCCGGGCCGCCCGGATGGCCTGATCCCGGCCGAACGAGCGGCCGACATCCTGCTCGCGAGCGCCGGCCGCAAGCGCGAGCACGACGTCTGGACGCTCGTCGAGGGCGCCGACGGCAAACAACGCATCACGCAACATATGATCGAAGAGCGGCGGCGGGTGCGGCGGGTGCTCTGAACGTCAGAGCGCCCGACAAACCCCTTTCCGCTCCGTATTGCAGATGCGCCCGTCGACCTTCGGCGCGAGCGGTTTGCCCTGCTTTTTCAGCGCGGCGAGTGCATCCAGCACGACCTGCTTCAGATCCGGCCCCTTGGCCACGACCATGGCCGGATTCAGCATCGTGTATCCGTCCTGGTTTCCTTTTACGCTCGGTGTGACCAAATAAGCGGTCGTCACCGCGTAGATCACGTCCTTCGGCCCTATCGTGCGAGGTTTGTCACCGAGCAACGTCAATTTTGAGGCCGTCTTTTTGGCCGGATCGTGCTCGAAGGCGAATCCGGCGATTTGCAGGAAGTGCCCCTGGCCCGTCCAGTCCTCGATGCTGCGGTTCACCACCTTTTGCAAGGTGTCCCCGGTGATCTCCAGGAGCCGGAGCTCCGCGGGATACGCGAAGAGCTCCTCGATGCGCCTCCGCGTGATCGGCTCGCCTTTGGGCAGGTTCAGGCCCAGCCGGAGCGAACCGCTGTTCACGAAGGCGACCTCGGGGCGCTTCTTCGCGTCGGGGAAGGCGCCGAGCGCGAGATCGAGGATCCAGTCGCCGAAGTTCGTCTCGAAGCGACGAATCTCGAGCTCCTCGGCGGCGAGCTCTTCCCCGGCGGTGCCCAGCACCTCGCCGAGGCACCCCGCGCCTGCGGGCGGCGTCTGCTGCGCGCAGTATTCCTCCTCGTGTTTTCGTAACGTGGCATCGACCCACGCCTTCATCTCGGGATCCTCGGGCACGGCCGCGCCTTCGAGCGGGACCCATTCGTGGGAGATCCGAAGGTTGCCACTTGAACGATCGATCGTGAGCACGTTTGCGCTCACCGCGTCCGCGTCGGCCTTGTAGATTCCGCGATTCCCGACCATGGCTTTTTGCTGTTGATGTTCGTGCCCGCCGACGAGCACGTCCGGTCCCTCGGCGCCGAGCCGTTTGAGCAGCGCATGGTCTGTGGTCATCGACAGGTGCGTGAGCCCGACGACCACGTCTGCGCCCTCGTTTCGGAGCGCCGCCGTCTGTGCGCGCGCGGCCTCGATCGGGTCGTGGACGCTCGCGACGTACGGCGCGTTCGCTCCAATCGTCACGCCGAAGATCCCGACTTTCAGCGCTCCGCAGGGCACGATCGTCCGCGGCAGCACCTTGCCTTCAGGCCACGTCACCGCGGGCTTGTTCTGCTCGTTCACCTTGAAATGCACATTGCTCGACAGCCAACGGAACTCCGACTCCCCGAGCCGCGCCGTGAGGACGTTCGGATCCTCCTTGTCGAACTCGTGATTGCCGAGGACCACGAAGAGCCGCTCGTCGCGCCCCTCCCGGCCGTCGAGCCGGTTCATGGCGTCGATCATCTGCCGACCCTTGTACATGTTGCTCAAGAGGGACGGAAACAGGAGGTCGCCCGCGTGCAGCACCACGAGATCCGGGTGCTTTTTTTCGAGCTCCTTTCGGAGCGTGCGGACACGCGCCATGCCGCCTCGGTCGCGCGGTAACGATTCGATCCGGTAGGTATCGTTGATCGAGAGCACGGCGCAGCCGGCCTTGGCCGCCGTCGTCGTCGTCGTCGTCGCGGGTTCGTCGGGGTGCTTCGCGGGCGTCTCGGTCGCGGGCGCGCCGCAGCCCGACACGAGGGCGAGGCCGAGAAGCAGGGCAGGGACGTGTGTCCGGGCACGATCACGAATCCGAGCCTTCATCGTTCGGAGCGTACACGCCTCTCCGAGCCGAAATCCAGCACGACAACGCTGTTGACTTTCAATTTCAACAACAGTACAGGGCATTTTCTTCCACGAGAACCGCATGCGCCCTCGCACCCTGCTCGGCTCGTTTTTGCTGCTCGCCTGCGCGACCCCGGCCTTCGCCGACGAGGCCAAACCCGCGCCCCCCGCCCCCGACGCCCCGCCAAACGAGGCGCCCGCAAAGGCCGAAGCCGCGCCGGACGCGGCCCCCGCGCCGCCGAAAGAAGGCGAAACCGCGGCCGAGGGGCGGGCCAAACCACCGCCGCCCGAGGTGATCGAGGTGAGCGTGCTCGGCCGGAGCGACGACGCGCTCCAGAAGGTCCCGGGCTCGGGCACGTTGATCGGCGCGAAGGAGATCCGCCGCGCGATGCCCGCGGAGACGGGCGAGATCCTGCGGCGCGTGCCGGGGCTCGTCGTGCGCCCCGAGGAGGGCCTTGGGCTGCGCCTCAACGTCGGCATGCGTGGCCTCGATCCGACGCGCAGCCGTCAGGTGCTCATCCTCGAAGACGGCATGCCCGTCGCGATCAACCCGTACGGCGAGCCAGATCTCTACTACTCGACGCCGGTCGAACGCATCCGCGCGGTCGAGGTCGTGAAGGGGTCGGGCAGCATTTTATTCGGACCTCAAACCATTGGCGGGGTCGTCAACTTCCTCACGGCGCTGCCCCCGGACAAACCCGAGTGGTCGCTCGAAGCGCAGGCCGGGCAACGCAACTACTTCAAGCTCTCGGGTCTCTACGGCGGCACGGCCGGCGACGCGCGGTACGTGCTGCAATTGACGCGCAAGCAAGGCGACGGCTTCCGCGGGATCGAGTTCCACGCGACGGATTTCCTCGGCAAGATCGCGTTCCCGACCTCGCCGCGCGGCGAGGCCACGTTCAAGATCGCGGTGTACGACGAGTTCTCGCGCTCGACGTACGTGGGCCTGACGCGTCGGATGTTCGAGCTCGACCCGCGCATGCCGTCGATCGCGCCGCACGACGGGTTCAACGTGCGCCGCTACGACGCCTCGCTCACCCACGAGTACCGCATCAGCGAGGCGACGCGGCTGCGCACGTTCATTTACGGCTACATCACGGATCGCGTCTGGCGCCGGCAGAACTACGACCGCGAGGCCCGGCCGGACGTCACCTACGAGCGGGTCGTCGGTGATGCGTCGGTCTCGGGCGCCGCGATCTATTTCCGCAATACCTCGATGGTCCGGGATCGCGAATACGAGGTCCTCGGCATCGAGCCGCGCGTCGAGCACCGCTTCGAGACGGGCCGGGTGCGCCACACGATCACGGCCGGCATGCGCGGGCACATCGAGACCGCCGACCGAAAACAGTTCCAGGGCGACATCATCGACACGGGGGCCGGGAACGTCCAGGACCGGGAGCACCACCGCACATTCGCGTTCGCCGCGTACGCCCAGGACCGCCTCGCGTTCCGGGACGATCTGTTGGTCACGCCCGGCGTCCGCGTCGAATACGCGGCGAACCTGCGCAACGTGGATCGAACGTCGGAGAGCGGCACGGCGAAGGACGTGAACAACCGCGGCACGAGTGATTCGGTCGCGGTGATGCCCGGCATCGGAATGGTGTACGGCACGCCGAAGCTGAATTTCTTCGGCGGCGTGCACGTCGGGTATGCGCCGCCGCGCGTGTCGGCCGCGATCTCCCCCGGCGGCCAGGACACGCAGCTCGACGCCGAGGAGAGCACGAACTACGAAATCGGCATGCGCCTCGCGCGGCCGAAATGGATTCGCGCCGAGGTCACGGGGTTCGTCATGAGCTTCCGCAACCAGATCGTCACGGGCACGGAGGCGAGCGGGTCCCAGAGCGAGCTCGCGAATGGCGGACGAACGCTGCATCGAGGCGTCGAGGCCCAGGTCACGTTCGGCGTCGGCCAGGCGCTTCATCTGCCGCTGACGGTCGACGTGACGGGGCGATATACGTTTTCCGTGGCCACGTTCCGCGGAGGCCCCTTCGACGGCAATCGATTGCCATATGCGCCGCTCCACACGGCGAGCGCGACGCTCGACGTCGAGCACCGCATCGGGATCGGGGCGCAGGTCGCGTGGAGCTACCTGAGTGATCAATTCGCCGACGAATACAACACGGTGCTCGTGGACCCGACGGGCCGCCTGGGGCTCGTGCCGTCGTACCACCTCGTCGACGTGGCTTTGCGGTATCGCCACGCGAAGACGGGGCTCGGCGCGCTCCTCACGATGAAGAACGCGCTCGATCAGGTGTTCGTGGCGACGAGGTTGCCCGACGGCATTCAAACGGGAGGATTCCGTCAGATCAACGTCGGGCTGCGGTGGGATCACCGATAGCCCGCACCACCGGCCCCTCTCCCTCGCGGGAGAGGGGTGTGTCCGGTCAAACGCTCATTTGGGGACCGGCGGGATCGGCACCGTGCCGACGGTGGTGCCGGCCTCGGCGCTCCACTGCCAGTTGTCGATGACGGCCGTCGAGTCGAGGGAGCCGTCGCCCGAGTCGTAGGCGCCCCAGCGAATGCGAATGGTGCTTCCCGGCGTGACGGGCGCCTGCGTCTTCAGCCAGCTCGTCGCCGCGTGGTCCTCGAAGCCGGTGCCAAGGAGCTCCGCCGTGCCGAGCGGGCACGCGAACGTCTTGCCGCCCGCAGTGCAGGGCGGGCCGCCCGAGCAGCCGCACACGTTCATGAACGCGTTGTTCACGCTGATGGGATTGCCCTGCATGTCGAACGAGATCTGCCCGTCGGTCTGGCCTGCCGGGATCGGCGAGAGGATCGCGACGAAGAAGTCGTTGTACTGGCTGCAAATGAAGACCGGCCACTCGTACGTGTAGAAGTTGAAGTCGAACGAGAAGCCCTTCGCGTTCTGCGGCACGCGAATCTCGAGTTCGACCGCCGTGGCGTCCTTGGGAACACCCGTGACCTTGCCCGGGCACGCCGGCGACTCCTTCGGGAAGCCCTGGGGATGGCCGCTGTTGTAGCCTTTGCTGAATCCACTCGGGCTCTGGTAGCCCGGGTCCGTCGGCTGTCGCGCCGCGCCGCTCGAAACGCTGAAGATCTTGTTGCCCGCGCGCGGCGTGACGTTCGGGCCGAAGCCGCTGAGGATGCCGTGGCCGACGTGGTAGTTCGCGTTGCTCGTGGCCGGCGAGCCGTCGGCCATGACCCATTGCGCGCTGACGACGCCCCAATCGTTGCCGCCCGGCGTGGCGATCTTGCAGAGCTCCACCGCGCGCGCCGCGTCGAATGCATCCATGCTGTCGACCGCGAGGGCCCCGTCGCAGGTCTCGACCGGCTCGTCGGTCAGCATGTTGCAGTTCTCGTCCGACGGCTTGTATTCGGGGTTCATCACGTCGCCGATGACCTCGACCGAGTTCGGGCTGACGTTGGGGTCGCAATCGTTGCAGTCGCCCTGCGCCTCGCTGAACCCGTCGCCGTCGTCGTCCACGTTGACGTCGGTATCGCAGACGGGGGCGCCGCCTCCGCCGCCGCCCGAGCCGACGAACGTGCCGCCGACGCCGTCGGGGTTCGAGCCGGCGGTGCCGCCCTGCCCGATGCCGCCCATGCCGCCGTTCGCGCTTCCGCCCGTCCAGTCCTCGCCCCCGGAACCCCCGTCTCCAAAGACGTTTCGGCCGCCCGTGGCCGTGCACGCGACGCCCAGCACGGTGCTGCCTGCAAGGCCGACGAGCCCGATCCACTTCACCAAGTTCCGCATGGCCACTCCTTGAAAAGCTTATCCGCGTCGAGACCCCGGGCCCCGAGGAACAAGGGGGCCGCGCGGCCGCGAGCAGTCTACAGGCAAGGAGCGTCCGTCGTGCAGCAAGAAATCCGCGAAGAGACGCAAAGATCGAGGCCCGTCGTCCGGACGATCGCTGGACCTCCAACGGTCGGCTGTCTGCCCTCCCGCGGCTAACGTGTCCGCGCGGTCTCCATCATCGCACGCCAAAAGCGCTCGAGCCGGTGTTCGATCGCGCCGAACACCGTGCCCGCAGGGTAATGGCCGGTGTCGTCCGCAATACCGGCAGGCGAGCCTGTGAGCAGCTCGATACCTTCTTCCACCGCAGAAACCACGTGAACGTGGAATTGTTTACGCTCGATAGCTTCGACCACATCGCTGCGCAACATCAGCGCATGCTGATTCGTGGCCGGGATCAGGACGCCCTGGTTGCCCGTGAGGCCTTTGGCCGCACAAAGATCGTAAAATGCCTCGATTTTTTCATTGAGGCCGCCCACGGGCAGGACGCCGCCTTGCTGATCGACGCTGCCCGTCACCGCGAGGTCCTGCCGGAGTGCATACCCGGAGAGCGCCGAGAGCAGCGCGTAAAGTTCGCTCGACGAGGCGCTGTCGCCGTCGATCGCCTCGTACGTCTGCTCGAAGACGAGCGAGGCGCCGAACGAGAGGGGGCGGAGCTGCGCGAACCGGAGCGACAAGAAGCCCGACAAGACGAGCACGCCCTTCGCGTGGATCGGGCCGCTCATTTCGACCTCGCGCGCGATGTTCACGGGCCCCTCGGTGCCCGGATACACGACGGCCGTGACGCGGCACGGCCGGCCAAACGTGACCGGTCCGTCGCTCAAGACCGAGATCGCGTTGACCTGGCCGACGCGCCGGCCCGTCACCTCGATGCGGATCGTGCCGTCGGCGAGCAGCTCGTGGACCTGGTCGCGGAAATGATCGCTGCGCCTGCGCGCCGCCGCGAGCGCGCCGACGATCTCGGCGCCGTCGATGACGCGTTTGTCCTTCCGCGCCGCGCGGTAGCTCGCCTCCGTCGCGACCTCCGCGAGCAGGCCGAGCTGCGCCGTGACCTTGCGCTGGCTTTCGGCGAAGCGGCCGCCGTAGAAGAAGAGCTCGGCGACGGCGTCGGCCGTGAGCGGCAAGAGGCGCCGCTCACGCACGATGTCCGCGAGGAACGAGGGGTACGTCGCGAGCGCCGCCCCGAGCGGCATCGTGCCCTCGAAGCGCGCCTGCACCTTGAAGAGCTGGGAAAACTCGGGGTCGGCCTCGTGCAGGTCCTGGTAGAGGTCGGGGCTCGCGATGAGCACGACCTTCAGGTCGAGGTGCATCGGCGGGAACATGAGCTCCTCGCTCGTGCCGCGGTAATACGTGGGGTTGTGCTCGGGGACGATGAACTTGCTCGCGAGCAAGCACGCCTTGAGCTGCTCGTAGAGCGCCTCGTTCTTGAGCAGCGCGTTCGCCGGCAGGATCAAAAATCCCCCGTTCGCCAGGTGCAGCGCGCCCGCCACGGCGAACCCCGGCTCCGGCGGCGTGCCCGTGTCGGGCGGCGCGTAGCTCCGGCCGAAGAGCGCAGACAAGGTCGGGTAGGGGACCTCCACGACCGGCGCGCCCGACCCAGGCTTGTGCTCGGTGAGCAACGTCGGCACCACGATGCCCCGCACGAGCACCGGCTGTTCGTCGTTGCCGGGTTCGTCCACGAGCAGGCGCGTCTCGCGCGTGACGAGCGTCTCCACCTCGCCGAGGAACGCGAGCAGCTCCTCCCGGCCCTCGAAGCGGGCGCGCACCGGCGAGAAGCACGCCTTCACCGCGTCGCCGAGGAGCTGCTTCGTCGTCGCGCGGAGCTCCGAGTCGGCCTCGTCCTGCACCTCGGCGAGCCGCTCCTCGAAGGCCTCGATCGCCGTCGTGATCAGCCGGATCGACTCGCTCGGCGGGTTCTCGTCGACGAGCGGCGTCACCTGGAACTCGCGCCCCGCGCGCACCACGTCGAGCCCGAGCCCCTTCGCCTGCGTGCGGAGCTCCTCTTCGAGCCGCGACTCCTCCGCCTCCACGCGCCGCTGTCCCCGCGCCCGCGCTTGTTTCCACCGCTCGCCTTCCGTCGCGCCGTGGATCGACTCCAGGAGCTTTGCGTAAAGCTCCTCCATCGCCTCCGTGAACGGCCGACCCTCGCCCGCGGGGAGCGTCAGCACGGTCGGCTCGCTCGGGCGCCGCGGGTTCGGCAGGAGCAACATGTCGTCCGGGGTGGACAGCGTCGCCGCGAGTCGCCGCGCCACCTGACGCGCGCAGAAGGTCCGTCCGCAGCCGGGCGGACCCACGACGACCACATGAAACCGGGACTGTCGGATATCCAGCCCAAACGAAAGCGCCGCGAGCGCGCGCTCCTGCGCCGCGATGCCCGAGACGGGCTCCACCTCATCGGTCGTCTGGAAAGACAACTCCGCGGGATCAATACGTTTCAGGCACTCCGCTGCGGTCAGCTCACGTGCGGGCATATCTCCGGAAGATACCACCCGACCCCGTCCCCCGCCCGGCCCTCCTCGCGATGAGGCACCGACGTCCTCGGCGGCGGGACGCTCGACGTCCCGTCAGCCGCAACGCAGCACGAGCACGGGGCACGTCGCCTTACGCAGGACACGCTCGAAGACCGCCCCGTGCTCCTCGCTGCGGAGCCCATGCCACACGAGCACGGTGAGATCCGCGGCGAGGACGTCGGCGAAGCGGAGGATCTCGTCCGCGGGGTCGCCGGCGCCGAGGAAAAAGCGCGTCGGCACGTCCTCGGGGCAGTGGCCGATGGTCTTCGCGAAGCGGTGCACGAACTCGGCCGAGAACGCGGGCCACTCGTGATGCGGCTGGTCCACGTACTGCGGCGCGCCCATCGCGCCCGGCTCCACGTGGGGGCCGTGTTGCGCCTCGCCCACGAGCACGAGGTCGAGCGACGCGCCCGCCCGCCGCGCGAGGGCTCCCGCCGGCTCGAGCGCGCTCGCCGTGCTCGGCGTCCCGTCGAGGGGCACGAGGATCCGCGCGAGCGAGAGCCTCTCCTCCGGCCGCACCACGATCACCGGCGCGTGCGACCGCTCGATCGTGTGCGCCGCGAGGTCGCCGATCCCGAGCCCACCCTGTCGGCCGCGCTCGGCCCCCACGATCACGAACGCCGTCGGGTGGGCCTCCGTGAAGGCCACGATTCGCTCCACGGGCTCGCCCACCTCCACGTCGAGCACCACGCCGTCGAGCGCGTGCGTGGGCAGCCCGAGGAGCCTCGACAGCTCGCCCGGCGCGACCTTCGCGTCCGCCACGAAGATCCCGTGCAGCGGCTCGTGCAGCGTCCTCGCCACGAGCTGGCCCATCGCGATCGCCGCCGCAGCCGCGGCCGTGTCCGCGCCGTTCAGGGCCACGAGCACCCGTTGCCTCTTCGGCCGCGCCTCGCTGCGCGGCCCTTCCTCGGCGCCTCGATCGACGCCGTGGGACGTCCTCTCCGCGACATCCGCCGGCTTCATGGCTCGATCTCCTCCCACGCCAAATACCTATCGTCCTTGCGCCGCGCCACGTAGGCCCGTCCCGGCTCGGCGCGCGCCGTGTGCCTCGCGCCCGCCTCGCCGCTGACGGCGAGCCCGATCGGCGCGGACCCCTCGACCACGTGCACCTCGACTGCGCCCGGCAGCGCGTGCACCCGCAGCGAGCGGCCGCGGAGCTGCATCGGCAAGGACACGCGCCGCATGCCCGGCAGGAGCGTCGGCTCGACGATCAGCGTCTCCGGGTCCTCGGGCGTGGTCCGCAGGCCCGCCACGCCGAAGGCGACGGCTTGCCACAGGCTCCCGAGCCCCGCTGCGTGCACGCCGCCCGCGGCGTTGCCCATGTTGTTGCCGAGATCGATCGACGCCGTCTGTTCGAGGTACCGCGTGGCCGTCGCGAGCAGCCCGAGCCGCGCCGCCACGAGCGCGTGGATCCCCGGCGAGAGCGAGCTGCCGTGCGCGGTGCGGGGCTCGTAATAGAGAAAGTTCTTCCGCCGCGCATCGGGCGAGAACTCGTCCCACAAGAGCGCGAGGAGCTGCACGACGTCCGCTTGCTTCACGACCTGCGAGCTCCGCGTCCGCTCTCGCCCGAGCAGCACGTCGATCGGCACCGTGCGCGGCGAGTACGCGGCCACGTCCACGTACGCGAGATCGAAAAATCCCTTGTGCTGTTCGAGCAGCCCCGTGCGTGGATCCTCGCCGAGGTACATCCGCGCGGCGATCTCCTCCCAGCGCGAGATCTCCTCCGGCGTGACCCCGAGCGCCGCTGCCTTCGCGCGCCCCACGCCCCGCGCGATCGCCACGGCGTACCGCAGGTTCTGCCGCGCCATCCAGTTCGTGAAGGCGTTGTCGTCTACGCTCTCGTGGTACTCGTCGGGCCCGATCACCCGGTCGATGTGGAACTTGCCGTCGGCTTTGACGGCGCCGCGGCTCACCCAGAAGCGCGCCGTCTCCACGAGGATCTCCGCGCCCTCCTCGCGCAGGATCCGCTCGTCGCCCGTGCTCTGCGCGTAGGCCCAGATCGCGTAGGCCACGTCGGCGCTGATGTGGTGCTCCTCCAGCCCCGACAGGATCGGCACGATCTCGCCGATCGGGCTCCGCACGAACTCCGGCGTCGTCTCGTCCCCCGTGTCCGCCGACTCCCACGCGTACAGCGCGCCCTCGTAGCCGAGCTTCTTCGCCTTGCGCCGTGCTCCATCGAGCGTGAGGTGCCGGTAGAGCAGGAGCGTCCGCGCCGCCTCGGGCCACGTGTGCACGTAGAACGGCACCATGAAGATCTCCGTGTCCCAGAAGACGTGACCGCGGTACGCCTCGCCCGAGAGCGCGCGCGCGCCGATCGAGCAGCGCGGATCGTGCGGCTGCACCGTCGCGATCAGGTGGTAGAGCGCGAACCGGAGCGCCCGCTCGATCCACGGCATGCCGTCGATCTCCACGTCCGACTGCCTCCACCGCGTCTGCCACGCCGCCACGTGCTCCCCGAGCAGCGCGCCGAACGACGTCGCCGCCGCTTCCCGTTCGAGCAGCTCGACCCGCTGCACCGGCGCCGTTCCGTCACGGGACGTGAACAGACCGACGACACGATGGAGCACACTCGGCTCGCCGAGCCGGACGCGCAGCGTGCACCGCTCCATCGCCGACACGGGCCCGATCTCCCGCTCGCAGCGCATCTCCAGCGATCCCGGATCGGCCGCCGTCGTGTGCGATGCGAGCGCGAGCTCGAGCCCCCCGTGGGTCTCGCCCACGAGGATCGGCCCCACGAGCCCCTGACGCGGCACGAACCCGGCCCAGTGCGACGAGCCACTCCCGCTCTTCACGTCGCCCGACAGCACCGCGTCGACGACCACCGTGCCCGAGAAATTCTGCGGCGTGATCTCCACCGCCTCCAGCAGCAGGTGCCGGTTCGCGAGCGACGCGAGGTGCGCCGTCCGGATCCGCGTCGCGTGCCCGCCCGGCCCCGTCCCGAGCCCTTCGCGCAGCAGGAGCCCGCGCCGCAGGTCGAGCGTCCGGTGGTGCCGCTCCATCGCCGTCGTCTCCACCGCGAACGGCTCGCCCTCCACCGTGAACCTGAGCCGCCCCCAGTCCGGCGCGATCACGAGCTCCGGCACCGGCGACACGTCCGACGATGGCTCGAACGCGCCCGCGAGGAACGTCGCCGGCCGCGACACGCTGCTGCCCTCCGCGATCGACCCGCGCACCCCGAGGTAGCCGTTCGCGATCGTCAGCAGCGACTCGATCTCGTGCTCGCGCGCCACGTCGAAGCCGCTCTCCACCACGCCCCACGCGGGGTCTCGTGACGGCGCGAACGGCCCCATCTGCGCTTCCAGCGCGAGCTGCTGCTCCAGGATGTCCGCGAGCCCTGCGGGCCCGAACGCCTCGCCCACGACGAGCACGTCCTCGGGCTCGATCCCGAACGGCCGCGCGAGCTCGCCCATCATGAACGAAAGCACGTCCTCGTGGTCTGCCGTGGGGGCGATCTCGACGGGCCTGCCGCGGTGGTCGAACCCGAACACGCGCGCGCCGCCGTCCGCCGCGACGTATAGCCGTTTCCTTGGCTCTTCCGCGATCGACGCCTCGACCGCTGGCAAGAGCGCGCCGAGGCTCGCCTCCGTCACGATCGCCACCCGCGCGCCTCGTTCGAGCAGCGCTTCTACGAGGCCGAATGCCCGCGTCGACTCGGGCGCTTGTGCGGACGCGCCTCGCGGGTCCCAGGTCAGCACGAACAGCCGAAAGAGGTGATCGAGCTCGGGCAGGGCGGACGTCGTGACGAACCCGGACGAGCGACCGGGCGTAGGCTCTCGGATCTCGGCGGCAGCGGTGGACGTCATGGGCCTCGTCCATCGAGCGAGGACCGTGCCGTCTCCGCGCCCCCGGGCGTATCCCCGAATCCGTGCAGCTCCGTGGCATTTGCATCCCCTGCGCACGGAGCACGAAACGGGCGGGCGTGCGGGACGCCGTTCAGGCGGCCAGCCGCGAAAGCTCGTCGAGCAGTTTTTCGAGATCGAACGGCTTTCGGATCATCGCGCGCACCCGGCGAACGGGCACATCGAGCCGTGACTCGTTCATCGCGGAGAGTACCATCACGGGGACGTCGATTCCTGCGCGATCGAGCGCGGCGAGGAACGCGTCGCCTTTCATCTCGGGCATCAAGTAATCGAGGAGAATCACATCGGGCCGGGCGCCTGCTTCCAACCGCGCGAGCGCTGCGCTCGCCACGGTGTGGGCTTCTACGTCGTAGCCTTCTTCCCGCAGCAGATCGGAAAGCGCTTCGACCAGGGCATCATCGTCATCCACGATGAAAACCGAGGGCCCGGATTTTTTGTCGCAGGGGCTACCGGGCGGCGCGGCCGGCACGTTCGGGCTCGGGCTCATGGGCCCCTTCCATCGAGCAGGTTCCCCGCGTCGTCGAGCCTCCGGACCCCTTGCCGCCGCTGGCCGATCGATTCATACGTTGTGAACGGCTGGCTCGACTTTGTGGGCCCGTTTGTCCAGGTAGAAATCGAGTTGGGGTAGGGACTTTCCGTAGGGCGTGTTCCGCGTGCGCCCGACCACAGCCGCACTTGACGCGCGAGTCAGGCTGAGGCCCAATTCGATGAAGGGCGGTCCTTGTCATGTCGGACACGAATAACAGCATCCGCGTTTACCTCATCGATGATCATCCCGTGTTGCGGGAGGGTTTTGCCAAAGCGTTGGAGGCAGAGCCGGGGATGACCGTCGTCGGGCAAGCGGGCACGGCGGCCGATGCGCTTCGGGAAGTGCAGTCGATCAAGCCCGAGGTCGTGCTGGTCGACTTGAACATTCCCGATCGCGACGGCATCGAGCTCCTCGCGGCCCTTCGCGTCCAGGTGCCCTCTGCGAAGCTGCTCGTGCTGAGCTGCTACGACGACGAATTCCGCGTCGCCGAGGCGCTGCGCGCCGGGGCACAGGGCTACCTCGTCAAGACCAGCGAGCTTGCTGAAGTCATCGACGGCATTCGGCGCATCGCGAGCGGCGGCGCGCCGTTGAGCCAGCGCATCGCGGGCGCTGTCGTCCGCGCGATGCGCAAACCTGCGCCCGAGGGTACGGGCGGCCTGGACGCGCTCACGCCACGCGAGCGCCAGGTCTTGCGCCTCCTCGCGGCGGGCATCTCCACCCGCGAGACGGCCGCGCGGCTCACGATCAGCCCGAAGACCGTCGAGACCCACCGCGTGCGGATCTACGCGAAGCTCGGCTGCAAGAGCGCCGTCGAGCTCACGCGCATCGCAGTCCGCACCGGCCTCATCGAGGCCTGACGCCTCGCTCCGCGGGCCCGATCGCCGGGCCGATCCATCGGAAAAACCGAAGTTCCTTTCGACGCTCCGATCAGGTGTCGCCGTCGCGCAGCGCACCAGATCGTTTGTGCTGCAACAACAAATCGATCCGAACTCCATCGATCGTGAGGCCCTCGATCGCGCAGTTCGTGATCGTCACGCCCGCGAGGTTCACGTCGTCGAGCGATGACCCTTCCAACGAAGCGTTGTGAATCTTCGCCTGCGCGAACGTCACGTCGTCGAACGTCGCGGACTCGAACGACACGTTCTTCATGCTCGCCCGCGCAAAGCTCGCGTCATCGAGCCTCGTGTCCTCGAACGACGCGTTGTGGATCGTCGCCTTGGAAAAACTCACGTCGTCGAACGACGCGCCTTCGAACGTCGTGTCGTGCACCTTCGCGTCGGCCATCGTGACGTCGTCGAGTTCGATTTTTTCGAACGACGCGTGCGAAACCTTCGTCGGCAACGTCGGTGTGTTTCCGGACTTGGCTCCGGTCGTCCTCGCAGGGCCGGTGGGCTTCGATCGCGCCTTCTTCTTCATGCGTACATGCTACCCCTCTTCGCCGACTCGGGCTTCCCCCGTACGGTCACATCCAGGACGCCATGCACGAGCCTGCCACGCTTCCCCATCACGCCATCGTCACCGCGCCCGGAGCCTCGCCTTCGCGCTGCATGCTCGTGCTGCACGGGATCTTCGGCTCCGGCGGCAACTTCCGGACGTTCACGCGCGCGCTCGCGACGGCCTGCCCCGATTGGACCTTCGTGCTCGTCGACCTTCGCGCGCACGGCCTCTCCACCTCGCTCCCACCTCCCCACACGCTCGCGGCCGCGGCGGACGATCTCGTTCGGCTCGGCGCTGCGCTCCCGCTCGACGTGCGCGGCGTGATGGGCCACTCCTTCGGCGGAAAGGTCGCGCTCGCGTACGCCGAGCGCAGGCGCGGCGAGCTCGATCAGCTCTGGGTCCTCGACTCGACGCCGAGTGCGCGTCCTTCGGGCATGGACCGTGTCGGCGCGGCGAAGATCCTCGCCATGCTCGAATCCTTCCCCGCCGAGCTTCCGTCCCGCGAGCGATTCCTCGAGCTCGTCACCTCGCACGGCGTCTCGCGCGCCGAGGCCGACTGGCTCGCGATGAACGTCCGCCGCGAGGGCGACGCCTTCCGCTTCCGCCTCGACCTCGCCGCGATCCGCGACCTGCTCGCCGACTACTTCGCCCAGGACCTCTGGCCGGTCCTCGAGCGGCCCGACGGCCGTCGGCGCACCGGGTTCGTCATCGGCGGCCGTTCCGACACGGTCAGCGCCGACGATCGGACGCGCCTCGCCTCGCTCGCTGCCAAGGATCCGACGCTCAGCGTTCACATCCTCCCGGACGCCGCTCACTGGGTGCACGTCGACGACCCCGAGGGCCTCCTTCGCATCCTTGGCGCGGCCCTCGGCGGCTGAGGACTTTGCGCGAGGGTTTTTCCGGGCTACGGAGGGGAGGCCATGCGAATCGCCTCCTGGAACGTGAACTCGATCCGTGCCCGCCTCGAACATCTCCGCACCTTCCTCGGCAGTGCGAGCCCGGACGTCCTCTGCATGCAGGAGACCAAGGTCGAGGATGACAAATTCCCCGAGGAGGCCCTCGGCGACGCGGGCTATCGCGTCGTCCATTTCGGCCAGAAGACCTACAACGGCGTCGCCATCGCCGCGCGGTACGGCCTCGGCATCGAGGACGTGAAGAAGAACCTCGACGGCGACGAGGACGACGCCCCGCGCAGGTTCCTCGCCGCCACGATCGAGGGCGTCCGTATCGTCAACGTCTACGTGCCCAATGGCCAGGCCGTCGGCACCAAGCCTTTCGCCTACAAGCTCGCCTGGTTCGAGCGGCTCGGGCTCGACCTCGCCACGCACCACAAGCCCGACGAGCCCTTGCTCGTCTGCGGCGACTTCAACGTCGCGCCGACGGACCTCGACGTCTACGAGCCCAAGCGCTGGGAGGGGCAGGTCCTCTGCCACCCGGACGAGCGCGCCGCCCTCGGGCGCCTTCTCTCCTGGGGCCTCGTCGACGCCCTGCGCGAGCGCCGCCCCGAGGAGAAGCTCTACTCCTGGTGGGACTACCGCATGGGCGCTTACCGCAAGAACCATGGCTTGCGCATCGACCTTGCCCTCGTCACGCCGCCGCTCCTCGCGCGCACGAAGGACGTCTGGGTCGACCGCAGCGTCCGTGAGCTCGAGCGACCCAGCGACCACGCCCCCGTCCTGATCGACATCGGCGAAAGTCAAGCCTGACTTCGGACAATCCCCGTCCGATCGGACCAAAAACGACCGCCCTCAGATCGGACATACCCTGTCCGATCTGCCCCCATTTCGCCCCCGATCGAACCGTTCGATTTGCTAGTTTTCTCCGCGTGATGCGGCTCAACCTGGATGGTTATTCGCTCGACCTTCCCCCCGAATGGTCGGGTCTCGAAGACGTGACCTATTCCGATCCGAGCACCCTGCCTCCGGTCGCGCTCGCGGCTGAAGGAGGCACGGGCCGGCTCATGGTGGCCGAGATGCTCTTCGACGACGACGACGAGCAACCCGGCGGCGAGCCCGAAGAGCTCGAAGCCCTCGCGCGCGCCTGGGGCAAACGCCGCAGGCTCGAACCCCTGGAGATGGGCACCCACGAGCGGCCCGACGGCGTCGTCGCCACGGCCACCTACCTCGTGCGCGGCTGCTTCGTGCAGATCTGGTTCCTCTCGAACGGCGACCGCGTCGTGCAGGCGAGCTACGTCTGCCCCTGGGACGAACGTGACAACGAGGAGGCCGATCGCGAGGCGATCGTGCGCTCTCTCCGCTGGTCGTGAAGCGTTAGCGGCCGGGCGCGCCGCCCTCGTCCTTGTCGGCCTTCGTGGCCACGGGCGGGGGCGACGCCGCTTCCTTGGCTTCGTTGCCTTCCTTCGCTTTGCCTGCCTCTTCCTTCGACGCCGCTTCCTTCGACGCCGCTTCCCCCTTCGCGTCCTTGCTCGCCGCGCTCGCCGCGCTCACCGCGCTCGCCGCGTTTCCCCCGCCGCCACGCAGGTGCGACTCCTCCACGCACGTCGGCCGCATCTTCTCGGGACAGGCGATCCGCACGTGGAAGTGATCGTCGTGCACGTCCGCGTCTGCGGGGCTCATCAGCGCCGCTGCCGCCTTCGTGTAGAGATCCTTCGGCACGTTTTTCTTCGCCGCGTACTTGAGCAGCCGCGTGCGCAGGCCTGCTGACACGAACAGGTACCGCACGTCGGTCTTCGTATCGGTGAGCAGCGCCTCGACGAACGCCCAGTTGCGCTCGTCGTCGAAGCGCACGACCTCGCCGCCGCGGGCGCGCCCGTCGCTGCCGAACGCCACGAACCGGTGCGGGTTCACGTGTTTGCCCTTCTCGCTCACCATGTAGAAGCCGACGTCCGCGTCGCGCCCCGACTGATGCGAGTTGTGCCCGAAGAGCGCCCCGCCGCTCTTCGCCGACAGGTCACCCACGTACAGCACCGACCCCTTATGTTTCCCGCTCACCTTGGCGGCAGCGCGCCGGAGCACCCGCACGAGGTCGGGCAGCGCGTACGCGTGCCCGCCGCCGCGCACCTCGACCGACTTGCTCGACGCGAGCTTCTCGCCCCCGTACAGCCTGCCCTTGTTCGGCGCGCCCGCCGACAGCGCGCCTTTGGGCTTCCGTTCCTTCTCCGCGCCCTTCTTCGGCTCGCCCTTGTCCTTCTTGCCCTTGTCCTTGTCCTTCGAGGGCTCGGACTTCGCCGCCTTGGCGCCTGGCGCGGCCTCGGCGGCGCGCGGGCCTGTGGCGACGAGCGCGAGGCCGAGGAGGAGGGGCGCGGCGATCCGGGCGAGCAGGCGCATGATGCCGCGGACGTTAGCGCGCTCGTGGCGCGCGGGGGAGGGGATGCGAGCGACCGATCGTGGGGTTTTGCGCGACCGACCTCAGCCGCGTCGCGACCATGAGCTGGCCCACAAGAAAAAAGAATGCATTCAGGTGCTTGACATGGGCCATGGGGACGGGTAGAAGCCTCGTCGCGTCCCACCCGAGGGCGGCGCGGATGCGCCCGTAGCTCAGCTGGATAGAGCGTCGGACTTCGAATCCGAAAGTCGCCCGTTCGAATCGGGCCGGGCGTACCGGGTTCCGAGTCGACTCTACCCAGGGGAGCTCGGGAGGCCGTTGAAAATCGAAGCAGCAAAACCGGGCCATTAGCTCAATTGGTAGAGCAGTGGACTCTTAATCCATTGGCTGAAGGTTCAAGTCCTTCATGGCCCACCCGGTTCCAGAACGAAAAGGCCGGTACGCTCCCCGCGTGCCGGCCTTTCGGTTTTTGTCCTCCGAGGCCGCGCTTCCCCCCGACCTCACCGGTTCCTTCGTCGTCCCACCTTCTGCGCGCGCCGCCGCGCCTTCTTCTTGTTCCGCTCGACGCGGGCTGGCGCCGTCGGAAGTCGCGGAGCCGCCTCCCGTCGCGCGAACTCTTGGATCGCATGGAGCAGCGCTACCGGATCGAACAACGGCCCCTCGTCGTCGTCCTCCTCCCACGCATCGAACTCTTCACTCGACCGCAGCACGTGCGTGAGCGCGAGCGCCATTCCCTTGTCGAGCACCTCCACAAATTCCTTTGCGTGGGGCAGCCCGAGCTCGCGGTCTGCGAACGCGAAGAACGCCCGTAGGGTCGACACGAACATCGGCGCGAGGTCCGAAGGCAGCACCGACTCCATCGCGGGCACGCCGTCGAGCAGCGCTGCCACGAGGTCCTCCGGCACGAGCCTCGTCAGCACCACGTCCTGTTCGAGGCGCAGGATCCGCAGCACCGCCCTTGCACGGAGCCCCTTCGGATCCTTCACGCGAAGCGCTGCCGCCTCCGGCGACGCACCGAACCGCAAGCAGAGCGCGTCCTCGATCGTCTCCGCCTCCTCGTCGAGGATCCGCCCGTCCGCCGACACCATCCGCTCGTCCAGCGCGCGGCGCTCCGAGCCTTCCGGGAAGTCCTCCGCCCACCTGGCGTCGCGCGTGGCCTCGTACGTCGTGGGGTTCGTCCGGTCCGACCGTTCTGTGTGTTCCACGTAAAACCTCCACGCATGCTTTACGCGAACCCGAGGCAGTTTGTCTACGGAACCGTAGACAAACCGTCCTCGCGGCCGGCAGCGAGCCAGGGGGAGGGCGGTCGGGTGTGGGGGGAGGGAGGATCGGGACCGCGGGAAGGCGGCCCCGGAGCCGGAGGGCGCTCGTCAGGGACTGACGGAGAAGGATCCGTCGCTCAGAACCACTGGCCGACGAGCTTTTTCTTGCGCTCGAGGCTCTTCAGGTGGTGGAGCTCCAGCTCCCAGAGCTCCGTCTCCTTGATCAGCGCCTTCGTGTCCGTGGGCTTCTTCTTCTCGTGCTTCTTCACGAACGCGTAGCCCGTGAGCTTGTCGCCGACCTGGACCGTCACGCCTTCGGGCATCTCCCCGAGCGTGATCCGCATCGTCGACTCGCGGGTGTGCTTGCCGTGCTTGCAGATCTCCCGGTAGACGATCCGCCCATTCTGAATGCTGTGGATCCGGTTCGTCTCCACGCAATCGTAGGGGTACTCGGTCGTGTAGCTGTACACGATTTCGAGCTCGGTCTTGCCGTCCTTCTGTGCGACTTTCGTCACCTCGTACGTCTCAAAATGTCCGAGCTTCGGGTGCCCGGCCATCTCTTTTTCGCCATTCGCGACCTCCGAGATGTGCACCTTGTCGATCGCCTTCGGACGCACCTCGTCGGCGGACTTCTTCGACTCTTTTTCGCTGAGCTGGTCGATCTTCTTCAGCGTCTCCTCGGAGAAAAGCGGCTTCACGTACTTCGCGCCGCGCTCCGTGTACGAGTTGCCGAAGGCGGCGCTGTCGAGCTCCGGCGTCTTCGACGTCCCGTTCGAGGCCGCGAAGGCGCAATACATGTCCCGCTCCGTCGCGGCGTCGAGACGGGCGCGGACGTCGTCCCCCTGCATACGCGAGCTCTCGACCGCGTACAGGTAATCACGCTCCGTGGCGTCGTACGCCTTCTTGATCGCGACGCGCAGGTCCCTTTGAAACCCGACGCGCGTCGTCAAGATGTCGATGTACGAATTGCCGCTCGCCGCCTTCTCGGCCGTGTCCTTCAGGCCAAGCAGCGCGCTGATGCGCCCGTACGGGCTCGGGATCTTCGACGCGTCCGCGATCTCCGTCGCCCACTTCGCGTCGAGCGCCCGCGCCTCCTTGTCGATCGCGAGATAGTCCGCGTAGCACTTCGCGAGCCACGTCCTGCGCATGGCCGCCACGATCAGCGCCTGGTACGTCTCGTCCGCCGTGTTGGACTTCTCGTCCTCCGGCATCTTGTCCCAGCCCGTGAGCCACGTCGGGTCCGGGTTCTTCAGCGTCCGGCGCGGGTTGAACAGGTAGATGTACGTCGCCTTGTCCTGGTACTCCTTCACGCCCGCTTGCTTCTTGAAGTCGGGCACGCACATGTGGCCCTGGCAGGACGTGTAATCCCACGACTTGAACGTCGCGAGCACCGCCTTGCCCGCCTCGTCCTCGTCGTACGGCAGGATGCCGAAAGGCCCCACCGTATTCTCACCTCCGCCGCCGAGGCCCGGGATGTTCGTCTGAAGGTTGACGAGACCACAACCGGACGCGAGCAGCCCGGAGGCAACGATAAACGCGTATTTGCTCATTGTATCGGGTCGCCAGCTACCACGCGACCGCGGCGTTTGGCAACCCCATCGCGTAGCGGCTTACGCGCCCTCGGCGAGTTCCTTCTCGATGGCCTCCCATTCCCCCATCAAGGACTCGACCTTCGCGTCGAGCTCTTTTTGCAGCCGATCCAGCGCCGCCACGTCCTCTTTGCTCGTCCGTTCGAAAAACCCCGGTTCGCAGTAGCGCGACTCCAGTTCCCGTTTCTGCGCCTCGGCCGCCTCGATCGCCGCCACCACCTTGTCCCGCCTCCCCGGCAGCTCCTTCAATCGATTGCGCTTCTTCTTTTGCTCCTCCCACGCCGAGCCCGTCACCTGCGCGGCCGGCTCTTGCGCCTTCGCTGCGGTCTTCGCGGCCTTGTCCTTCTGGACCACGGCCTCCGCGTCGAGATGATCGTCCCCGCAGCGCGCGAGGTATTCCTCGAACGTCCCCTGGAAATCGTTCCGGCCGCTGGGCAGCACCTCCAGGATGCGCGTCGCGATCTTCGAGACGAACCAGCGATCGTGCGACACCAGGATCAGCGTCCCCTCGTAGGCCACGAGCGCCTCGGCGAGCGCCTCGATCGCCTCCACGTCGAGGTGGTTCGTCGGCTCGTCCAGCAAAAGCACGTTCGGCTCCTCCACGAGGATCCGGCAAAACATGAGCCGCGCCGCTTCTCCGCCGGACAGGAGCTCCACCTTCTTGTTCACATCGTCGCCCGAGAACAGCATCCGCCCGAGCCGCCCCCGCACCGCGCTCTCCGGCTCCGTCGGGCACGCCGCTTTCATGATCCCGAGCGGCGTCGCCTCCGGGTCGTCGAGGATCTCCCTGTGATCCTGGGCGAAATACCCCACCCG
This sequence comes from Polyangium sorediatum, assembly GCF_029946465.1. Taxonomy (NCBI): domain Bacteria; kingdom Pseudomonadati; phylum Myxococcota; order Polyangiales; family Polyangiaceae; genus Polyangium; species Polyangium sorediatum. Next base: position 138,894 of record NZ_JARZHI010000001.1, read on the forward strand.
CGCCTCGTGCCCCCAGCGCACCGTGCCCGCGTCCTTTTCGAGCTGCTCCGCGAGGATCTTGAGCAGCGTCGACTTGCCGATCCCGTTCGGCCCGATCACCGCCACCCGCTCGCCCCGCCGCACGGCCAGCGACACCGCGGTGAGCACCTTCTTCTCCCCGTACGACTTGTGGATCCCCGCGACCTCCAGCACGTCCCGCCCGCTCGGCCGCGCGATCGACAACTTGAACACCGGCGTCCGCCGCGAGCTCTCCTCCAGCTCCGGCACCTCGATCTTCTCGATCTGCTTCAGCCGGCTCTGCGCCTGCTTCGCCTTCGTCGCCTTGTACCGGAACCGGTCCACGTACGACTGCTTGTGCGCGATCACCTCCTCGATCCGCTCGACCTCCGCTTGCTGCCGCTCCCGCTCTGCGCGCTTCTCCTTCACGAACGCCGTGTAATTGCCGTGGTAGAGCGTCACCGTGCCGTAATCGATGTCGAGGATGTGCGTCGCCACGTTGTCGAGGAAGCGCTGGTCGTGGGAGATCACGAGCACCGAGCCCTCGTGCGCTTGGAGGAATTTTTCGAGCCAGCGGATCGTCAGGATGTCGAGGTGGTTCGTCGGCTCGTCGAGCAGGAGCACGTCCGGCCCGCCCACGAGCACCTGCGCGAGCAGCACCCGCAGCTTGAAGCCCCCGGAGAGCGTCGCGAGCGGCCGCTCGTGCGCCTCCATCGGGATCCCGAGCCCCACGAGGATCGACGTCGCCCGCGCCTTCAGCGTGTAGCCGTCGTAGGCCCGGATCACGTCGGCCAGCTCCGCGAGCCGCTGCGCGTCGCCGGCCCCGTCCTCCACGATCCGCGTCTCCTCTTCGAGCGCGTCCCACACGATCCGGTCGCCCATCATCGCGAGGTCGAGGATCCGCGCCTCGTCCTCCAGGAACCGGTCCTGCCGCAGCACGCCCATCCGGGCGCCCTGGGGGATGTTGAAGCTCCCTTCGGTCGGCGCCTCGTCGCCGGCCAGGATCTCGAGCAGCGTCGTCTTACCCGACCCGTTCGCGCCGACGAGCCCGTAGCGGCTCTGGCGGTTGAGCTTCAGCGACACCTCCTCGAAGAGGGTCCGGTCGCCGTACGATTTGCCCAGGTTCGACGTGACGATCATCGCGGGGACGGTGGTATATCCTCCCGCAACTGAGGAGGCCACGTGCGCTTTCGAGAGCTCATCCAAGATTCCAGCGCCACCATCGACGCCATCGCCAGCTACCTCGACGGGCTCTCCGCCGAAGACAGGCTCCACGAGACCCGCACCCTCTCGCGTGACGAGCAACGCAAGCTCTACCAGAGGGCCGAGAAGGCGCCCCCCATCACGCTCGAGCACTTTGTCCCGGCGGACATCGCGAAGCTCGCGCCGGTCCACCACGACGGCCGCAACACGCTCCCCTTGCCGTCGAGCCTCAAGCTCTTCCAGAAGCGGTTTTGCCGACCCGAGGACGGCTCCGAGCGCCTCTTCGGGTACAACCAGTCGCCGTTCCTCGGCACCGTGGGCCCGGGTTTCTTCGTCGCCATCCCGACGAAAGGCCGCCCGGAGTGGGAGGCACGTGGCCAGATCGTGATCGATTACTTCCAGGTCCCCGACGGCCCCGTCGCGGCGGGCTGGCCCAAGGTCATCCCGAACTCCAAGGGCCTCCAGACCCTCGTCTACAACGGCACGCGCGACTACATGCGCAAGGTCTCGACGCACGTCTCGATCGGCGCCGCCTACAAGGGCGAAAAGGCCCTCGACCACTACTTCATTCTCTGCCGCGACCGCTAGTCCCGAGGGGGACGCCTCGCGTCCCCGTCTCGCGTTCGCCCGCTTTTGCCGTTGATGATGCGCTGTACGGCGTAGACGACGAGCGCCGCGAGCCCGAGCACGGCCGCGGCGCGCAACGCGGTCGTGTCTTGTCTCATGAGCAGGCCGGCGCAGGACGCTACGCCGAGAACGGGAATGGCCAGCGGAACGGGAAAGGCGGCGCGCGGGGCGGCGGGATTGCGTTTGATGCGGATCAACGCAATGTGCAGAAGAATGAACACCGCGAGCAGAAACGTAGAGGTGCCGGAAGCCAGGGTCTTGATATCGCGGAAACACAGCAGCAAGACGCAGATGACCGTGGCCGCGACCCCTACGCCGACGACAGGTGTGCGCCATACGGGATGCACGTACGAGAGGAGCGGCGGTAGAACACCCAGGCCTCGACGTGACATGCCATAGAGAAGACGCGACGTCATGAGCAGGTTGAGCAACGCGGTGTTGAACGCGGCGAACACCGGAATCACGGTGTAAATCCACAGCGGAAATCCGGGGGCGGCTTTGCGCACGACGTCGATCAGAGGCGACTGGGATTCGCTGAGGGCTGCCGGGGCCATCACCGACACGGCCACCAGCGCGACGAGGCAGTAGACGAGGATCGTGCCGACGACGGACAAGCAGATGCCGAGGGGGACATTGCGTTCTGGATGGACGACCTCCTCGCTGAGGTTGGCGAGATCCTCGAATCCGATGAAGGCGTAGAACGCCAAGGACGCCCCCGACACGGCGAGCAGCGCGGCGGGCGTGCCCTGGTACGGCTCTGCGGCCGATGCGAAGTCGAGGTAGTTCACGGACCCGATGAAACGTGCACCGAGCGCGATGATGAGGAGAAGCCCGGAGACTTCAATGACGGTGCAGACGGCATTGGCGGCGGATGACAGCACAATCCCGCGCATGGCGATGGCGCCGAGCAGGAACACGAATACAAACGGAACCAGATGGTCCCGTGCGATGGGCGGGGCGTCGGGGAACAAGGCCAACGCATAATTACCAATGATACGGGCGCCCGTCGCGGTTGAAAAGACCCCCGACATCCCCACGAAGAACGTCACGAAAAAAGTCACGAACGCATTGTCGTACACCATGTGGCAGAAGTGGGCGGCGCCGCCGGCCTTGGGATAACGCGATGCGAGCTCGGCATAGGTGAGACCGGTAAGGCTCGCGGTGAGCCCGGCGATGACGCACGACACCCACGCCGCGGTGCCGGTCATCCCGGCGATGCGGCCCATGAGCCCGTACACGCCCGTGCCGAGGATATCGCCGATGCCGAAGATCGTAATGGCGGTGAGCCCGAGCGCGCGCTCGAGTCCCTGCGGTTGCTGGCCGGGGGGCGTCGTCAGGGGCGCTCCTTTCGTGGTCCGGTGTGGACAACGCTGGTTCGGTGTTGCCCGTCCATTCTGAACCTCGCGCCCCCTCGTACGTCACCGCAGTGGCTCGACGAAAACGCGAATCGGTCGAGAAATGAGGATAGCACATCGCACGAGCGTCGGCGCGCGGACGCAGGGGGCGAGCAGGCGCTCGTCGTTGCTCGAAAAGACGTCGGGAGCGGAGCCCCCGCACCGGACCTCGGCCTATCGTTCCTCGACAGCCTGTCGATTCTCGTCAGAGACGGGCAACGCGGAGAGCTCCGTCCCTGACGCCGCCTCCAGCCTCACGAACGCCTCCCCGAGCCAATCGAGGAACGCCGCGTCCCACGCGGGCCCCTCCGGAAACGTCTCTGCGATGCGCGCCGAAAGCGCGGCGTCCCACCGCTCGTACACCGCCCGCAGCGCGCCGTGCGCCTGCCTGGCCAGCACCGCGCTCCGCTCGCCTTTCCGCTCGCCCCCCTCGATGAACGTGTCCTCGCAGAGAAAGTAATTGCAGGTCGCGGGCCGCATCGTCGGGGCGATCGTGCATCCGCCCGCCCCGTGGAACACGCATTTGCGCTCCATCGGCTCCGTGGGGGCCTCGCGCCGCTTCACCCGCCGGAGTTCGAGCCCGCCCTCCCGGGGGAGGAGGTCCTTTTTGGCGATACGCGTGAGCAAAAAATCCCGACCGTCGTGGGCGACGACGCGCCCCACGTCCGACCAATCCATATGGGGCGGCGCCTTGCAGCAGCCTGCCGGACCCTGCGGGCATTTCGCGCAGAGCGTCGAGCAGAGCTGGGTATGGGCGCCTTGGATGTCGAGCCGGATCATCGCGTCGCGGTGAGGCGGGACGAGAGCACCGAGCGGACCGAGCGGCCCACGGCGTCCGCGTCTTTCTTGAGCTCCTCGGGCATCCAGAAATGGAGCACGCGCCCGACGGCCTCCGTGCTCGAACGCAGGAACGCCATTCCGCCCGTCTCCGCGCGCTCGGCGCTCTGCGGGAAACACACCTTGCACAGGCACGGCAAGGGCCCGGCGGGATCGTGTTTCGTCACGTTCACGGCCGGGGCCACGCCCGCGCTCCAGGCGGCGCCGAGCAAGAGCGCGGCCGAGGGCGCGTCGAGCACGCGCGGCGTCTGGAGCGACATGCCGAGCGTGCCGGGGGACGCGGTGATGCCTTTTCCGTTCGCGAACCGGATGCGGGGCACGAGCGACGTCAGATCGCTGATCGGCACGCGGTTGCGCCCGCTGCGCCAGCCCTTGCCGGTGTTCTGCGGGTTTTCCAGCACGGCGACGAGCCAGAGCGTGTCGGCCGGCGGCCGCACGGTCACCATGAACAGCCGCCCGCCGCCGGCGAGCGGGGCGAGGCCCTTGCTCTGGCTGTGGTAGGTATCGACGGGCCACACCTTGCCTGGCTTGCGTCCGGCCGCTTCCTTCTCGAACACGGCCTTGCTGACGATGGCGAGCACGTCCGGCATGCGCGCGACTCTACCAGAACCGCCCCGGGAGGTCAGGGCCTCCGGCGTCCTCAGGTCGACGGTTCGCCGCCCCGTCGCATGGCCGTGAGCTTGTCCCGTATCTCGTGAAGCTCCTTGCGCTGGCGCTCGAGCTCCACGCTCGTTTCCCCCGGGGGCCGCAGGGGTTCCTTGCATGCTTGGAGCTTTCGCTCGATCTCGGCGATCCACGGGTCGACCACGGCGAGCCCCGCCTCGGGCTCGTTGCTCCTCAGGCAGGCCTTCACGTACATCTCTGGATACATCCAGCTCTTGTCTTGGCCGACGCGGACGAACGCGTCCCAGGCGTCTCGGCAGGCCTGGAAGGGCGCGCGGAGCGAGCAGGCTGCCATCAAGATCGACTCGGCGGTCCTTGCCCTCATATCGAGCACGCACGCCTCGAACACCTCGCCTTCGCCTGCACGTGCCTCGAACTCCGCCTCGACCCGTCGGTAGTCGGCCTCGACGTCGGCGAAGCTCCGATCGAATGATTTTCCGTAGGTCTTGAAGACGGCATGGCTCGCTTTCGAGAACGCGTCATAGAGCGCGTCGGCCTGCTCTTCTTCCGGGGTGATCGGGGCGGCTGCCTCGTCCTCGCGGCGGGTTTCTAGCCATGGGACGACCTCGCCGCGTTTTTGGGCAAGGAGCGCGTCCCGGAGGTTCCCCAGGTCCTCGAGCTCGTGTTCGTAAAAGCGCGCCGGGTACTCCGTCCCGCTCCCCTTCGTTCCCTCGAGCAGCCTCTCGAGCTTCGCGATCAGCGGATCGAGCACCGCGAGCCCCTCGTCTGGCCGCTCGTCGTACGCGCAGCAGTCTCCATAAGCCCGTGTCTTCCAGCACTCTGCTTCGATGCCCGAAAAGCCGAGACGAACCAGATCGTTCCACGCCTCGCGGCAGACCTCGAAGGGGGGGTGCTTGTAATAGGCGAGAGACACGATGGTCTCAGCGATGCGCCGCCTCGTCTCGAGCACATCAAGTCCATCGTCGCCGGCGCGCTCCACGAACTCGGCCTCGAGCTTTCGGAAGTCAAGGACGGCCTCAGCGAAGCGCCGGGTTCGTTCGAGCGACTTGACCAAGAGGCGCCCGCTCGCTTGAGCGAACGCAAGCTCGTCCCCCTCCATTTGTCTATCGGGTTTCATTCTTTGTACTCGCGGTACCCCGGAAATTCGCAGGATTCAAATCCCCAGCTCATGTCGACGCTGGGGGGCCACACATGATCCCGGCACTGCTTGAAACAGGCTTCGCACAGTGATGCTCCCTGGTTGCTCCCACGTTTGCCGCCCCAGCCGGTGTGCAGGCACGCAATCAAGTTCTCTTGACAGGTGACCCGCTTTTTCTTCCTCTTCGCAAACGCCTCCGCCGTCCCCGCCGCGACCGTCGCCGTGACCGTCACGCCGACGGCGATCGCAAAGGCCTCGATGATCACCTCGGTGAAGACGACCGTGACGACCACGACGACGGTCACGACCTCCCCGATCGGCCCCCGCTCCGGCATCACCTGCCCGTTCGCCGCCGCGGGCCTCCGCAACAGGCCCCTCGCGAGGACATCCTCGGGGAGCGTCATGCCTCGCAGGGCGATGCGCATGCAACCCCCGACGTCCGGATTGGGCTGGCCCGTCGTCTCCACCTCCACGACACGACCTTCCTGGTCGACCTTCACCGAGGCGTCGAGCGTGTAATATCCGGGCTCAATGGTGCCGCTGAGCTCATCCACGCATGCCCTGAGGCGCTCTGCGGTGGCTTCAGGGACGCGCGGCCGGTCGTCGGGCGCCGGAGGGCGGTAGATCCTCGCCGACGAGCAGCCAAGGGGCACGAGCGAGAACGTCAGGCAACCGAGGAGGCCCAGGGAGAGGACGGGGGGCCAGCGCGGACGTCTCATGTCCTGGAAGGCACCACGGCCACGTACTTCGGTCAAGCCGGGGAGATCAGCCCGTCTTCTGGACCATGCGGGGGGTGACTTCCGGCGCCTCGACGAGCGCGGATAAGGTCCGTCGCGCCGATTAAGGCCGAGTAAGGCGACGACACGCGCGCGCCACCCTAGCTTTCGGGTGTGTCGACGGCGGGCGCGTCGCTCGCCTCCCACCCGAACCCTGGCCCATCCGAGGTCCCATGCACTTTCGTCCTTCTTATCTCCTTGCCTTTTCCTTCCTTGCCGCCGGCTGCCAGGACGCCGCCGCCGTTTGTGAGGAAGGGAGCGCCGATCGCAATGGCCAGTGCGTCGCTGCCGCCGCCGTCCAGCGGGTGCGGCTGACGCACCTCGACGTCGCCTACGACCTGTCGAAGCCGGTGTACGTCAATAACCGGGTCCCCATCACCTTCGGCATCACCGCGAACAGCGACGACCCCGCGAATTCGGGCCCCCGGAACGTCGCCGTCACCTTCTCGTTCGTCGAGGCCAACCCCAGCGACCCGCAAAATCCCCTCGCGTGCAGCTCCAGCGCCATCAACGTCGAGGTCATCGGCGACGGGACCGAGCAAATCGTCGAGGCCTACATCTGGCCCACCACGCAGTGTGCCGCGCTCGCCGCGAAAAACGCCGAGGTGAACCTCCAGGTCGATTTCGATGGCGGCCCGGAGCTCGCGGCCGAGATCGGGTCGGACCTCGACGCCCCGAGCGTCGTGTTCTCCGAGGCGCGCCGAGGCGACGCGCTCAACCAGCATTGCCGCGCTTCGCTGAATGCGGCGGACCCCAAGCCCGGCTGCGTCCACCCGATCCGCCTCCAGCCGACCCCCACCGGCGCCGAAGGAACGCTCACCGACGTCCGCTATGCGCTCAGCTCGAGCTCCTCGGTGGCCGTCCTGTCGAGGCAACCCACCGAGGACATCGGCCCGGACGGCCCCCCCGACGTCGACCCCGCGATCATCGTCCAGTCGCGCTTCGTCATCAACGGCCGGGACCCGTACATCTCCGCCGTCGATCCTTCGCAGATCCCGCCATCGCTCCTCGAGGCCGTTCCCTCCATCGAGGAGGACCTGAAATTCGGGCTCGACGATGCGGCGCTGGCCGCCCTCAGCGCGCCGCCCGGCAAGGCGACCGTGTCCTACACCATCCAGTCGGCGGCCGACGGCATGACGAAACTGCCCCTCACCATCCGGGATCCCGCGAATCCGAAGAACAGGGTCCCCGAGGTCGTCGTCGATCGGATCGTGCCGGGCACGGCCAACGACGCCGTGCACGAGCTCTACCTCGAAGGGGCCGCCCTCGAAGCGGTGTCGCCCGGAGGCGCGTGGGCGAACCAGAGCAATTTCGTCATCCGCGGCTGCTTCACCGGGGAATTCGCCCAAGGGGGCAACGAAGGCGACGGCGACCTCGACGATTGCCGCGAGCTCGAGGTCGTGCTCGTGCGCGAGGCGTCGTCCTCGTCGGCGGCCTCCTCTCGGAGCTTCGACAAGGAGTTCGAGCGCAAGCTCGGCAATGATCGCATCGCGATCGAGAGCAGGATGTCGACCCAGAACCGCCTCGACCTGAGCGGCGCGTTCAGCCGGACCGAGGGGGAGGTCGCGCTGAAGGGCAAAATCGGCAAGAGCTTCGACCTGACGATGGCGCGCGCCTTCGCCGACGCGAACCTCGCCGTCGACCCCACGAAGACCTCGTACGAGGTGGGCGTCGACGCCTTCGGACAGCGCATCTTCGGCGTGTCGGAGCAAGCGGCGAGCATCGTCCAGACCGAGGACTTCAGCGCCGCGAAGTCCTTCACGATCGGCAGCCTCGGCTTCGGCTTCGGGCCCGTGACCGTCGGGTTCAAGATCGGCGTCGGCGGCTCCATCGGCATCGCGCTCGAAGACACGCTCGAAGCGCTCTCGGACTCTGCCGCTTGCCAGGACCTCTTGAAGTCGGCCGAGCCCATCACCGCCTGCGGCCGGATGACGCGCATCACCTCGCCGAACTTCGGGCTGACGGGCACCGTGGAGGGCGGCGTCGACCTGAAGATCGTGAAAGCGGCGGTGGTCGCCGATCTGCGCTTCATCACGACGAGCTTCCCGCTCGACACGACGCTCGGCTTCGGGCTCACCGGCAATGAGAAGCTGCTCGTCCGCGGCGACGTGACCTGGGACATGTCGTTCACGCCGCTCGAAGGCGACGTCTCCATCGTCGGGAAGGTCGGCTTCCGTCGCTTCGCCAAGAGCCTGAAGGTGCACCTCTTCAGCTTCTCCTCCCCCACCTTCGAGACGCGGCTCCTGAGCGCGTCGATGGGCACGCCCGAGGAGCTCCAGTGAGCGCCATGGCGAAGATCGAACGCAAAAAGACGGCGGCCGTCGCGGTGACGCTCGCCGCCGTCTCGATCCTCGGGATCACGTTCGGCCTGCGGCGACAGGCGGCTTCGGGCGCGCCTGCCAAGGAGACGGAGGCCACGCGCGTGGCTTCCGTCGCCCCGCAGTGTCGGTTTTCGCCCGGCGAGACGGCGGCGTTCACGCTCGCGTCCACGGTCCGCGACGTGCGCGGCGACGAAGAGGACCACCTCCGCGCGACGCTGAGCGTGGAGGCGGTCGAGCAGCTCTCGGCGACGCGGTATCGGCTCCGCGCCGCGCTCAGCGACGTCTCGCACTCCCAGGAGCTGACGCTGCCGGAGGAGCACGTGAAGGGATCCCTCACGGACCCCTTCTTCGTCGAGATGGACGCCTCGTGTCGTTTCGTCGGCTTCGGCTTCGCGCGGGACTGGGACGCGCGCCGCCGGCAGTTCGTGCAGTCGCTCCTCCGGACCCACGAGTTCGAGCTGCCCGTGGCGCTCGGGACGCGGCGCTGGAGCGCGTCCCAGTCGGATGGAATGGGCTCCTTCGAGGCGAACTACGAGGACGTGTCCGAGGCGCCGGGCGCGGCGCTGCGCATGAAGCGGCGCAAGGCCACGTACGACGGCAAAGCGCACGCCGACGCCCTGGGCTTGTCGGTCGTGGTGGTCGCCTCGGAGGCCACCGCGAGCTTCGACCTCGACGATCCGCAGTGGCTCGCGTCGACGTCCGGCCTCGAACGCGTCCAGATCCTCGTGCAGGGCCAGGTGCAGGCGGACCTGCTCCAGCGCTTCCGTATGAGGCGCGACGACGCGCGCTTCGTCGCGGTGCGCGCCCTCGCGCCGGGCGACGCCGACTTCCGCGACGCCTTCGCCCTCGATGTCGCACGCGGCCCGCACGTCGATGACCGGAGGGCGAAGCTGTCCTACGAGGAGGCGCTCCAGGCGTTCCTCGCGCACTTCCGCGGGCCCGGGGACCCGAGCTACGCGGCCGCGCGTGAGCTCGCGGCATGGCTCGCGGCGCACCCCGAGGGAGCGCAACGCCTGGTCGCCGCGCTGCGGGCGGGCGACATCCACGACGCGGCCCGGCCCGCGCTGTTCCTCGGGCTCGAACTCTCGGGCACCGAGGCTGCGCGGGGTGCCCTCTCGGACGTGCTCGTGGACAGGCGCCTGCGCGCCGTCGACCGCGCCCGGGCCGCGTCCGCCCTGTCCGGCCTTGGCGCGCCCACGCGGGATACGGCCGAGCTGCTCCTCGCGCAGGCGCAGGACGACCGCGACGACATGGTCGCGAACGTCAGCTTGCTCGGCCTCGGCGGCATGGCCCGGCGGAGCGGCGACGACGACGAGCTCAAGTCGTACGTCCACGCCTCGCTCGACCAGGAGCTCTCGGCCGCCGCGGACGAGGGCAAGGCCCGGCTCGTCCTCGACGCCATGGGCAACAGCGGCGATCCGGCCTTCGCCGACGAGCTCGACGCGCAGCTCGGCGCGGAGAGCGCAACGACGCGGCAGCACGCGGCCGAAGCGCTGGGGCGCCTGGATCCCGTCGAGGCCGGGCCGCGCCTCTTGGATCGTCTCCGCGAGGAGACGGATCCCGCCGTCCGCACCGCGATCGTGGGGGCCTTGCGCGGGTCGCCCACGGCCGACGCGGTCGCGCTGATGGCGGACAAGCTCGCGGCGAGCACGTCGATCCCGGAGCGGGCCGCGATCATCACGTGGCTCGGCGCCGCGTCTCGTACGCGGCCCGAAGCGCGCGGCCACCTGGTGGCGCAGTTCCACCGGGAGACGAGCGCTCGGCTGATGCAGCTCATCGGCACCTTCGTGCCCGCGGCGGCGCTGCGATGAGCCCGCGGGCAGCGTTCGCCGGTGTCGCGCTGGCGGCGCTGCTCGCCGGTTGCTCCTCGCACGCGCCGGAAGCTCCCGACGCCGTCGTGTCGGCCTGGGTCGAGGCCTTCACGACGCCGTTCCAGGGCGATGGCGAGACCGGCGACCTGGTGATCCCCGCGCAGGCGCCCTGCGCGGGGATCGCGCTTCGCGCCACCACGGACCCCGGCGTGTGCTTCCAGCTCAGCTCGGCCGTCGACGGCGAAGGCCGCGTGGGGGTCGACGGGCTCCGCGCGGGCGCATTCTGCCGCGATTGCGAGCTGCGGACGTCGGTCGCCGCCACCGCCGGCGTCTTCCTCCTTCCGGCCGAGGCGGGACGTTTCGAGCCGGAGACCGGCCTCTCGCTCCGCTTCGCGCGGGTCGACTGCGTGACCCTGACCCCGCTCGCGGCGCCGGACGACCGCCCGACGCTGCGGGTCGCGGCGCAGCGCATCGAGGCGATACCGGATCAGGCGACGATCGACCTGCGCTTCCTCGTCACGAAGAGCTCGATCCTGTTCGGCGACGAGGACCGCCAGGAGGCGCTGATCGCACACCTCGGGCAGGAGCTCGCCTCGGGCGGCCTCCTCCCGCGGCTCGTCGAGGTCCACGCGCTCGACGTGCTGCCCGCGGACGTCCGCTTTCACGCCGGGGACCCCGCGGCCCTCTCGGCGTTGATCGCAGACGCCCCGCCGAGGGCGGAGACGACCGTGGATGTCGTCTTCGGCGGGTGCCTTCTCTACGACGACCCGATCTTCGGCCCGCCCAGCGCCGTACACGGATACACGCCGAGGATTCCGGGCGGCGCCGGCCCCGCCGACGCCGTCTTCATGCCCGGCCTCGATTGTTTTGCGGGCGGGCCGGGCCCCCTCGACCTCCCCGCCCGTGCGCAGGCTCATTTCCTCGCGCACGAGCTCGGCCACTATCTCGGCCTCTATCACGCGGTCGAAGAGGACGGCCTCACGGACCAGCTCGAGGACACCGGACCGGACAACCTCATGCATTCCCATCCAGCGCAGGCGACGGCGGTCGGATTCAGCCCATCGCAAGGCCGCTCGATGCGGATGCATCCCGCCGCGCGCCCGCGCTGACGGGACCCGGGGCGCTGCCCCGGACCCCGCCCGGGGGCGGACAGCCCCCTGCTGGGGCCTGGGGCGAAGCCCCTCCGCCGGGCATTACGGCGTCGAGTCGACTGCGGCATCCTCTTTCGCGCTCCCGCGGAGCAGATGAATGCGCCTGTATTGCTTCGAGGTCGCTCCGAGCGCGTCCCGCACGACGCGTTTGTAGGCGAGCAACTTCTCGTACGCGAGGCTGCACGCCTCTTGCCGGTTCGCGCGGGCCTTGGCGAGCGCCATTTCGGCCGCGACCGCCTCGTCGTGCTCCTTCACCATCTCCTGCGTGAGCGCCCCGAAGGGCCCCGCGAGGAGCTCGTCTGCCCACACATTCCCTGCATATTGGCCGAGCGTGTCGAAGAGGCGCGTGGCGGCGTTGACCTTGTCGGTGTCCGTATTCTGGGCCTTCAGCGTATCCGGTAACACGGTGTGCGGCGCGAAGGCGAGGAGCACGGACCTGGCGACCTTGTAATGACCGTCGAGGGCATCGAGCGCCATGCCGGACTCGTCCCGCTTCCTGGCGCGCACGGACTCGGCCGCGAGCAGGTCGACGTGGGCCTTGCGAAATGCCTGCGCGGGCGATTGGAGGACGTTCTCGTACACGGTCACCACGCTGGGGTGCATCGCCGGTTCGGCGGCGATCTCGGCGGCGCGGGTGAGAAGGCGGTACAAGACCTCGTATTCGATGTGTTTCATGGGGATCCTCCGGGATGGGGACTTGGTTCTTTTCACGGCCAGCGCGGAGCGCGACGAGGAGACGCGCCTCCTCGTTCGCTTGCGCGAGCAGCGCCATCATCGGCGCGTGCGTCTTTCGACGAGGACGTCGCCTGGAACTTCTCTTCCCGCGGGATGGAAACGTGCCCGCCGGGTTCGCCGTCGATCCCCCGCGGTTTTCTTGCCGCCCGTGATTCGCCTGACCGTACCGACCGGGCTTGGGGGTCGACGGACCGGGCTTGGGGGTCGACGGACCGGGCTTGGGGGTCGATGGACCGGGCTTGGGGGTCGACGGACCGGCTGCCTGCGTCAGGTCCGGATTCCCAGGAGGCGGTAGGGGTGCGTGGCGAGGAGGACGCCGCCGTTCGGGAGGCGGCGGACGTGGAAGGGGGCGTGGTGCCGACGATTTTCCGCATCGCGCACGCGCTCTGCCTTTCGCCGCTCTACCTGTTGACCTTTCCGGAGGACGATGCGTGGGCACGCGTCGCCGAGCTGGTCCGCAGGATGCCCGCGCGCGAGGTGGCGAAGGTGCGCCGCGAGCTTGCCAAGCGGCGATGACGGCTCTGCCACGTCGACCGCGCTTGAAAGCTCCGACGACGGTATCTGATCATTTTATCTTACGAAATTGTGTGCATTCCGCGCTGCGCATCGCGCGCGCTCTTATCGCGGGAGAGGTTTCCCTTCAGGGCCTTGCCTTTGCCCGTCCCGTCACCCTTCCCGGTGCACCCCTGTTTCGTGTCCTGACAGCGCCCAGCGCTCACCACCGGCGACCCCGACCGAAATGCGTGCTCCGGCAGCGCCCCACCCCGATCCACCAGCGTACAGGATTCATCGACGCACTTCGGCGGATGCACCTCATCACGCGGGGGCAATACGCCCTCCTTGTGGAGGACCCCTTCCTTCGGCAAAACCATGTCCTTCGAGCGCGGGTCCTGGGGCGCCGATTCCTTGTCCGGCGGGCTCTCGCAGATCGATGGAGGGAGGTGGGTCGTAAGGGTGCGGGCGGGACGGGCCCGCAGGGCTCCGGCCTATTCGTCGACGATGTGGATCGGGAGCCAGTGGAAGCCGGTGACGCCTGCGTCGAGGAAGATGCGGCGGACCTTGGGTGTGACGAGGAACCTGGGATATGCGAACAGGGCATCGCCCACGTCGCCTTCGTAGTGAGTATCGCCGAACCATTCCCAGGTCACGTTGATATCGCGGATCTCTGTGAAATCTGCGGCGCGGTAGACGAGGCGGGTGGGGATCTCCGTGGGCGTGTCGAAGCCGCTCCTTCCGCAACAGCAGAGGTCGTCGGGTACGATCCCGGTTGAACGTGGAGACATCGGCGGCATCGTGTGCGTGGCGCAGAGCTGACGCCACGGAAGCTGCATGTGCCCCCGCTTCTCGAACGCCGTGAACACGCCGCGGAACGAGAGCCCCGTCGCGCCGCTCTCCGCGAGCACGGCAGCCAGGTTTTCGTCGACGAGTACGTCGTCATAGGGGGTCGTGGCCGCGCGCCGGCCTTCGAGTTTGTGGAGGTCTTCGACGTCGATGATCATCGCGGACGTCTGCCGCGCCCCGGCGCCGCAACGCTTGCACGCGTCGGACATGTCGTACGTCGTGCCCATTCGCGGCCCGCCGAAGACTCGGGCATTGATGTCGTACGACATGATGAGCAGCGGCGCCGCTTCGAGCTCCTCATCGGTGAAGCGGTCCCTGCGGATATCCCACCCGTCGGCGCCGTGCTCCTCAAGGAGCGCCAGGAGTTTGGGGAGCCGCTCATCCGTTTCGTCGAGCGTTACATAAATGTGCAATACATCCAGGACCGGAGCCTCGGCGATGTTCGCGACGTCCGGCCCGCAGCCGATGGCTTGAAGAATGGTACGTGGATCGCCCAATAGATCCATTCCGTCGAACCATACCGTAACCTCGGTTCTCACTCTGGTGCATCTCCCGCAATGGCAAAGTTTCAGGGGCTGAAGTATGGCCTGATCGCATCCAGCCAGTGCGGGTGCGCCTTGTATACCCTTTTATACACTTTCCAAAGACCCTGCGGTGTCAGATTCCCATTCTGCCTGACCATTTGCTTCCTGGCCTCGTCGAGCGCATCCGTGATCTTCTTGTGATGCTCCTTCGTCAAGATCACGGACGGGATGTTGTCAAGCTCTTTCGTGATTCGCAAGTCCCGCCCCATCGCCTTCTCCAGGATGTGATGCGCCTGGAAGTCCCCCTCCAGGCCCCGCGTGAACTCGCGCATCGTCTTGTAGGGACCTATCGCGCCGTTCTGCTCCAGGGCCTCCGCGATCGCCCTCCCGTATTGCTTCGCCAGGAGTTCGGCCGTCTCCTTCGAGACCTCCTCGGCCCCCTGCAGAAGGATCGACGCCTTCTTCGCGCAAGCCTCCTCCAGCTTCTTCGCGAACTTCTCCGCCTGGCCGATGAGCACACCGGAGGCGATCTGCGTGATCGCCGCCGCGGCCTGCACGACGGCGTTGTCGACCCCGTCCTCGTCATCGCCCCCGATGATACCGAACCGCTTGCCGTCCTTCCGCGCGAGGTCGTGGTTGAACTCGCCATTCAGCATCGCCGACGCTATCGCCAGCTCGCGGACGATTCGTTCGAGCGGGGTCAGGGCTTTGCCTTTGCCGGTCCCGTCCCCCTTTCCCTTGCAACCCTCCTTCGTCTGCTCGCACGGGACCACGCTCACCAGCGGTCGCCCGTGCCTATGCTGAAGCTCCGGCAATGCGCCTCCGCGATCCACGTGCGAGCACTCCGCGTCCACGCACTTCGGCGGATGCACCTCGTCCCGCTTCGGCAAGACGCTCTCCTGCCGTAAAACGCCCTCCCGCGGCAAGATGCTCTCTCGCGATACCTTCGGCGGCTCCTCCTTTCGCTCCGGAGCCCGACGCTCCTCGACACGCTCTTCGACGCTCTCCGCCGCGTCCGCTTTCTTCTCCTCTTTGGGCGTCTCCTTCGGCGGCGGCGCGGGTGGCGCAGCGGGCGCCGGTGCCTTCGCGGCGGGCGCCTCCGGCTTCTTCGGAGGCGGGGGCGTGCATCCCGGCGGACGGGCTTTTGATGGGATTCGCGCGAGGCTCTCCGGCCCGAGGTTCGGATTGTACCGGAGCACGACCCGGCGCTCGGCCTGTTTCCAGAATTCATGCGCATGCAGAATGACCAGCGCTCCGCCCGTCTTCTCCTCGATCACCGCGAACGTATTCACACCCGGCGGCAAGCCCGACGGCTTCCAGCAAACCTCCACAGGCGTCTGCGCGAAGGCCCCCGGCATCCGGCACAAGAGCACCATCACCGCAACCACACACCCGACGAACACACGACGAAGCATCGCCGGCCCCCTCGATGGATGGCGAGCGAGCGTACTTGTCGTCGGAGGGGAAGGTCAACCAGCCCAGCGCACGACGTCCGCCGCGCGGAGACGGGCTTGGGGGGTGAGGGGCGGCCATGGGCTATCGAGCGGCGCGAGCGCCCACGGCATTCAGAAGCTCGGCTTGAAGAGCCGCCCCAAGGACATCGCCTGGCTCCAGGCCGCGGACGCCGATGATCTCGTGGCGTCCGCAGCGTCGCTCTCGATCCGCCGACGCCTCACGGGTCGCTGCCCGGCGTCGCGCCGTCGAAGCGCTGCACTTCGAGGTGGGGATCCAGGGCGTAGCCGTCGTCCTGGCTCCGCAAGAAGTCTCGCAACCCGCGACGCCGCAGCTTGGAGACCGCCACATAGATGCGGTTGGCCGCGGCGTCGACTTGAATGCGCTCGCCCGGCCAGACCGCCCGCTGGATCTCCTCCAGGGAGAGCCCCACGCCGGGCCGCGCGCCGCGCTGCTCGACCAGCGCGAACAGGAGGCGGCGCAGGACGGGATGCTGGTGCAGATCTTCCCACTCTCCGCCGGGGGGCCGATAGCGGCCCGCGCTCGGCGCGATCACCAGCGCGTCGGCGGACAGCTCCTCGGCGGCCTCGGCGGCCTCGGCCGACAGGCGACCCAGCGCGGCGCTCAGGATCCGGAGGCCGATACGCACGTCGTCCGAGAGCTCGGCCGGCGACGGACCTCCCGTCGCCGAGGCGCGGTGCGCGCGCTCCATTCGCTGCCGCACGTGCTGGAGGAGCGCCCTTCCGCCCTGCGGATCTCGCGCCTCCAGCGCCTCGGCGGCGGACAGCTCCGCCGCACCCCAGGCCAGATCCACGAACGCGGCTGCGAGCGCGTCTCCACGGCTCGTGACCGCGAGCTCCGCCTCCGCGAGGAGCCCGCGGGACGCGGCGCTGTCCCCGAGCGCTGCGAGCACCATCGCCAGCCTGCCACGGGCCAGCGCTTCGGAGCGGACATCCCCGGTGGTGCGGAGCGCCAGAAGGGCGCGCTCATGATAACTCCGTGCGGACGCCAGTTGGCTGCGCTCGTGCTGGAGCGTACCCAGGTTGCCGAGGGCGATCGCCTCCAGGCGCCGATCCCCGGCCCGCTCCAGGAGGCGCAGGCCGACCTCGTAATGCGCGAGCGCGGTGCTCAGGTCGCCCTGCTCCTGCTCCAGCACACCCACGTTGACCTGCACGATGCCCTGGAGCCGCACCACGCCCGCGTCGCCGAGCACGCGGAGCGCGTCCTGATAGCGCTCCCTGGCGGCCTCGTACTGGCGGAGGTCATGCAGCAGCGCCCCGAGGTTGGCCAGCAGCCGGCCCTCCGCACGCCGGTCCCTCTGGCCGGCCAAGAGCGACATGGCGAGGTCATAACAGGCGCGCGCCTGGGAGAGCTCGCGCTGCTCGTGGTGGAGCACGCCCAGGTCCGTGACGATCGCAGCCTGGATGGCGGACAGGCCGGAGGCCTTCGCCAGCTTGATTCCTTGATCGAACCGGGCGCGCGCCTCGTCCGTGCGACCTCGCACCTGCGCGGCGCGGCCCCGGGCCGCGAGCAGCGGTGCGGAGAGCCCCGGGGGGATGTCGGGCGCGATGTGCAGCGTCCGTTCCAGCAGCTCGAGCAAGAGGTCCGCCGGCCCCCGGCGGGCCAGCGCCGGTTCGATCGCGAGCAGCGCCCGGCCGGCGCGTTCGGGCGCGAGGCCCGCGGTCGGCCGGCGCTCTCGGCTCGGCACCTGCTCCAGCCGGTCGAGCTCGCGTTTCAGCGCCGCCACCACGTTGTCTCGCAGCTCGGCCTCCAGGGGGTCGTCCGGGCTCTGCTCGTGCCTTTCGCTGGCCAGGCCGAGGAAGTGCTCCGTGTGGCGCGCCTCCGCGCGGAGCCCAGGGTCGACCTCCGCGGCGTGCTCGTCCGCAAGCTCGCGCACGCACTCGAAGAGGCCGAGCTTCCCCGAGCCGAGCACCCGGAGCAGCGATTTCTCCCGCAGAGAATCGATCCGGCCGAGCACGTCTTTGGCGCTCAGCACCGCCTCCGCCGAGGACAGCGAGAAGGCCCCTGGAAAAAGCGCGCACTCGACGAGCGCGCGCTGGTCCTCCTGCGTCAGGAGGTCCCAGGACCACTCCAGCGCCGCGCGCAGCGTGGCCTGGCGCGGCTCGGCGTCTCGAAAGCCGCCGGCGAGGACGTCGAGCCGCTTGCCCAGCCGGGAGATAAGCCCCTCCACGCCGAGCAGGGGCAGCCGCACGGCGGCCAGCTCGATGGCCAGCGGGATGCCTTCGAGCTTCTGGACCAGCTCCGCGATGCGGGGGGCGTTCTCGTCGGTCAGCTCGAAGGAGTCGTCCTCGGCCCGCGCCTTGAGCAGGAAGAGCTTCCCCGCTTCCGACGCGGCGAGCTCGGCGTCCCCGGGGAGGCTGAGCGGGCCGAGCTCCAGGATCCCCTCGCCGCGGAGCCGGAGTCGCTCGCGGGAGCACACGAGGAGCCGAACCTCCGGCGCCTCCACGAGCCAGCGACCTACGGTCTCGACGGCGAGCGGAGCGATCCGCTCGAAGTTGTCGAGCACCAGGAGGAGCGGCCCTCGCGCGGCCAGGGCGCGCCCGAGTCGCACGGAGGCCTGGTCGGATTCGCGCCCGTCGGGCAAGACGACATCGAGCGCCCTTGCGACCGTCTCGCACACCGTCCCCACGCTGCGCGCGCTGGAGAGATCGACGAACAAGGACTCGCCAGCCTCGCGGCACGCGTATTCGACCGCCAGGCGTGTCTTGCCGATGCCGGCCGGCCCCCACAACGTGACCAGGCGCTTCGAGCGAAACAGCGCGTGGACACGCTCGAGGTCGGCCTCACGCCCGACGAACGGGGTGAGCAGCTCCGGCCGGGGAATGTCGAAGCCGCGGACGGCTGTGCTCACGGGGCGGCACGACGATCGCTGATCCGGCGAACCTCGAAGTATTGTTCGCCGGTGGGTGTGTTCGCGACCACCGGCAGGAGCGTGTTGCCGAAGTCGACTGGCTCCACCGGGGTGACCTGCGCGAAGACCTCGGTCGCCTCACCGGGAGGGTCTCCGTACATCGACCCGGTCTGGCTACACCAGGTGCCGAAGATGTCCGGCTCTGCCCCGCCGTCGTCCAGCATCACCACGCCCCAGCGGCAACTGGCGTCGGTGGGCGATTCGAACAGGGCCGAGCGACTCCCGGCCCCGGCCCGCGCGACCAGGGTCGAGTGCACGGCCCCATCGAGCGCGGTGAGGGTGATGTCCGTCGCCTCTCCCTGCACCGTCAGGTCGAGCCGGAGGCCCTCGGCTTCGAGCGACGCGGAGCCCGACGAGAGCGAGCCGACGAACCAGCGGGAATGGGTCGCGAAGGTCGCGGCGCCCCCGCAGACGTAGGCCTCCACGTCGCCCCGATCCGACACGGCCAGGCCCACGACCGCGTCCGCGGTCTCCAGTCGGCCGGTGAATACGGAGAATTGCGCCGCGCCGGCCGCATCGGAATCATCCTCCCCGCTGCAGGCGACGAGGCACAAGGCCAGCGGGAGGAGGACCTTCCGATGAGTTCCCAAGGCAAGGATCACGGCCAAAAGTTATCACCATCGCGTTCGTGCTGCCAGCCAAGCGGCAAGCTGCGGACGGATTCCTGCGGGCTGGGAATGTTGCGGCTGGGCGCTTGGCCGTGGACTGCCCTCGCGGCCGGCGCGAAGGCGTTTTCCAGCGACCTTGACGGCTTGCGGCGCGGCGTGGGCTCGGGCAGGCTCATGGCATGGCCGATGCTGCGCGGAAACGTGCGACGTACGAGGACCTCCTGGCGCTCCCGCCGAACGTGAAGGGGGAGATCCTGGATGGGGTGCTGTACACGCAGCCCCAGCCGCTGCCTCGACACGTCCTCGGGACGGCGAGCATGCAAGAGCAGCTCGGCCCTCCGTTCCGTCGTGGCATCGGCGGCCCCGGTGGCTGGTGGATCCTCCCGGAGCCGCAGATCGACCTGCCCGACTCGCCCGCGGTCATCCCGGATCTGGCGGGCTGGCGCCGCGAACGGATGCCCGAGCTGCCGAGCAACGAGTCCATCAAGATCGTGCCCGACTGGGTCTGCGAGATCTTCTCCCCGAGCACGCGTGGCTATGACCAGCGCGTCAAGCAACCGTTTTACGCGAAACACGGCGTTCGATGGTTGTGGTTCATCGATCCCGAAGCGCGTGTGCTCCTGGCGTATCGCCTGGAAAACGGCCGCTGGGTGTACATCGGCACGTGGGGGAACGACGACCGCGCGCGGATCGAGCCGTTCGACGCGATCGAGCTCGATCTGTCCGATCTCTGGTTGCCCGTGAGTGGCTGACGTGGAAATCCCATCGCCGAACGAGCGACGCGAGGTCCTGGACGGCGTGGTCTATACCCAGCCGCATCCGTGGCCCGCCCACATGCGGACCGCGACGGTCCTCGGCGGGCACCTGAGCAGCCCCTTCGACAGCGGCTGGCGTGGCCCGGGCGGTTGGTGGATTCTCGTCAGCCCGGGCATCACGTTGCCCGATTCCCCGAACGTCGTGCCGGATCTCGCCGGATGGCGCCGCGAGCGATTGCCCCGTCTGCCGGACGACGTCACGATCTCGCCCGACTGGGTCTGCGAGATCCTCGCGCCGAACACCCGCAACTACGATCAGCGCATCAAGAAACCGTTTTACGCGAAACACGGCGTCACATGGCTCTGGCACGTCGACCCCGAGGCCCACGTGCTCACGGCCCATCGCCTTCGAAACGGTCGCTGGCACGAGCTCGGCACGTGGGGCGACGACGATTGCGTCCGCATCGAGCCCTTCGACGCGATCGAGCTCCCGCTCTCCGACCTCTGGCTCCCCGCGGACGCCTGACCTCACCCCTCCTTCGGCGCCGGCTCCGTCCCTTCGAGCTCCGCCCCCTCATCCTCCCCGCGCAGCTTCCGCTGCGTCGGCCGCACCTTCTCCGCGAGATCGCGATACCCGGCCAATCGGTACAGCCCCTCCAGCGTCGACGCCGTCCCCTGATACGCATCCGACCACGCCGCCGCCGCCCGATCCCGCGCTGCGAGCGCCGTCTCCAGCTCGCGCGCCTCGCGGTGGTCGTCCCCCACCGCCGCTTCGAGCTGGCCCGATTGCTTGTTCACCGATTGCAGCGCCACCGCCGTATCGAACGTCGAGCCGAGCGGCGAGACCACGACCGCCGGTTGCTCTCCGAGCAGACGCGCCACCGTCTTCGTGTACTGGAGCAGCTTGGCCGGCACGCGCGGTGATTCGGTCGAAAGGCCATACGTCGCGAGCGCCGCGGCCCCCATGTGGTCCTCGATCGTCCGGCGCAAGAGGCCGAGCAGCATCGCGAGCGCCGCTGCCGCCGCGTCGCGGGAGGCGCGCACGGGGATGTCGTCGGCCCGCTCGGCGGCAAGATCCTCCTCCGCTTTGCCGAGCTCCGCCGCGGCCCGCGAAAGGCCGTCCGCGAGCGCCTCGAAGATCGCAAAGTACGATGCCTTCGTCGCTTTCGTGAGGGGCCCTTGGACCTCCTGCGACCGCGCCGCGAGGATCTCTGCGACCGCGGCTCCGTGCGCGCGGGCCGAGGCGACGACCTTGTCGCTGACGCGGATCTGATTCTGCACCTGTTCGCTGACCTTCGACATGCGCACCTCCCTCCGAGTGGCCGCGAGGGTAATCGGGAGCGAACGAGCCCGGCAAGCCGGGAAGCGCCGCGCCGCTTGACATTCGCGCGGCTTTGCCGTCCCGCTCGGAGCCGACCCGTGGACCGCTCTTCCCTCGCAAACCTCTCCGCGCTCGTCCGCCTCCTCGACGAGGACGCCGAGGTCCGGCGCGACGCCGCCGCGACGATCGACCCCCGCCCGCTCCCCGCCCGCTTCGCCCTCCGCCAGGCCATGCTCGGCGACGAGGACGCCGACGTCCGCGCCGCGGCCGCGCAGAAGCTCGGCGAAGTGCGCAGCCGTCGCTTCGCGTCCGCCTTCGTCGAGGCGCTCGAAGACCCGATGCCCTCCGTGCGCGACCGCGCCTACCGCGCGCTCGCCCGGCTCGAATCCCCCGACGTCTTGCCCCACGCGGCCCGCGCCATCCGCAAGGAGCCCGTGTGGTGGGTGCGTCGATCCGCCGTGCGCGCCGCAGCCGCGGCCGGGGGCAAGGACGCGCTGCCGCTGCTCGTCGCGTCCCTCGCAGACCCCTTTTGGCGCGTCCGGCACGCCGCCGTGCAAGCGCTCGTGGTGCTCGGCGAGGACGATTCCGACGTGCGGGACGCCGTCGCCCACGCCGCCGCGAACGATCCGACCGGGACCGTCTCCTCCGCGGCGCATTACCTGGGCGCTGCGTGGTCCGGCGCCGCCGCGACGCCCGCCGCGACGGCATCGCTGCCCGTGCTCCTCTCCGAAGGCCTCGCCGACGAGGACCCCGCCGTCGTCACCGCGCGCCTGGAGAAAGTCGATCCCGCGGCCGTGCCCGCCGCCGCCCTCGTCGCCTGGCTCGGCGATCCCCACGCGGCCTTGCGCGCCCTCGCACGTCGCCGGCTGCGCGAACGAAACGATCCCGACGCCTTCCTCCTCGCCCTGCGATGGCTCGACGAGCCCCGCGTCCCCCACGCCGCCGCCGAGGTGCGCGCCGTGCTCGATCGGCTCGGCAGCAGGGAGGATCTCCCGCTCGCGCAGCGTGTCCTCGCGGCGGATCCGACGTCCCCCGGCGCGCTCGCCTGGGCCGCGGAGGTGCTCGCGGTGCGGGGCAGCGCCGAGGATCTGGAGCGGGTGCGCGGGCTGGCAAAGAGCGGCCCGCCGGCACTGCGCGCGGCCGCGGTGACGGGGCTCCTTCGGGATCAGCGTTCGCTCCCGATCGTGCTCGGCGCGCTCGACGATCCGGACGAGGACGTCCGCGCGGCCGCGCTCGCCGGCTGGGAACATCGCCCCGGATCGCCGCGGATCCTTGCGGCGTGGGCCGAGGCCCTGCTCGCGTCCGCCCCCCGCGCCGTCGCCGCCCGCGAACGCCGCGCCGTCGCCGAAGCCGCCGCCCTTCTCGGCGACGACCCCCTCCTCGCCCGCGCCGTGGCCGACGCCGACCCCGCGACCCGCGCGATCGCCCTCGCCGCCCGCGCCGCCTCGGGCGACCTCCCGCCGGCCGAAGGCGTCCGCGCCCTCGCCGACGAGGACCCCTGGATTCGCGCCGCCGTCCAGGACCCGGTCGCCGCGCTCTCCGCCGTCGTCAGCGACCCCGACCCCGGGGTCCGCCGCCAGGCGATGATGCTCGTCTTCCGCCACCACGAGGCCCTCGCGCCCGACGACGTCCGGGCCGCGGCCCTCGCCTCTGCCCTCGCGCCCGACCCGTTCCTCCGCGCCCGCGCCGCCGACCTCCTCGCCCCCGCGGACGACCCGCTCCACCCCGAAGCGCTCCGCGCCCTGCTCCGCCTCTCCCAGGACCGCACCCCGATGGTCCGCGCCGCCGCCGCGAGCGCCCTCGAAGGCGTCGTCGACCTGGAAGACCGGCTCCTCGGGCTCCTCGATCCGTCAAAACCCGAGCCCGACGAGGCCGTGCGCACCTCGGCCTATACCTGGCTGCTCCGTGACGGCGACGATCGGGCCCTCGCGCGGCTCGTCGCGGCGCTTTCGCCCGGCGCCGAGGGGGCGCTCGTGAAGGCGCACCTCGAAGCCCTGACGCTCGTGCTCCCGGACGAGGCGTTTGCCAAGCAGCCCTCCCTCGTCCAGCACCGCCCGGCCTCGCCCCCGGCTGCGGAGCCGCCGCGCAAACGCGCTCCGGCGGCCACGCGGCCCGAAGGCGTCCCCTTGCGCCCCCTCGGCACGACCGGGCTTTTTGTATCCCCGCTCGTGGTCTCGGGCGCGCACGGCCTCGTGGCGTCGAGCTTCGCCGATGCGCGTGATGCCGGGGTCAATGCCTTCTTCTGGGAGCCGCGTTATCACGAGCTCACACGTTTCCTGCGGTCGCGCCGGGCCGGACGGGATCGCCTCGTCCTCGTCGCCGGCACCTACCATTCGGGCCCCGACGCCCTCCGCGCCGACGTCGAGCGCACGCTCGCGCGCTTGCGTATCGACTGGATCGACGTCTTCCTCCTTTTTTGGGTCCGCTCCCCGGATCGCCTCGCCGATGACGATTACGACGCCCTCGCGCGCCTGCGCGACGAAGGCAAGCTGCGCGCATTCGGCTTCTCCACGCACGACCGCGCCGTCGCTGTCGGGGCGCTCCAGAAGCGCCCCTGGCCCGTCGTGATGACCCGCCATAGCGCCGCTCACCCCGGCGCCGAAACCCAGCTCCTCCCCGAGGCCCTCGCCCGCGGCACGGGCATCCTCACGTTCACGGCCACGTCCTATGGCCGCCTGCTCCGCCCCGCGGCTGGTGACGGCCCGGAGGCCCAGCTCCCGACCGCCCCCGATTGCTACCGATACTCGCTCACCCAGCCCGGCGTGAGCGCCACGCTCACGGCGCCGCGCAGCCACCGCGAGCTCGTCGAAAACCTCACCGTCCTCGCGCGCCCGACCTTGCCCGAGGACGCGCTCCCCGCGCTCCGCGCCCACGGCGAGCGCATCCGTGCCGAGACGCGACGTTTCGACGCCCTGGTCCGCCGCGCGCCGGGCGGCCCGCGCGACCGGCTGCGCGCTTTGCTCGAAGAAGACACCACGCGCCCTGACGAGGCCCTTCCGCCCGAGCCCAAGATGTGATGTCATCGCCTCGCTCACGGGAGGCGCGAGCAGCCAGCTATCACCCCGCGATGTCACGTCGCGGCTGCGAACGACTCCCCATGGAGAATGAAGCGTCACGGGGACCGCCCCGCAGGGCTTTTCGTCCCCGTACGCCTCTGCCGAGCAGGTGGCGACGCCTCCCGTGAGCATTGCTTTCCGACCTTCCCCGGGCCGGGAAAATGTGCTCCCATGGGGACGGCTCCCGGGGACACGAGCAGCCAGCTATCATCCCGCGATGTCACGTCGCGGCTGCGACCTGTACCCCATGAAAGAATGATGCGTCACGAGACCGCCCTGCGGGGCGATACAGCTTGCAGCTGTAGGTCTTGTCAACGCCTCTGCCGAGCAAGTGGCGTGGTCTCCGGGAGCCTTTTCTGACCCAGGTCAGCCGCCCGCCGTCTCTGCGAGGCTCTCCTTGGTTCGCCGCGCCTCGGCGCGCCGCTTGCCCCTTGTTGGGCGCGCGGGCAGGACAGGGGAGGGGGCGGCCTGCTGTTCTGGAGGCGGGGGTCGGTGTCTTCGAACGACGGTTCACCGAGTTTTCCGCGATACTACGAGTGTCCCATAAAAACGGGTCGCCATTTCCGGCTGGACGCTGGGGTTTTACCCGGTACGCTCGACCTTCGCCGCATGACCGACAACCCGCACGACGCGCTCTTCCAGTACGTCTTCTCGAATCCGGAGCACGCGGGCCCCGCGCTCCGCACGATGCTCCCGCCGGCGCTCGCCCGGAAGGTCGATTTCGCGACGCTCACGCTCTCGCCCGGCCATTTCGTGGACCCAGAGCTCGACGCGCATCGGAGCGATCTGCTGTTTTCTGCCAGGATCGCGAACCGCGATGCCTTCATCTACGTACTTTGGGAGCATCAAAGTTACGTGGACGCGTGGCTGCTCTTGCGGCTGCTCGAGTACATGGTGCAAATCTGGCAGTCGTACCGGGACGAGCACCCGCGCTCGAAGAAGCTGCCGGTGATCGTCCCGGTCGTCTTGCACCACAGCAAGACTGGATGGCGGGCCGCGCGGCGATTCGAGGAGATCGTCGATGTCGACGCGGCGGCTTCGGAGGTGCTCGCATACGTGCCACGGTTCGGGGTGCGAAAAGTTGGGGGCGACAGCGTGTTCGATCAGATCTTCTACGCAGGCGAGCGGCTCGAGCTGAAGGGGTTCGAACGGGGGATCGAGCAGAGCAAGCGCGAGGGTCGCCGCGACGTCCTCGTGCGCCAACTCGCGCTCCGCTTCGGCGAGCTCCCCGCCTCCGCCCTGGAGACCCTCGACGTGGCCTCGATCGAGGCGCTCGACCGCATGACGGACCGGATTCTCACCGCCGCCACGCTCGCCGAGGTCCTCGGCACCGAACCCCCCGCCGCGCCGAAGCCCGCTCGAAAGGCCCCTGCGCGCAGGGCCTCGCAACCTCGAAGCCGCAAACGCTGAGCGCGCTGCTCCTGACGCCGATCCCCCGTTCCCCCCTTAAAAATCTCCCCCCATCCCTGGTAGGATGCGCCGCCATGAGCCTTGTCGGCCTCCTCCTCGAGCTCAAGCCTCTGCTCGCCGATCCCGACGCGAACTTCGAGCGCGTCGCCGAGCTGCTCGAACGACACCAGAACCTCGCGGAATACGAGGTCGCGCGGTTTTACGCGGGTCGCGCCTTCGTCGAGCCCGTGGGCAAGCTCCTGCGCAGCGAGGATCCGCGCGAGCGGCTGCGGGGGGTCCGCATCGTCCCGCTCATCTTCGCCCGGGGAAACGCGGCGCAGCACCTCCGCCGCATGGTCAAGGATGCCGACAACACCGTCGCGGGGGCCGCGCGCGCTGCCGTCAAGACGCTCGGCCTCGCCGATGTCGCGCCGCCTGACCGGCGCGCCTCCGCGCCGCGGTTCGCGAGCCCCACCGCGCGCGGCGGCTGGAATCCCACGGGCTGGATCTTCGGGCTCTTTCGGTCCCAATATGTCTTCCGCCGCGGCGCGACGGCGACCCGGACCCCGCCGAAGTTCGATGTCCCCGAGCTCAAGAGCCGCGCGGACGTGGCCAAGCTCGTCGGCGTCAAGACCGGCGTCCTGCCCGCCCTCATGCGCCCGGGCACCGGCAAGGGGAGCGGATATGTCGAGTTCGAGATTCCCAAGCGCACCGGCGGCCTCCGGAAGATCTCCGCGCCCCGCGTCCGCCTGAAGGGCGTCCAGCGCGCCATCCTGCGCGAGATCCTCGAAAAGCTCCCCGTCCACCCCGCGGCCCACGGCTTCATCGAGGAGCGCTCCACGCTCACGAATGCAACCCCTCACGTCGGCGCCGCCGTCGTCGTGCGTATCGACATCGAGGACTTCTTCCCCACGGTCCATTACCGCCGCGTCCTCGGCTTCTTCTTGCGTCATTACGACGAGAAGGTCGCCACCACGCTCGCCGGCCTCACGACCCACCGCGCCAAGCTGCCGGACGGCACTGTGGTGTGGCCGGGCGCATTGCCGCAGGGCGCGCCCACCTCGCCGGCCCTCGCGAACCTCGTCTGCCGTCGCCTCGACGCGCGCCTCGACGCCCTCGCCCGGAAGACCGGCGCGACGTATACCCGGTACGCGGACGACCTCACGTTCTCCTTCCGCGACCCGCCCGCGCGCCTCGGGCGTTTCCTGTGGTGGGTCAATGCGATCCTCCAGCAGGAGGGCTTCGCCGAGAACGTCAAGAAGCGCCGCATCATGCGCAAGGGCAATCGCCAGCGCGTGACGGGCCTCGTCGTCGACCAGAAGCCGTCCATCCCGCGCGAGGAGCGAAGGCGCTTCAAGGCCATCCTGAGCAACTGCCGCCGGCACGGCGTGGCCTCGCAGGCCCGGGGCAAACCCGACTTTCCGGCGTGGCTGCGCGGATACGCGGCCTACGTGCGCATGGTTCACCCCGAGCTCGGCGCGAAATGGCAGCGCGAGGTCGAGGAGATTCTGTCGAAGTGAAGGGAGGGTAGGGGATCGTGTCGAGCACCGAAGAGCTGAATCCGTACGAGGCGCCCAAGGAGACAAAGACCACGAAGCGCCCCAAGAAAAAGAAATCCGAAGACGACCCGCCGCACGACCCGGCCATCGACGCGATCGTCTTTTCGCTCCAGAAGACGCGGCCCTGGATCACCCTGTTCGGCACGCTGAGCTACCTCGGCGCCGTCGGGCTCGTGGTCTTTGGTCTCTACGCGATGACCTCGTCCCCGATGTCGCGGGCGCTCGGCGAAGTCGGGGCCGTCGCCTTCCTCGTGTACCTCATCCTCGCGATCCTCTACGCCGTCATTGGCACGCGCCTTTTCCGGTATCGCGATAGCATCAATCAGGTCCTCGCGGCCGACGGGCGCCTTGATTTCATCGCGACCGCGATCGAGCGTCAGCGCGAGTTCTGGGCGTTCGTCGGGGTCATGACGGTCGTGCTCCTCGGCCTGTACGCTCTCATCATCCTCGGTGTGATCATGTTTGCGCTCGGTCGCTGATACGGCGCACCCCGATGTCCATCCACGTATACCCTCCCTCCCACGCCGCCCGTGTCCGGCCGCTCTGGGATCTCGACCCCGCGATCACCTTCCTCAACCACGGCTCCTTCGGCGCCTGCCCCTTGCGCGTCCGCGAGGCGCAGGATCGATTGCGCGCGCAGATGGAGCGCGAGCCCGTGCGTTTTTTCGTCCGCGAGCTCGAACCGCTCCTCGATGCGGCCCTTCAGGCCCTCGCGGACTTCGTCGGCGCGGGCGCCGCGGACCTCGCATTCGTCCCCAACGCGACGGCCGGCGTCAATACGGTCCTCCGCTCGCTCGACCTCCGCCCCGGCGACGAACTCGTCACGACGAACCACGAATACAACGCCTGCCGCAATGCCCTCGAACACGCGGCCGCCCGCGCCGGCGCCCGCGTCGTCGTCGCCGCCGTCCCTTTCCCCCTCGACTCCCCCGACGACGTCGTCCAGGCCGTCCTCGATGGCACGGGGCCGCGCACCCGCCTCGCCCTCGTCGATCACGTCACGAGCCAGACCGGCCTCGTCTTCCCCGTGGAGCGTATCGTCCCCGAGCTCGCCCGCCGCGGCGTCGATACGCTCGTCGACGGCGCGCACGCCCCCGGCATGGTCCCGCTCGACCTCCGCGCGCTCGGCGCCGCTTATTACACGGGCAATTGCCACAAATGGATGTGCGCCCCCAAGGGAGCGGCGTTCCTCCACGTGCGCCCCGACAAACAGGCGCACATTCGCCCGCTCTCGATCAGCCACGGCGCGAACAGCCCTCGGACGGACCTCTCGCGTTTCCGGCTCGAATTCGACTGGACCGGCACGCACGATCCCACGCCGTACCTCGCCCTCCCCGAGGCCATTCGTTTCCTCGCTTCGCTCCTGCCGGGCGGCGCGCCTGCGCTCGCCGAGCACAACCGGCGGACGGCCCTGGCCGCGCGGGAGCGCTTGTGCGAGGCCCTCGGCGCGCCGCCGCCCGCGCCCGCATCGATGATCGGCTCGCTCGCCACCGTCCGGCTCCCGGAGGCCGCGGGCGACCCGCCTGCGCCCCCGCTTTTCCTCGACCCTTTGCAGGAGGCGCTCTTTTCGCGCCACGGTATCGAGGTCCCCATCATCCCTTTTCCGCCCCCGCGGGGCCGCGTCCTCAGGATCTCGGCGCAAATCTACAACGACCCCGAAGAGTACGCGCGCCTCGTAGACGCGCTGCGGGCCGAAGGGGTATCTTGAGCGCCTCCCGAATCCTTAGGAGGTGCCCATGAAATTCAAGAACCCGAAGCCTCTCACGACGCTGACCCCTGGCATTCGTCGCCGTGACTTTCTCAATGGCCTGCTCGTCGGCGCCTCCGGGATCCTCCTCGGCGGCCTCGGCGCGGGGTGCAGCGACGAAGGGGGCACGGGCACCCCGCCCCCGAGCCCGCAGTACAAGGGCGACGTCTTCACGATTTGCCACGAGGTCCGCGACGGAAAGGCGTTCGAATTGCCTGCCGCCTCGGGCGATCCTTACGATTGCGTGATCATCGGCGGCGGCATCAGTGGCCTCGTCGCAGCGCGCAAATTGCAGAAGATCGGCGTCACGAACCTCCTGCTCCTCGAAAAAGAGGATCCCGTCGGCGGCGTCGCCAAAAAGGGCGGCGATCCGGAGCGCACCCACGGCCAGGCCGCCGCGTACACCGTCTTTCCCTACAACGACAACCTCAACGAGACGTACGAGGACCTCGGCATCATCACGGGCTACGACATGGACGGGGGGCCCATCGTCGACGAGAAATACATCGTCAAGGGCCCGGCGAACGGCGATTGGTTCAACGGCCAATGGTACGAGGACGCCTGGGAGGAGGGCATGGACGCCCTGCCTTATCCGCCGAACGTGATCGCCGACCTCAAGGCTTTCCGCCAGGACATGATCGACTGGTACGGCTACGAGGGCCAGGACCAGAAGTTCGGATTCGACACGCCGACGGACAACTCCACCACGGATCCCGAGGTCCGCGGCCTCGATAACCTCACGCTCTCCGAATACGTCGCCTCGAAGGGCTGGGCCCCGGAGGTCAGCGCGTTCTTCGATCCGTACGTCCGCTCCGCGCTCGGCACGACCCACGACAAGGTCTCCGCCTGGGCGGCGATCGGCTTTCTCGGCTCCGAATTCGGCCCCGTCCTCTCGCAGCCCGGCGGCAATGCGTACCTCGCGCTGATGCTCGCCGAGAAGATCGGCGCCGATCGCATCAAGACCGGCGCGTTCGTCCTCCGCGTGAAGAACGAGGGCGACGAGGTGCTGGTGTCCTACATGATCGACGGCGCGATCACGACGATCCGCGCCAAGACCGCGATTTACGCGGCGAACCGGTACATCGCCAAGCACGTCGTGCCCGAGCTCGGCGCGGCGGGGCGTGACGAGGCGAAAGAGTATCGGTACACGCCTTACATCGTCGCGGCCGTGTACGTGAACAAGACGCCGCCGAACCTCGGCTTCGACAACTGGGTCCACGGCGATTTTTTCTTCACGGACTTCATCGTGGCCGACTGGACAAGCCTCGCCGATCCCGCGGCGGCGCCGCTCGACCGGCCGAACGTGCTCTCCTGTTATTGCCCCCTCTTCGGGCCGACGGCGCGCGTCGAGCTGCAAACGAAGCCGTTCGAGGAGTACGAGGAGCGCATCCTCGCGGACCTGGAAAAGGTCGTGCCCGGCGTGCGCGCGAGTGTCACCGGCGTCGACCTCTATCGCTGGGGGCACGCCATGCTCGCGGCCGAAAAAGGCTTCGTCTTCGGCGCGGCGCGCCTCTCGTCCAAACAGCCGCTCGGCAAGATCAGCTTCGCCTGCCACGACTCCGACGGCCTCCCCGCGTTCGAGAATGCCGTCGGAGCCGCGTACACGGCGGTGGGCGAGGTGGCGGTCCACCTCGGCGTCATGGCCTGATCGCGGGTCAGGGCAAAAGCTTGGCGACGTAGGCGTCGTTCCCGCCCGCGCTCGTGACGGGGCCGCCGAGGTTCATCGTGCCCTGGAAGCGCCCCGCGACGAGCACATTGCCCGACCCGTCCACGGCCACGGTGCGGCCCCATTGTTCGAGCGTATCCCCCGCGCGGCGGCTCCACACGTGCGCGCCCAGGGCGTCGAGCTTCGTGACGAATGCATCGTTGCCGCCCAGGCTCGCGATCGGCGTGGCGCCGCCGAAGTTCACCGAGCCCGTCATCCGGCCCGCGAGCACGACGTTGGCTTGCGCGTCCGTCGCGACGGCGAAGCCGACCTGGTCGCCGGCGTCCCCGAAGTGCTTGGCCCACTGGTACACACCCGCGCCGGTGTACTTGGCGACGAAAATGTCGTTGCTACCCGCGGTCGCCACGTCTCCGCCGCCGTAATTGACCGTGCCGGCGGTCGCGCCGGTCACGATCACGTTGCCCGCGTTGTCCACGGTGACGCCGTTGCCGATCTGATTGCCGATCCCGCCGATGCCACGGACCCATTGAAGTTGCCCCGCAGCCGTGAGCTTGGCCAGCATCGCGTCCTGATTGCCCGCGCTGATGACGACGAATCCGCCAAAACTGACCATTCCCTCGAAGAAGCCCGTGAAATACACGGCGCCGCTCGCGTCCGTGGCGACGCCGCGCATCCCCTCGCTGTTCGCGTCGCCGTAGCTCCTGCTCCAGACGTGATTCCCCGCCGAATCGAGCTTCAGCACGAAGAGGTCGTCGAGCCCCACCGCCGTCAGCGTGCCGACGCCGAAATTGATCGTGTTGCGAAAATGGCCCGCCACGATCACGTTGCCCGCCGGATCCACGGCCACCGCCGAGCCTTCGTCGCCGCCCGCGGCCCCGTACGCCCGGCTCCACACGAATGCGCCCGCCGGATTGAGCTTCAGCACGAACACGTCGCTCGTTCCATTGACACTCACGTGCGGCCCCCCGCCGAAATCCACCGTCGACTGGAAGACCCCCGTCACGACGATGTTTCCCGCGCCATCGACGGCCACGCTGCGCGCCCCGTCGGTGCCGTTCGCGCCGAACCGACGGCTCCAGACGTGATTGCCCAGTGGGTCGTATTTGGCCACGAGGATGTCGTGCACCCCGTTGGGGGAGCTGAGCGGTCCTCCGCCGAGGTCGATCGTTCCGACGAACTGCCCCACGACGATCACGTTGCCCTGCGCATCCGTGGCGACGTCGAGGATGTCCTGATCGAGCGCATCGCCGAACGCCCGGATCCACTCGGTCGCGCCGCACATGTCGCCCACGGGCCCGGTGCAGCTCTCGTCCTCGGGCGTCATGCAATTCTCGGCCTGGGGCAGCACCTCGCCCATGCAGGGCCCGTACGCCGAGCCCTGCGCATTGCACGTCTGCGTGCCCGCCTTGCAGATCCCGACGCCCAACGTCCCGCCCGGTCCAGTATAACAAACCGTCGTGGAGCCCGGGTTGCAGACGCAGCCCGCGCCGCTCTCGTTGACGAGCCCGTCGCAGTCGTCGTCCTCCGGCGTCGCGCACGTCTCGATTGCGGGCAGGACCTGCCCGACGCAGGCCCCGTACGCCGTCCCGTCGGCATTACACGTCTGCGTGCCCCCTTTGCAGATCCCGACGCCCAGCGTCCCGCCCGGTCCGGTATAACAAACCGTCGTGGAGCCCGGGTTGCAGACGCAGCCGACGCCGCTCTCGTTGATGAGCCCGTCGCAATCCTCGTCCTCCGGAGAAAGGCACGTCTCGGTCGCCGGTAACACCTGCCCGACGCAGGCCCCGTACGCCGTGCCCTCGGCATTGCAGATCTGCGTCCCCGCCTTGCACACCCCCTTGTCGAGCGTGCCCTCCGGCCCGGTGTAACAAGGCGCCGTCGCGCCGGGCGCGCAGGCGCAGCCCTCCTCGTTCGAGAGCCCGTCGCAATCGTCGTCGCCCATCGTCTGGCATGACTCGGGCACGGGCACGACCTCGCCGATACACGGGCCATATCCGCTCCCGTCGCCGAGGCACGTCTTGAGCCCCGCTTTGCACAGGCCCACGATTTGCGTGCCCGGCGGGCCCGAATAACACGCATCGATCTCCCCGGGCGTACACACGCTCCCGCCCCCGGTGCCGCCTGCGCCGCCCATTCCTCCGACGCCACCTGCGCCGCCCATTCCCCCGGCGCCACCTGCGCCGCCCGTTCCGCCGACGCCGCCGGTGCCACCCGTGCCACCCGTGCCCCCCATTCCGGCCGTGCCGCCCGAGCCTCCAGGCCCGCCCCAGCCGCCTTCGCCGCCCTCGCCACCCTGGCCGCCGCTTGCGCTCGACGTTGGATTGCCGCCCACCGAGCAGCCCGAGGCGAGCGCGAGGGGGACGAGGAGAGAGACGAAGGGCAGCCGAGAACGGGAGAATCGACGTTTCATGGGCCCGGCAGGTAAGCCGCACGGAGGCCGCGCGTCAATGGCCGGGAGCTTACGAGCAGGAGGACGGGAACGACGCGCCGCGCGCCGCTTCGAACGCGGCGAGGAGCGGTCGCGTGGAGGTGGTGAGGCAGACGGTACCACGCGGCTCGCGGGGGTCGACAGCGGCACCCGCGCCGCTAGACTCGGACGCCCATAAACCACGCGAGAGGAACCATGGAATACCGCACCCTCGGAAATAGCGGCGTCAAGGTCTCCACCCTCTGCCTCGGCGCCATGACGTTCGGCGAGGCCGACGAGAAATCGTTCATGCACAAGGTGGGCTGTGACGAGCCCACGGCGCACGCGATCCTGAGCCGCGCGCTCGATCGCGGCGTGAACTTCATCGACACGGCCGACGTCTACGGGCAGGACGGCCTCTCCGAGCGTGTCATCGGGAACTGGCTCGTGCAGGGCAAGCACCGTGAGCGCACGGTCCTCGCCACGAAATTCCGCTTTCGTATGGGCGACGGCCCGAACGGCACGGGCGCCTCGCGTTATCGCATCATGCGCTGCGTCGAGGACAGCCTCCGGCGCCTGCGCACCGATCGAATCGACCTGTACCAGATCCACATGCAGGACAACGACACGCCCGAGGAGGAGACGCTCCGCGCGCTCGACGACATCGTGCGTCAAGGCAAAGTCCTCTACATCGGGGCCAGCAATTACGCGGCGTACCGGCTCACCGACAGCCTGTGGACGAGCCGCACCTCGCACGTGAGCTCGTTCGTCTCGCTGCAGATGCAATACAGCCTCGTCTCGCGCGAGCTCGAGCGCGAGCACGTGCCGCTTTGCAAGAAATTCGGCCTCGGCATCTTGCCGTGGTCGCCGCTCGCGGGCGGGTTCCTCACCGGCAAGTACCAGAAAAACCAGCCCTCGCCCGAGGGCACGCGGCTCGACAAGTGGAAGAGCCAGCTCGCCGGGTTCGATACCCCGCGCAATTGGCGGATCCTCGACGCCGTCACCGCCATTGCCAAGGAGCGCAATTCCACGAAGGCCGCCGTCTCGCTCGCGTGGCTCGTTCAAAAGCCCGCGGTCACGAGCGCGATCTTCGGCGCGCGCTCCCTCGAGCAGCTCGACGCGTGCCTCGCGGGCGCGGAGCTCGCCCTTTCGGCCGAGGAGATGAAGCGCCTCGACGAGGCCAGCGCATTCGATCCCGGCTATCCCTACGAGATGATCGGCCGCGTGCAGCAGGGCCGCTGGTAGCTCCGTTGGTCCCCGGCGGGCCCCGCGGCCGTTCCTATTTGCCGGACGTCGCCGTGGGGGCCGTCGCGCAGCGAATGCCCAAAAATCCGCACCGGTAGGTCACCTGGAACCGGCCTGGCCGCTCCGCGCGGAACATGTTCGGAATACCGTCGCGCCAGCTCGCGCCGCGTCCCACGCGGTCTTTCGTCTTCGCGTCTTGCGCGCTCGTCGTCCATTCGAATACATTGCCCGCCATTCCGAGCAGACCGTCCTTGCTCGCGCCGGTGGGGTGCGCCGCGACCGGACACGTGCCTTTCAAGAGGCCCTCTTTCCCGCCGGACCAGCAGAGCTGATCCTTCGGCGCATCGTTGCCCCAGGGATAGACGCGCCCCTCCTCGCCGCCGCGCGCCGCCCACTCCCACTCCTCGTCGGAGGGCAGGCGTTTTCCTTGCGCCGTGCAATAATCGATCGCCTGCTGGAAATCGACGCAGACCATCGGATGGTCTTCCTTGCCCGCCTTCTTGTACGTCGCTTCGGGCGCGCAGGTCGCGAATGCGTCGTTGCATTTCTTCGACGCGACGCACGCCTCGTAGTCCTTCGCCGTGGCCTCCGTCTTGTCGAAGCAGAAATCGGCGATCTTCGCCTCGTTCTTCAAGAAGCCCATCTTGTAGGAGCCGCCCTTGACGAACGCCATGCCCTCGGGACACGGGCTCGGCGGCGGCTTCGGGGGCTCGGGCGGCTTGGCTTCGGCCGTCTTCGGGGGCTCGGGCGTCGCCGCGGCGGTGGGGGCGGGCGCGGGGTCGCTCGTCGGCGGGGGGGCGGCGTTGGCCGTCGTCTCGGCGGGTTTTGCTTCCGTCGTGCCCGCGCCCGGCTCCTTCACGGCGCCGCCCCCCTCCTGCGCGCCGCCCCCGCAGCCGAACCCGGCCGCGAGGCCAAAGCCGAGGAAAGCCGTGCCGAACGTGAGCCAACGAAGAGCCTTCATGGAAACATGCCTCCGACGATGAAAAAAAGGTTTGTCAGCGCAGCACCAGGGTCGGCGCCGGCTCCCCTTCGATCCAGTGCTCTTGCAGGACGAGCCCCGGCGAGACCATGGAGCCGCCGTAGGTCTCGCCGAACGAAAACAGCTCGAAGATCCGTCGATCGCCCGGCTTGATCGGGAACATCACCTGGCCCGACGGGGGCGCGGGCAGGCCCTCCTTGGGCTCGGGCATCCAGAGGGAGACGCCGCGGTTCGTGCCGCCGACGAGCGAGGCCGCCGTGGTCTGTGCGTCGCAATGGACCTTGAGCCAGCCGCGCGCCCGCCACGCCCGGCAATGCTCGGCGCGCGGGCCCTTGCGGGTGATCCGCACGCGCGTCGCGCTCTGCCATTCGGCCGGCGTGGGCGGCTTCGGCGTGCCCTCCTCGATCGGGATCGGCTCGAAATCGATCGGCTTTTCCTCCTCGGCCGCCGGCGCCGGTGGATCGGCCTTGGCGGCCGGCAAGAGCACGAGGAAGGTGAGGGCGGCGAGAATCCGGGCGCGGCTCATAAGGTCTTCAGGAAGGCGATGAGGGCCTCGCGGTCCTCGGCCGGGAGATGGCTCGTGTTCCCCATTCGATCGCCGTTCAGCTCGACGAGCTTTTCGAGCGTCGAGACGCGGCCGTCGTGGAAATAAGGCGCCCTTCCGGCGACGAACCGGAGCGAGGGTGTCTTGAACTCCTGCTTCGTCTCCTCGTCGAATCCGCTCACGGGCGGCAGGCGCTTCAGCGGATACGGTGTGCGATCCGTGTAATGCGAATCCGGCACGTGGCAGTGGGCGCATTTCGTGCCCTTGTTCAGGAAGAGCTCGCGCCCGCGTTTCTCCTTGTCGGTGAGCTCGCGGTTCTCCCGCGGCGGCGGGACGAGGCCCTCGCGCACGAACGCGGCCACGAGCGAGGCACGCCCCACCGCGGCGCCGCCGATGTTCTGCGGCATGCCGCCCCAGCGATGCAAGCCCATGCCGGCCGTGATGCGCGCGCCGAGGTCCGCGCTCTCGCCGTGCCAGCCATAAGGCCCCGCCGCGCTCACGAGGCCCGCGAGCATGGGGGTTCGTCGTGGAAATCCTTTGGCCTTGGCGAGGTCGGGGATGTTTTCGTAGGCGCCCACGAAGTTCGTGTGCAGCCCGTCGATCGTGTCGAACGTGGCCTCGTGCCAGACGTGCCCGTCGTCGCGCCCGTCGGGGTGGCAACCCGCGCAGCCGAGGCCGCCGCTCAGAATGGGATCCGTCGCGTTGTAGAAGAGTCGCCGCCCTTTTTGCGCCTCGGCCGAGAGCGTGTCGTCGGCGAGGTGAACGAGAGTTTGTCGATCCCGCACGATGGGATCCACGGGCGCCCGGGCGGTGAGGTCGAGCGCGACCACGTCGTATGTCGCGCGGCAGAACACGTACGCCGTGTCCTCGTCGGCCGAGAGCGCGATTCCCGCGGGCGCGCCGCATTCCCCGGCCGCGCCGTATCCCGGGTCGTATTTCTGGCCCACCTGGAAGATACGCACGATCGCGAGCGTCGGATCGAGCGCGACCGCGTCGAGCTCGGCGACCACGTCGTCGCCCTCGCCCGCGACGAGCAACGTGTCGGATTTCGCGCGGTAGACCATGGCGCGCGGCTGCGTGAACGGGCCCTTGTCGCGGCCCGGGATCGACACCGGCGTGTCCGCGGTCATCGTCAGGTCCGCGACCCGGCTCTTTTGCGAAGGCAAGCCGCCCACGTGTGTCGCGGCGAGCTGCTCGGGCGCCGTGCGGCCATTCTTTCCGGGCAGGAGCACGACGTCCACCGTCGGCTGCCCGAACCACGAGCGCCGCGCGAGCGCACCGACTGCGTGCCGCGCCACGAAGAGCCGCGCCTCGTCGGGCGAGGTCACGAGCGAATACCCGAGCGACGCGTGGAGCTTTTTGCCCGACGGCGCGCGTACGGGCGAGGGCATCACGCCGATCGTCTTCACGACCGGCGCGCCGGATTCTTCGCCGATGTGCGTCACGTCCGCGCCCACGAGGTGGCTCACGAGGATCTCGCCGCTCCCGAGCACCACGATGCCGCGCGGCTCACGGGCAACGTCCGCCGACCACACGACCTTTCCGGCCGCGAGATCGATTTTTGAAACGATGTGCGTCCACGCGCTCGTCACGAACGCGTGGCGCGCGTCCGCCGTCGCCGCGAGGCCCCACGCATCCGCGGGCAGAGACACGCGGCCCGCCTCGGCGAGCGCGCCGGACGCGTCGGGCTTGAGCACGAGGAGCAAGCCCGGATCACGAATCGTCACGAGCACCGCGCCGTCGAGCGGCAGGACCGCGGCCGGCGCGCCGGGGAGCGGCACCTCCGTCGCGGCCACGCCCGGCGCGAGCGGGAGCGGGATTCGGCGAAGGACCTTGTGATCCTCGTCCGCCACGAAGAGCGCATCGCCTTGGCGGCTCCGCGCGATCACGCTGCCTTGTCGTTCGGCCGGCGAAAGGGGCTTTGACGGCGTAGGCGCGGCGCTCGAAACGGGCGGCGCGACGGCTTGCGAGGCCGAAGGCGCGGGCGCGGAGGCGTCCGGCGTGTCCTTGGGCGACGAACAAGCGAGGGGCGAGGCGATCGCGATCGCGAGGGCGAAACGAAGGCGAGGGTTGGGTCCACCCACGAGGAAAAGCTTTATCGGAGCGCCGCGCGCGCGGCAAGAGGCGGCGCGATCGTGGTAGGGTCGCTCGCATGCACGCACGGGGTTTCGTGGTCGTGACGCTCCTCGGCCTCGCCGCCGCGTGTGGCGCGCGCAGCACGCTTTTCGCCCCGGAGGCCGAGCGGCGTGATCCGTTTTGCGGCGACGGGCTCGTCGATCCCGGGGAAGCCTGCGACGACCACAACGAAGTCGCCATCGACGCCTGTGCTCCCGGCTGCTCCCTCGCGCGCTGCGGCGACGGCATCGTATGGGCCTTCGTCGAGGCCTGCGACGACGGCAACCTCGTCTCCGGCGACGGCTGCACGGCGACGTGCGCGTTGCCGAGCTGTGGCAATGGGTTCGTCGAGGCGGGGGAGGTCTGCGACGATGGCAATGGCATCGACACGGACGATTGCCCGTCGCGGTGTTTGCCGGCGACGTGCGGCGACGGCTTCGTGCAGGCGGGCGTGGAGGCCTGCGACGCGGGCGCGGCGAACGCCGACCGTCCGGCTTTTTTGCTCCTGCAAGGCGCGCTCGTGCGCCCCGTCCTGCCCGTCACGCGGCCCATGCCGCTCGTCTCGTTCTACGACTACGGCTCGGCGAGCGCACACACGGGGTTCGAGGAGCTCGGGGCGAGCAAGCTTTTTTTGTACCGTGACGTCACGCCAAACGGTCTGCTCGGGCTCGTCGCGGTCCACGGGGTGGACAAGAACGCCGGCGGACAGATCCAGCCTCCCGGGCGTGTCGAGATGTCGTTTTTCGGCTTGCCGACGGGCGCGTTCGTCGCGGCCTCGGACGACACGAAGGGCGAATTCTCGTTGCTCGATCCGACGACGGCGCGGGGGGACTGGCAGTTCGACGGCAACACGGACGGCGGCGCGCTCTCGGGCCTGCTCTCGCCGGGCGCGTGGGTGATCGACGTCGTGCCGAGCTTCGTCCAGGGCATCGAGCGCTGGGAATGGGAGGACGGCAGCGGCGACGCGATCGTGCTCGATCGAACGGCCACGGCCCGGATTGTGGCGCTCGACGTGCCCTCGGCGTGCCGGCTCGATTGTACGATTCCAGTGTGCGGCGACGGAATCCTCGACGCGGGGGAGGTGTGCGACGACGGGAATGTCGTGAGCTTCGATGGCTGCGCGGCGGATTGCAGATCGACCGATTGAACGACAATCCACTCCGCCGGTGAACCGTGGGAGCAGCAACGTTCTGTTGGCAAATCCTTGACAGGGTCTGGAAAATTTGTCAATTGCGCTTGCCGTTCGGGCCCGCAGCGTGGCCGTTCGGATGACTTCTACCCTTCGAGGCAACTCATGAAGATGCAGAACGCAAAGATCCTGACC
Organism: Polyangium sorediatum; assembly: GCF_029946465.1. Lineage (NCBI taxonomy): Bacteria > Pseudomonadati > Myxococcota > Polyangiales > Polyangiaceae > Polyangium > Polyangium sorediatum. Next base: position 178,472 of record NZ_JARZHI010000001.1, read on the forward strand.
GGCGCCGTGCTTGCCGCCGCGGGGCTCGTTTCTTTCGCTTCGGGCTGCGAGCTCATCGCGAGCGTGGATCGCTCGCAGATCGACTTGACGGGCTCCGGGGGCTCGGGCGGCGGGACCGGCGGCATGGGCGGCGTCGGCGGCGGGACCGGCGGCATGGGCGGCGTCGGCGGCGGGACCGGCGGCATGGGCGGCGTTGGGGGTATGGGCGGCGGCGGCATGGGCGGCGTCGGTGGCATGGGCGGGACCGGCGGCATGGGCGGGACCGGCGGCATGGGCGGCGTCGGTGGCATGGGCGGCGCTGGTGGAATGGGCGGCGCTGGTGGAATGGGCGGCGCTGGTGGAATGGGCGGCGCTGGTGGAATGGGTGGCGCCGGTGGAATGGGCGGCGCTGGTGGAATGGGCGGCGCTGGTGGAATGGGCGGCGCTGGTGGAATGGGCGGCGCTGGTGGAATGGGCGGCGCTGGTGGAATGGGCGGCGCTGGTGGAATGGGCGGCGCTGGGGGTGGCAGCAGTGTTTGCGTCACGCCGGCCGACTGTCCGACCCCGCAGAACGAGTGCGAGCAGGCGACGTGCACGAATGGCATGTGCGGCGTCGAGGCCACGATGGCCGGCACGCCGACCGCGGCGCAAACGGTGGGCGACTGCAAGTCGCAAGTTTGCGACGGCCTCGGCGCCACGACGTTCGAGAACGACGACACGGACCTCCCGGACGACGGGAAGTCCTGCACGACGGACGCCTGCAGCAATGGTTCGCCCGAGTATACTCCCTTGACGGAAGGGACCGCGTGCATGGAGTCCGGCGGCAAGGTCTGCAGCGCCGCGGGCTCGTGCGTCGCGTGCAACGTCGACGGCGATTGCACGAACGGCGATACGTGCGTCGGAAACCAGTGCGTGGCGAGCGTCGTCAATGGCTGCACGCTGGCAGGCGCGGATGACCTCACCGCCGAGACGGCGACAACGGTGACGTTCAGCGGCCTGTCCTACAACCCGAAGTGCATCAAGGTGAAGGCGGGGACGGTCGTGACATTCTCGGGCAACTTCTCCAGCCATCCGCTGCAGGGCGGGTACATGGACGTCGCCAACATGCCCACGCCCGCCGCGAGCGGCCCGTTCGTCCCGGTGACGAACACGGGCACCTCGAAGGACTTCACGCTCTCGACGCCGGGCACGTATCCGTTCTACTGCGTGCCGCACGCGTCGCTCGGCATGAACGGCGCGGTGTTCGTCGTTCCGTGACAGCGAGATGACGGTGAAGTGCGGGCGCCCTCGTCCGAGGCGTGCCCGCCTTCGCGCGCCGTCGCCCAACTAGCCGGGCCGTGTTATCGTCCCCGGCAAAGTCATGGCAACCCCCGACGGAGCGCCAGCCTCGTTCTCGATCCACCCGGATCTCCTGCTTTCGGTCCTCGACGACGCGACCGCGCTGGTTGACGGCCGTGGCCGTGTTCGGCTCACGAACCCGCGTATGGACCGTCTCTTCGCCTCCGAGGAAGGCACGCGTCTCCTGCCGTTTTTCGAGCGCCAAGGCGCGTTCCGGCTCTTGCCGACGAGCGTGCTCGAAGGCGCGGCGCTCGCGGCCGCACGGGGGATCGAGGATGTGCTCGCAGGGGCGCGCGAGCGGCTCGAGCTCGACCTCGGGGCCCCGGGCAGCTCGCTCCTCGCGATTGCATGTGCCGTCGACGGCGGCCGGGGCGCGCTCGTGCGGGTGCGCCTGCGTACGGCCGAAGAGGAGCACCGCGCGCGTTGTGCCGAGGTGGTCGAGGCCATGCAGCTCGGGCTCTACGTCTACCGGCTGGAAGATTCACAAGGCGGCGAGGCGGGGCTGCGCTGCGTGTACGGCAATCCCGCCGCCGAGCAGCTCACGCAGCGGCCCACGGCGAAGTTCGTGGGCAAGCTGCTCGACGAGGTCTCCAGCGTCCCGCGGCAAAGGGGGCTCATCGATCGGTACGTCGAGGTGGTCCACGAGCAAAAAACCGTGGATATCGATTACATGACGACGGACACGAAGACGGGCAAGGACGCCGCTTGGGCGATCAAGGCCTTCCCGCTCTCCGGGCAATGCATTGGCTCGATTTTCGAGAACGTCACGAAACAACAGGAGATCGAGCAATCGCTCCGGAGCACGTCGCAGTTCCTCGATTCGATCCTCGACAACATCCCGATGATGATCTTCATCAAGGACGCGAAGGATCTCCGGTACATCCATATCAACAAGTACATGGAGGAGCAGTTCACGTCGCCGATCGGGAGCTGGCTCGGTCATACCGATTACGATATTTTCCCGACGGAGACCGCCGACGAGTTCGTCGCCGCGGACCGGACTGTCTTCGGGGGCCGAACCATCGTGGACATCCCCGAGGAGAGCGTCCCGACCTATGGCACGGGCGTGCGCATCTGCCATACCCGCAAGATCCCGCTCTACGATGAAGCGGGGGAGCCGCTCTTCCTCATTGGAATGAGCGAGGACATCACGGATCGGAAATCGGCCGAGGACGCGAAGCGGCGCGAGTTCGTGCTCCTGGAGACGCAGACGAAGCTGATGGAGCTCGTCCGGCAGCTCTCGACGCCGCTTTTGCCGCTGGCGAAAGGCGTGCTCGTGGCGCCGCTCGTGGGGCAAATGGACGAGGCGCGGGGGCAGCATTTCATGGAGGCGCTGCTCGCGGGCATTCAGCATCACCAGGCGGAGACGGTGCTCATCGACATCACGGGCGTGCCCTCGATCGACGCGTCCGTGGCCGAGCAGCTCCTCCGGGCCACGCGCGCGGCGGGCCTGCTCGGCACGGAGACCGCGCTCGTGGGGGTGTCGCCGGACGTGGCCCGCACGATCGTGGATCTCGGGGTCGATTTCGGCGCGCTCGTGACGTACGCGGACCTCCGGGCGGGCATGCGGGGGGCGGAGGAGGCGAGGCGCCGCCGGATCGCCGCGAGAGCAGGCAAGGGGCAGGGTCGACCGAGCCCGAGGACGTGACATGCCGAGCCCGACCCCGCTCACAGCGATTCTCGCGTCGACGTTGCCCGGGCCGGGCGTTCCGGACGAGCTCCACGTCGATGCATTTCGCCGCGCGGCGGATGTCTTGCTCCATCACGCGACGCTTTTCATCGCCGGCTCGCCGCATCGGCTCACCGAGATCGAGTTTTATTGGCACGGACCCGGGCATGAGGACCCATTCGCGCATCGGGATCCGAGCCAGGTCGATTCCGGGATCTGGTATTTTCATCGGCAGGGCGGGACGTACAAAGGCGGGACGTACAAAGGCGTCGACATCGCGATGGGGCGACGGCCCGATACCTATGTCGGCATTCTGCTTCGCAGCTTCGTCGACCTGACGAGCGGCACGTGGATCGAAGGGTCGTGCAAGTGTGTCGATCACGTGCTCTCGCGGACCGGCAAGGAGAGCGTCGCGGCGCTCGCGGGCTCGTTTGATGGGTCGATCGATCCGCGCGAAGGCTCGCCCTTGTTTCTCGCCCACGAGGATCCGCCGGGCGGCGCGGCAGAGGTCTTCGATTCGCCGCGGGTGGGTTTGACCTTGAAGAAGGGCGCGACGCCCGAGCGGCGAGCTTTCCTAGGGCGGCCGTATCGATTCACGACCGAGCCTGCGCAGACGGAAAAGGGGCGGCCTCACTTCGTCATTCGGCTGCATCAGAAGGGTTGGTCGAACAAGGCGATTGCCAAGCGCCTTGGCGTTGGGGCCGTCTTCGTCGGGCGGTGCGTGGCGGCGTACGAGGCGGGGAAGGGGAGAGACCCGGAGGAATATCGGGGAGATCTCTCCGTGGGGCAGCTCTGCGAGTTATGGGGCGCGCTTGCCTGATCAGCCCGACGCGGGGACCCACGTGCCGTGAAAGCCGAACGGGACGCGCTGGCGGGCGCGGACCACGGCGACAGGCTCGGCGTCGATGTGCGTCGCGTCGAGGATCAGGAGATCACTCGTGCCCTCGTCGGCGTGGTAGACCGTGGTGATCAGATACCCGTCGCCCTCCGGCGCTCGTTCGTCGCGCGGGAGGAACAAGGCCTCGTTCGTGTAGGTCGAGCGGCCGAGGTTGCGATATCGAACCTCGCCGGTCTCGAAATCGACGCGGCCGATCGCATTCATGATGCCCCGGCCGCACGTCGGGGCGAGGCGCGCCGCGACCCAGCCGTAACGATGGCGGCGCGTCGCGAACCGCGGGTCGACGACGGGGAACTCGCAGGGCGCGTCGTCGAACACCGTCTCGCTGATCCGGCCGGTGTCGAGGTCGAGCCGGAGCCGCACGAGCAGGCCCGGCGGATATTCCTCGATGCGCGGGTTCAAGGTCTCGCCGCCCGGATCGAAGAGCGGCAAGCGCGGATAACGGACGATGTCGAGGACGACCGTATTGCCGTCGTCGAACGCATTCATCGGATGGAAGACGTAACAGGGCGGGATGTCGTACCAGCGCACGGGCGCCGTGGGGTCGTCCCGTAAAACCACGCCGATCCGCGCGCCGCGCGAGGGCTGCCAGCGGACCGTGTTCGGGCTCTTCATGTCGTCGACGCGGAACACGGCCGGCAAGTGATAAAAGACGGCGCGGGTCTCGGTGACGCTGAAATCGTGCATCATCGAGGGGAACGGCGCCTCGATGTCCCGCGAGAGGCGCGGCGAGCCGTCCTTGCCGAACACGTGATACGTGAGCCCGCCGCGGCCGCCCCAGTAGCCGAACGTGTAAATCGTCTCCGTGCCCGGCTCGATTTTGGGGTGCGCGACCATGCCGCCCTTGCCGGGTTGCACGACGCCGCCGAAATCGAAGCGGCCCGTCGTCGCCAGCGTGACCGGGTCGATCTCGTGCGCAGCCGAGCCCTCGACGAGCGTGAGCAGCCGGCCCGCCATGTTCTGGATGCTCGTGTTGCTGCGGTCGACGGCGCGCAAGATGCGTTCGAATTGCTCGTGGCTCGGCCCTTTTCCGAGGAGCGCCTGCGCCTGGAGGGTGATGAGCTCCTGCCCGGAGAAGCCGAGCGCGAGCCAGCCCTCGATCGTCGTGGAGAGGGCGAGGTCGCGGATCCCGCCGTACAGCGCGTGCCCCGCGCGCTCTTCGAGGGCGAGTTTTTCCGTGCGGACCCAGCGATTCTTGTGGGAGACGCGGCCGTCCTCGAGCGCGAAGGCGTCGATCATGCCGTCGCCGTCGAACCAATGGTAAAGATCCGAGTTCGGCGGCTCGAACCGGGGGCCGGGGCTCATGCGATAGAGCGTGCCGCGCAGCGCGCGCGGGACCTCGCCCTTCAGGACCTCGAGCGACGGCGCATCACTCTCCCGGCCCACGGGCGCGAAATTGCCTTCGAGGTAGGGGTTTGGCCGGAACGAACGGGGCCTCGGCCTCTTCTTGTCGAGCGCGAGGAGAAGGTCTTCGACGAGGCCCATGGCGACGATCCTTTCGAGGCTCAGACTTTGGCTTCTTGCGCCGTCCCGTTGACCTCACCCGCCTGCACGGGGGACGCGTCCTCGATGGCGCCGAGGAGCCACCGCTCGATCGCGGCGCGCTCGGTCGAGGAGAGGTTCAGCTCGGCGTCCTCGCACATCGCGAGCACGTTGCGCTGGAACGCCTCGGCGAGCAGGCGCGCGCCCCAGGGCTTCGGCGCCTCGTGCAGCGGCAGCCCACCGTACATGATGCCACGCAGGACGAACGTCACCGCCGATCGCGACACCGAATGGCCCTCCGTGAGGAGCGCGTCCCGAACCGATTTCGAGGTCGACGTGACCTGGAAGGCGTTGCGGCCGAGGATGTCCGCGATCGTCAGGAAGAGCAGGCCGAACTCCGGCGGCCGGAGGACGGGCACGCCCGTGATCTCGTGGACGCGCCGGAGCACGCCGAACTCGTCCCGCGAGGGCGGCGGCCAGTCTTCGCTCTCGGCCTCCGGAGGCTCGTGCCGGGTGGGATCGTAGAGGTGGCCCGGGCTCGCCGTGTGCACGACGAACCCGGGATCACTCGCGTGGAGGAGCAGATCCTTGAAGCTCCCGGTCCCGGCCCAGCGGCTGTCGACGACCACGTTGCCGAGCCGCCGGATGACCTCCTGCGAGGCCGACGCCATGGTGACGGGGCGCGGCGAGCTCGACACGTAATCGCGCAGGACGCGGACGATCTCGGCGCGCAGATCCGAGGGACGCGCGAGGGTGTCGGGCGAGGGTTCGATCGCGGTCGCGAGGTGGATGCTCGGGTTCGGCGCCGAGGGGATCGGCAGGCTCGGCGCCGGGCTCGACATCGGCATCGGTACCGGCGGCGGCGGCGGGACGAGCGCTTGCGTGGACAACGTGGGCGTGGGGAGCGAGAGCGCGGCCGCGGCCGAGGCGTCGCTCGTGACGCGCCAGCTCTCGGCCTCGTCCTCGATGATGCGCAGGCGGCCGTCGCGCCGGCAGAGCTCTTCCGTCAGGGCGCGCAGGCTCTTGAAGCCGAGCCAGTCGTTCGCGGAGGAGAACTCCTGGAAGCGACGATAGACGCGCGGCAGGTTCGCGGCGGGCAAGCTCCCGGCCGCGCGCGCGGCGCCCACGACCGCCGCGGCCATCTGCGCGAGCAGCTCCGCGCCCGCGTCGCCCGCGGGGAGCGAGGCCGGCGGAGGCGCGATGGAGGCCAAGGGGAACATCGAGAACCGCTCGCGCAGCGGCGAGGCCGCCGGCGGTTCGTAGCCCTCGCTCTCGCCCGGGACGCGCAGCGTGTCCTCGATGAAGCGGTCCTCGGTGATGAGCCGATCACACGCGGCCGTGTAGGCCGAGGCCGCGTACCCGACGGCCACGACCACGGTCCGCCGGTCGTGCGCGCGGAGCCGCAGCAAGACGGGCGTGAAGTCGGCGTCGCCCGACATGATCACGAACTTGTCGAAGCGCGTCGGGTGGCCGAGCGTGTCGAGGATGTCCATGACCATGCGGATGTCGGAGCTCGTCTTGCCCAGCGACGTGAGCGGCGGACAATCGACGACCTCGAACGCGGCGCGGGTGAAGTACGGCCGGTACTTGTGGAACGTCTTCGGGTTCAGGTAGCACTTGCGGACGAGGACGGAGAGGGGCGTCGGGCCCGACTCGGTGCTCTGCGCCTTGGCGATGAGGCCTCGCTCCATCCACGCGAGCCAGCGCGTCGGCTCGGTGGCGAAGACCTCTGCGGCTTCCGGATCGACCCGATGGAGCCCGAGGTAAATGTTGTCGAAATCGACGAAAAGCGCGGTCCTGATCCGCTCGGCTTGAGGCATGGAGTTCCCCCCGACGATCCGGGACGACGAGCCTAGGCTGGGGTGGTGAGGTTGGTCAAGCGAACCCCGATGCGGATCTCGGGCATCACCGGAGCCTGGAAGGAGGAGCGCCAGAGATTTGGCCTTCACGCCCGTGCGTCGCAGTGCCATTTCTCCCGGGATGCGACGACGGTTTGCCTTCCTGGTGCTTTCTTCATCGGCCGCGGCGCTGCTCGCGGCGCTGGGCCAAGGGTGCGGTGATGGCGGGTCGTCTTCGGGGGGCGCGGGCGCAGGGGGTTCGGGCAGCACGACCGGCACCGGCGGCATGGGCGGATCGTCGTCGTCGGGGACGGGCGGCGACGACACGCTCTTCGACGCGGGGAGCTGTCCGACCGGCGAGGCGTGTGACGGCGGCGTCTGCGCGGGCGGCGTGTGCTGCGCGGTGGACCTCGCGTGCGGCGAGGCGTGTTGCGGCGGCGGCCAGGTCTGCTCGTTCCAGAAGTGCGTGACGCCGGGGGCGAGCTGCGCCGAGTCGGGCGACTGCGCGGCGGGCGAGTATTGCGAGTTCTCGCTCGGCGATCCGCAGGGCACGGACGGCGGCGTGGACGCGGGGTGCATAGGCGGGGCGCAGGTGCCCTCGGGCAAATGCCTGCCGAAGCCGCCGACGTGCGCGCCCGGCATGCCCGCGCCGAACCCGGGCGATCCGCTCACGTGTCTCGAGTCCTGCCAATACAAGCCCGCGGCGTCCTCGTTTGCGCCCGAGCTCAAGTTCGCCTGGGGTGGGCAGCTCGTGGCGCCGTTCGCGACCGACGTGATGATGTCGCCGATCGTGATCGAGCTCGACGACGACGACTGCGACGGGAAGATCACGGCGAAGGACATCCCGGAGATCGTGTTCGCGACCTTCACGGGCGGCGCCTACCAGAGCTCCGGGATCCTGCACGCGATCAGCGTCGTGGGCGGGCAGGTCGTGGAGAAGTGGGCCGCGCCGGGCATTCACCCGACGAAGCAACTCGCGGCCGGCAACATCGACGGCGCGGCGGGGAACGAGGTCGTCGCGTGCGCCGAGGGCGCGGACGCAGGCGTGCGCGCGCTGAAGGGCGACGGGAGCCTGCTCTGGGCGACGCCGCCGATGCGCTGCTTCATGCCCACGGTCGCGGATCTCGACGGCGACGGGGCGGTGGAGGTCGTGGTCGAGGGCGGCATCCTCGACGGCGTGACGGGCGCGGTGAAGGCCTCGTTCTCGACGGTGCTTTCGAGCTCGTTCGTCGTCAGCGACGTGACCGGCGACGGCGTGCTCGACATCGTGACGGGCAGCCAGGTCTTCGACGCGGCCGGCATGCTCTTGCTCGACACGGCCACGGCGAACCAGAGCAACTTCTACGCGACGCAGGACTGGAAGAGCCCCTGGCCGGCGGTCGGTGATTTCGACGCCGACGGCAAGCCCGAGGTGGTCGTCGTGGACAACCTGAACCACGCGCTCGTCGTGTGGCGGTACGACGCGGCGGCGCCGGGCAAATTCGTGATCGTGCGTCCCGCGCTCGACATCAACGGTCCGCTCAGCCCCTCGCTTTGCCCTGCGGGGAGCTGGGGCAACACGCACGGCGGCGGCCCGCCCACGATCGCCGATTTCAATGGAGATGGGACGCCCGACGTGGCGATGGCCGGCGGCGTGGGGTATGCGGTGCTCGACGGCAAGAAGCTCGTCGACGCGGCCGTGCCGGGGAACGAGGCGTTCTTGTGGATCAAGCAGACGTCGGATTGCTCGAGCGCCTCGACGGGCAGCACCGTCTTCGATTTCGACGGCGACGGCAAGGCGGAGGTCGTGTATTCGGATCAGCAGCGGCTGCGCGTCTACGAGGGGCCGACGGGGAACGTCTTGTGGGAGCGGTGCAACACGACCGCGACCTTGATCGAAAACCCGGTCGTCGCGGACGTGGACAACGACGGGCACGCCGACATCGTGGCCGTGTCGAATGCCTATGGGCAGGCGAGCGCGAGCCTGCAATGCGACGACGGCGTGAGCATCGCGCAGTCGGGCGTGCGGATCTTCGGCGACACCTCGGGCAAGTGGGTGCGCACGCGGCGGGTGTGGAACGAGCACGCCTACCACATCACGAACGTCGAGGAAGACGGGACGATCCCGGCGAAGGAGCTTTCGAACTACCTCCAACCCGGCCTCAACAATTTCCGGCAAAACAAGCAGCCGGGCAGCGAGTTCGCCGCGCCGGACGCCGTCGTCTCGCTCGCGCCCGTTTGCTTTGGTCCTTACGGGCTCGTGGCCGTCGTGCGCAACGTGGGCGAGGCGTCCTTGCCCGCGGGCGTGGTCGTCGGGTTTTACAAGGGAAACCACCCCAATGGGGAGCTCCTCGGGCAGGGGACGACCTCGAAGGTGCTCTATCCGGCGGAGTCCGAGTCGGTCCTGCTCCCGCTCGCCGGGGCGCCCGGCGACGTCGTGAATGGGACCGCGCCGATTTACGCGGTCGTCGACGACACCAGCGTGCCGCACCCGGCCTGGACCGAGTGCCGCACCGACAACAACGTCTCGGCGTCGGCGAGCGGCGCCTGCAATTCACCGAAGTAATCATCCATCGGCGGCGGCCGCGACCGCGTCGAGCAGACCCAGGACCTCGTCGGGGTGGGCCGGCTTCACGAGGTGCCCCGTGAAGCCGGCTGCCGCGGCCAGCCGGCGGTCCGACTCCTGGCCATACCCGGTCAATGCGACGAGCTCGGCCGGGCCATGCCCCGAGGCGCGCAGGCGCCGGGCGACCTCGTATCCATCCATGCCGGGCAATCCGATGTCGAGGAACACGACCTCGGGGTGCTGCTCCTCCGCTTCCGCGAGCGCGCCAAGCCCGTCGTGGACGACCCGCACGTCGTGCCCGTGCTCGCGCACGAGCTCGGCGATCATCGCCGCGGCGTCGACGTTGTCATCCACCACGAGGACACGGAGCCGCCGGCCTGCAGGGGAAAGGTTTGTCGCGTCCGTTCTTGCCGGGGCCGCTCGCTCGGTCGTAATGCACGCCGGCTCTTCCGGCGCGAGGGGCAACCACACGAAGAACGTGCTTCCCTGGCCGAGACCCGGGCTCTGCGCCTCCACCGTCCCGCCGTGCATCTCGACCAGGTGCCGCACGATGGAGAGCCCGATCCCGAGCCCACCCTGGGCCCGATCGAGCGTACGCTCCGCTTGCTCGAAGATGTGCCACACCCGGTCGAGCATGTGCGGCGCGATCCCCACGCCGTCGTCGTGCACATAGAGCTCCACCTGCGCCCCGACCCGCGTGGCGTGCAGGGTGATGTGCCCGCCCGGATCGGTGTATTTCGCCGCGTTCGTGAGCAAATTGACGAGGATCTGCTCCAGGCGAACGGCATCCGCGAAGACGGTCACGGGCGCGGCTGGAAGCTCGACCGTGAGCGTGTGGTGCCGTCCCTCGATGAGCCCGCGCGTCGCGTCGACGGCGCGCGTGACCACGGTGGCGATGTCGAGCCGCTCCTTGCGCAGCTCGATCTTGCCTCGGGTCAGGCGCGAGACGTCGAGCAGGTCGTCGACGAGGCGCGCGAGGTTGTCGGTCTGGCGCTCCAGGATTTGAAGGTGCCGATCCGTCGCCGCGTTCGCCTGCCGCGCCCGGATGATGTGCAGCGCCATCCGCATCGGCGCGAGGGGGTTTCGGAGCTCGTGCGCGAGCATGGCCAGAAATTCGTCTTTGCGGCGGTCCGCCTCGGCTTGCATCTGTTCGGCCAGCTTGCGCTCGGTGATGTCCGTGCACGAGCCGATGTGGCCGAGGTAGCCCCGGTCCTCGCCGCGCCGCGGGACGCCGTAATCGAGGAACCACCGATACGAGCCGTCCACGATTCGCAGGCGATACTCGAAGTTGAAGGGCTCGTGGCGGGCCACGGCAGCCCGGAAGACCTGCCCGATGCGCGGGCGATCTTCGGGGTGAATCGGATCGAGCCAGCCCACGCCATGCGCGTCTTCCGGCGATTGCCCCGTGATCCGCTCCCAGGTCGCGTTGATGTAATGACACGATCCGGTCGCGTCGGTCAGCCAGATGATTACCGGCGCATTGTCGGCGAGCGTGCGGAAGCGTTTCTCGCTCTCGCGCAGGCGCTCGGTCTCCTGCGCCACCTGCCGGCGCAGCCGCGACAGCTCGATCCGCGCGTCGACCCGCGCCAGCAATTCCCGTGGCGAGAAGGGTTTGACCAGGTAATCGTCGGCGCCGAACTCGGCTCCTTCCACCCGCGCCGACTCGCTCGCGCGCGCCGAGAGCATCACCACGGGTACGGTCTGCGTGCGCGGATCGGCGCGTAACGCGCGGACCAGGGCGAAGCCGTCCATGCCCGGCATCATCACGTCCGTGAGGATCAGATCGGGCACACGGGCGCAGGCGCGGGCGAGCGCTTCGATCCCGTCGCCGACCACCTCGACGTCGTGGTGGTGTTCGAGCAGGCGGCTGATGTAGCGCTGCATGTCGGCGTTGTCCTCGGCGAGCAGGATGTGGGCGCGGATGCTCGCGGGCGGCGGGCGCGAGGGCGGCGGGCGCTCGGTCTCGACGCGCGCGGGCGCATCGATCCAGTGCGCCGCTTCCTCCACGAACGCGACGGCGTTCGTCGCCGAGAGCCCGAGCTCGCGCTCGACGCCAATGCGCTCGGCGGGCAGGTGCGCCGCGCCGACCGGAAGGCTGACCGTGAATGTGCTGCCCTGCCCGACCGTGCTCTTGACGGAGACCGTGCCTTTGTGAAACCCCACGAGCTCGCGGACGAGCGCGAGGCCGATGCCGGAGCCTTCGAAGGTGCGTCCGCGCGCGCGCTGCACACGATGAAACCGCTCGAAGAGCCGCGGCAGCTCCTCCTCGGCGATGCCCGTGCCGGTGTCGCGGACCGAGAGCTTCACGCAATCGCCCGCCCAGCGCAGCGAGACCTCGATCGCCCCCTCGAACGTGAATTTGAAGGCGTTCGAGATCAGGTTGAGGACGATCTTCTCCCACATCTCGCGGTCGACGTAGACCGGCTCCGGGAGCGGCGGGCAATCGACGTCGTACACGAGCCCCGCGCGCTCGACGACCGAGCGGAACGTATTCGCGAGCTCCGCGGTGAGGACCGCAAGATCGGTCGGCTCGTAGGCCACCTGCAGGCGCGCCGCCTCGATCCGGGAGAAATCGAGCAATGTATTGACGAGCTTGAGCAGGCGCCGCGCATTGCGCCGAACGACCTCGATTTCGCGTCGCTGCTCGTCGGGCAGCGAGCCGTGCCCGCCGTGGAGGAGCTCCTCTACCGGGCCGAGCATCAGCGTGAGCGGCGTGCGGAACTCGTGGCTCACGTTGGAGAAGAAGCGGGTCTTGAGCTCGTCCAATCGGTTGAGTTTTTCGTTCGCGACACGTAGCTGCTCGTTTGCCTGCTGGATCTCCTGCGCGCGGTGGTAGAGTTCCGACTCCATCCGGTCCGCGCGCGTCCGCTCCTCCTCCACGATCCGGCTCTGCTCGCCGCCGAGCTTCTTCAGGAGCATGAACTCGGTCACGTCCTCACCGCGGTGCACGACGTGCGTCACGTTTCCCTTCTCGTCGAAGACCGGGGTATTCGTCGGGCTGTAATACCGCTCCGTGAAGCCCCCGCCCTCCGACGCTGGCCGGCGTATGTCGTACTTCTGCACGGCCATCGTCTCGGGGACCCCCATCGCGAAGACGCGCTCGAGCGAGGCGCGGAGATTGCGTGAGCCCGTGGCGTTCGGATCGTCCGGGTTATCGGGAAAGACGTCGAACAGGTTGCGGCCGAGGATCGCCTCGCGCGAGACCAGCCTCGTGCGCAGGAAAGCGTCGCTCGCGGCGACGAGGGTGAAGCTCGGGTCGACCACGAGGTAACACTCGGGCGCGGACTCGAAGAGCGCACGAAAATCGGGCTCGCCCGTTCGGGAGCCCGTTTCCACGGAGGCCCTCCCGCCCCTCCCTTCGGCGCCCGCTCGCGGGGGCTGCCGTCGCTCCTGGTGCTTGGATCGCGCGAACATGGTGCAGTTTCGCGACGCTCGTGATTCGTCGCTCGGCGGCCCCGTGCGCGTCGGGTACGAACATTGCGAGCGGGGCGCGCGATTCAGCTCCGTTGCATGAACCCTTCCACTCGGATCGAGCGGTCTGTGGAACCCTGGGAGAACTCGACACCCGCTTGACCATCTGCCAGAGTCCCGGCGGCCGCCTGTAAGTTGGGCGGTCGTTCGACGTTATCTTCTTCGTGAGGAGGATCTTTCGTATGCGCTTCGGTTCCGTGCTCGCGTTCGTCTTGCTCGTCCCCGCCTCGTTCGGGCTCATCGGCTGTGGTGGTTCGCATCACGGCGGCTGGGGCGCGCGCGGCGCCTCTCAAGAGGCGGTCCGTCACATCACGGTCGTCGGTCATGGCGAGGCCATGGGCAAACCCGACATCGCGCGGACGAGCCTCGGCGTCGAAGCCTCGGCGCCGACGGTCGAAGAGGCGATGAACCAGACGAGCGCGCGGATGAAGGCGATCCTCGACGCACTGAAGAAGCTCGGTGTCGAGGACAAGGACGTCCAGACGGCGAATTTCTCGATCCAGGTCGAGCGGCCCTTCATCGACGGTCCGATGCCCGTGCCCATGCCCGAGCCGCTTCCCGCGCCCGCGCCGGTGAAGGGCGGGAAGGCCGCCGCGGCTTCGGCGCCGGCTTCGGCGCCCGTCGCGTTGCCGCCTCCGCCGGCCGTGAAATACCGCGTGAGCAATACCGTGGAAGTGACGATCCGCGACGTGTCGAAGGCGAGCCGCGTCGTGCAGGCGGCGGTCGACGCGGGGGCGAACAACGTGTGGAACGTGAGCTTCGGGATCGACGAGACGAAGGCGCTCGAAGCGACGGCGCGGGAGAAGGCGGTCGCGGACGCGAAGGCGCGGGCCGAGGTGCTGGCGAAGCTCTCGGGGGTCGAGCTCGGGCCGGTGATCAGCGTGAGCGAGGTCGTCGGGCGCGGTCCGATCGGCCCGATGCCGATGATGGCCACGGCCGAGGCGAAATGGGGCGGCGGCGGCCCGCCGCTCGCGATGGGCGAGGTGACGTATTCGACCTCGATCGAGGTCATCTTCGGCATCAAGAAGGCGCCCGAGCCGCCGCCCCCGGCCGAGTGATTTCAATCGGCGCCGCGCGGCGGACCGAGTAGGGCCCCGAGCAGAATCGCGCGACGCACGTCGCCAGGTTTTTCCAGAAGAACCGGTGACGTGCGCCGGCGGCGGGGCGGGGCGGGCGCCGCTTCGAGCGTGCTCGGGATCGCGGGGAGACCCTCTTCGAGGGAGACCGGGCGCGCGGGGATTTCTTCCAGCGATTGATATTCCACCGGCGAGCGACGGTCGGGGCGAGGGGGTGAGGGCGGCGCCCTTCCCAAGAGCGCTCGCCGGTGCGCTGCGAGTTCCCTCGCGGCGCGCTCCTGCGCTTTGCGGCTGACCCGCGCGAAGAGCGCCGGCAGCACCGGCATCATCAGAAACACGAGCACGACGAGCAGCGAGACGAGCCCCTCCACGGCCTCACCTTCGTCCTTGTCCGATCGCCGGCCTCACGTCGGAGGGCACGTCGTTCGCCACTGAATGCCGCATGGCCGTGTCCGCTTCGAGGTTCCGCATTCGATAATAATCGAAGATGCCGAGGTTGCCCGACCGGAACGCCTCGGCCATCGCGCGTGGCACGTCCGCCTCCGACTCCACGACCCGCGCGCGCATCTCCTGCTCCAGCGCCACGGCCATCGCGCGGCGCTCCTCTGCCTTCGCCTGCGCGATCTGTTTGTCCGCGTTCGCCTGGTCGATCTGGAGCTTCGCCCCGATGTTCGCGCCGACGTCGACGTCCGCGATGTCGATCGAGAGGATCTCGAACGCCGTGCCCGCGTCGAGCCCGCGCGCGAGGATGTTTTTCGAGATGTGATCGGGGTTCTCCAGCACCTCCTTGTGCGTCGCGGCCGAGCCGATCGTGCTCACCATTCCTTCGCCGACCCGCGCGATGACCGTCTCCTCGCCGGCGCCGCCGACGAGCCGGTCGAGGTTCGTCCGCACCGTCACGCGCGCGATCGCAATGAGCTGTATGCCGTCCTTCGCCACGGCGGCGATCCGCGGCGTCTCGATCACGCGGGGCAACACGGACATTTTGACCGCGTCGAGCACGTCCCGCCCGGCGAGGTCGATCGCCGCGGCGCGCTTGAGCGGGAGGTGGATGTTCGCCTTGTCGGCCGAGATCAGCGCATTGACCACGCGCGTCACATTGCCCCCCGCGAGGTAATGCGCTTCAAGGTCGTTCGTCGACACGTCGAGCCCGGCCTTCACCGCGCTGATCCGCCCATTCACGATGACGCCGGGCGGCACCCTCCGAAAGCGCATGCCCACGAGCGACGACAGCCCCACGTACGCCCCCGAGGCCCACGCCGCGATCCAGAGCGGCAGGGGGATCAGATACAGGACGACGAAGAGGCCCACGAGGACGAGGCCGACGATCCCGAGGATCCCGAGCTCCACGCCGAACATGGTCATTCACCTGTTTCTTTCTCGCCGGCGCGCCGCACGACCACGTAGCTCCGCTCCACGCGGAGCACTTCGAGCGGCGTGCCGGCCGGAATGTATTCGCCCTCGGAGAGCGCATCGACCCGCGCGCCCGTGATTTCCGCGACGCCTGAAGGCCGCAGCGGCGAGGCCGCCTTGCCGAGGTCGCCGGGCAAAATCGCGTCGAGGGGCGAGGCCGGGAAGGGGAGCGCGCGTTCGGGACGCCCCGTTTCGAGGACGAGCCTGCGGCCGAAAGGCAATCGAGGGAGAAACCGCAAAAGGAGGGCGGCCCCGCCGAGCATGACCGCGAGCGCGAGGGCGACCTCGGTCGCGGCTCGCACGGCGCCCTCCGCGGTCACGCCCGGCCCGACGAAGCTCATCCCGAGCCCCGCGAGGATGGCCGCGACGCCGAGGATGCCTGCCAGGCCAAACCCCGGGATCACGAAAATCTCCAGCAAAAGGAGCGCGATTCCACCGCCCACGAGCGCGAGCTCCTCCCAGCCCACGAGCGCGAGGATCGCGTGCGACCAGAAGAACAGCGCCAGGCAAACGAGCCCGACGATGCCTGGCGCGCCAAACCCGGGCGTGCGGATCTCCACGAAGAGCCCCATCAACCCGAACCCGAGCAGGAGCGAGCTGACCAAGGGCGACGTCGAGAATCGCACGAGGCTCTCCGCCCAGTTCGGCGCGAGCGTGCGAATCTCCGCGCCAGACAAACCTCGTCTCGCCAGGATCTCGTCGAGGGAATCTGCGCGGTACGAGGCGGCGCCGAGCGCGAGCGCCTCCTCGGTCGTCAGCGTGAGCAGCTTGCCTTTCGCCACGACGCCCGGGATCTCCACGTCGGAATCGACCATGGCCTCGAAGAGCGCAGGCGGCCGGCCGCGCGCCTCGGCCGTGGCGCGAAACTCTTTGCGTACGAACGACGTCGCCTTTTCCCCGGCGGGCTCCGTTTGCCCCTGGGGCCCGGCGACGACGGGCGCGGCGGCGCCGATCGTCGCGCCCTTGGCCATCGCGATGTCCTCGGCCGCGAGCGCGATGAGCGCGCCCGCGGAGATCGCACGCGGGTCGACGAACGCGACCGTGGGGACGCGCGCGTCGAGCAGCGCATCCCGAATGACGAGGGCCGCGTCGACGCGCCCGCCGAGGGTATCGATGGGCAAGACGAGCGCGGCAGCGCCGGCCTGATCGGCCTCGCGCACGGCGCGCTGCACGTAAGGCGCGAGGCCATTGTCGATTTCATCCCGAAGGGGCGCGACGTACACGATGGGCCGCGCCGTCGCCTGGCCGCGCGCGGACGCGCCGAACAGGAGGGCCCAAAGAGCGAGCACGAGGACGCCTACACGACGTCGAGACGAGGCGCGATTCGCCACACGAAAACCCCCACGATAAGGTTAGGGCTCCCGGAGCGAGGCGGAAGGGGGATCTCTCAGCGTGTGGGCTCGGGCGATGCCGGGCGATCGTCCAGGTGCACGACGTCCTTCGTGGCCGCGTCGAGCCAGGTCCGCAGGCCCGTCTCGTCCGCGGGGAGGTCGTCGCCCCAGAGCCGCACCGTCCGATCCTGGCCCGTCGAGACGAGCGCCCGGCTGTCGGGCGAAAAAGCGATCGACGCAACGCCGCCCGCGTGCCCGGCGAGCGGTCGATCTTCGTGGCTCTCCAGGTCCCAGATGCGGGCGCTGCCGTCGAGGCTCGCCGAGGCGATACGTTTTCCGTCGGAGGAGACGGAAATGCTCACGACGGTTTTTCCGTGCCCGCGCAGGATCTCGCGGGGTTTGCCCGTGGCCGTCTCCCAAAGCCGCACCGAGGGCTCCGAGCCGAGCGAGGCAAACGTGGCGCCGTCCGGGAAAAACACGATCTGCGTGACGCCATTGCCGCTCGCGTCGATGACCCGCCCCTGGCCGGTCGCGAGGTCCCAAAGCCCGATGGTATGGTCGGCGCTGCCCGAGGCGAGCGTTTTCCCATCCGGCGAAAATGCGACCGCGCGGACCGCGCGCTCGTAGGTGCCCAGCGTCTTTGCTTCTTTCGTCGCGAATCGATAAATGCGCACGGTCTTGTCGGCGCTGCCCGTGGCGAGGACCGCGCCGTCCGGCGAGAACGCGAGCGTCTCGACGGGTTTTTCGTGCTCGAAGAGGACCTCGGCTTGTCCGGACGAGACGTCCCAGAGCCGGATTTTCTTATCGGCGCCGCCGGAGGCGAGGTGTTTGCCGTCGGGCGCAATGGCGATCCGCGCGACGCGCCCCGCATGGCCGCGAAGCACCTTGGGGGGTTCGCCCGAGAGCGAGGCGATACGCACAGCGCCGTCCTCGCCGGACGAGGCGATCGCGGTTCCATTCGGAAATACCCGCAAATCGCTGACCTTGCTGCCATGCCGATCGACGATCTGCGGCGCGCCCGAGGCGAGGTCGAAGAGGCGCACCGTGCCGTCGTCCGCGGCCGAAACGACGCGTTTTCCGTCGGGGAGGAAGGCCGCGGTCGTGGCCGCGCCGTCGTGCTCGCCGACCACCCGATCGATCTGCGTGCCGAGCTCCCATACGCGCATCGTCTGGTCGAAGCCCGCGGCGGCGAGGCGCTTTCCATCCGGCGAGAACGTGACGCCGTGGAGCCCGAGCCAATCCTGGAAGCCGCCGAGCGTGCGGCGCTGGCCATTGCCGACATCCCACAAGACCACGTTGCGGTCCTGCCCCACCGCGGCGACGCGGCTGCCGTCGGGCGAGAGCGCGAGCGTCTTGATCTCGCCGCCGTACTGGCCGAGCAGCCGGGTGGCGCCGTTCGAGAGATCGGCATAACGAACCGCGCGGTCCTTCGAGCCGGAGACGAACGCGGTGCCATTCGGCAAGAACGCGAGCGCCGTGACCTCCTTCGTGTGGCCGGGGAACGTGCGGAGCGCCCCTTTCGAGGTGTTCCACAGCCGGATCGAGCCGTCGACGCCGCCCGTGACCACGAACATGCCGTCGCGCGAGACCGCGATGCTGGAGCAAACCGAGGTCTGGCCGGAGAAACTCTGGCTCTTGTCGGTCGCGACGTCCCAGACGACGAGTTTTCCCTTTTCGACGAGGACGAGCGTGCGGCCGTCCCCCGAAAAGACCGCGCCGCGGCTCAATTCGACGCCGGTGTTTTCGGCGACCCGTTTTCCCGTACCCGCCGCGACGTTCCAGAGGAAGACGCCGTCGCCGAAGCCCTGCGAGGTGAGCCATTGGCCGTTCGCCGAGAAGCGGATGCTCGTCACCCATTGCTCGTGGCCCGCGAGGACACGCGAGGTGCCCGACGCGAGGTCCCAGATCCGCACGGATTTGTCCTTGCCGCCCGTGGCGAGGAGCTTTCCGTCGGGCGAAAACGCCGCGGTCCAGACCTCGTCGCCGTGCCCCGCGAGGACCTTGTGCGTGCCGGTTTCGAGGTCCCACACCCACACGGTTCGATCGTCGCTCGCGGTCGCGACGGTGTTGCCGTCGGGCGCGAACGCGACCGCGTTGATGCCGCCGCCGTGCCCCCGGAAGACCTTTCCGATGCCACGCGCGAGCGCGTCGGCGGCGAGCGTGCGCGCGGCGGGGAAACGCGGGCTGTTCGGCGAGAGCGTCTTCAGCCAAGCGATGGCCTGGCTCGGGTCCCGCTCCATGAGGCCGCGGGCCTGCGAGATCGTGAGCTCGTCGGCGCGCTTCGTGGCCTCGGATTGCTTTTGCTGGGCTTCGAGGCGCTGCGCCTGGGCCTCGGCCTTTTGCCTTTGCGCCTCGACCTCGTTCGCCTGCGCCCGATTGCGCTCCTGGATGATGCGCGTGAGGCTCAAGATGCCGACGACCGAGAGGGCCAGGACGCCGACCAAGCCCACGAGGAGCGGCGTGCGGCGGCGCTTGATGAAGCGGCGGACGATCTCGCCGCGCGAATACGTGTGTGCCGCGACGAACTGGCCCATCTGGAAGCGGCGCAGGTCGTCCGCCAGCTCCTTCGCTGTCGGATATCGCTTCGACGCGTCGCGGGCCATCGCTTTCTCCACGATGGCGAGCAGGTCCTCGGGGATCCCTTTTTGCCGCTCGGCGAGCGGCACGGGCGGCGCTTCGAGGACCTTGAGGGCCACGTCGATCACGTCCCCGCCCGGGACGTCGTACGGGGCCACGCCGGAGAGCGCGCGATAGAGCAGCGCGCCGATCGCATACACGTCCGCGCGCTCGTCCACGGGTTTGGCCATGGCCTGCTCCGGGGGCATGTACGCGGGCGTGCCCATGATCGCGCCGACAGACGTCAAATGCGCGCTCCTGCTGACCGATTTTTCCTCGGACGCCAGCGGCCGGGGTTTGCCGGAGAGCGGCTCGGCGAGTTCGTCGTTCAGGTCCTTCGCGAGGCCCCAATCGATGACCACGGTCTCGCCGAACCGACCGACGAGGACGTTCGCCGGCTTGAGGTCGCGATGGACGATCCGCTGGCTATGCGCATACGCCATCGCGTCGGCGACGGCGAGCAGGTGCGGGAGCAAGGCGAGGCGCTCTTCGAGCGTGTGCGCCTCGTTCATCACGTCGCCGAGGGGTTTGCCCGTGATGAGCTTCATCGCGTAGAACGGCTCGCCTGTCGGCCAGCGGCCGGCCTCGTGCACAGGGACGATCGAGGGGTGCTGGAGGCGCGCCGTGATGATCGCCTCGTACACGAAGCGCTCGGCCTCGGCCGCGTCCGTGGAGAGCAGCTCCTTGATGGCGACCGTGCGGTCGAGCCGCGTATCACGCGCCTTCAGGATGCGGCCGATCCCGCCTTCCGCGAAGACGCCGCTGACGGCGTAGGCCGTGCGCTGGACGAGCGGGAGCGACGCGGGGGTGAGCGCGGGGCGCGCCGCGGGCGGCGGAGGCGGCGGCGCGTCACGGAAGGAGGCGATCTCCGCGTCCGAGATCTCGAGCTCGTCGATGGAGGGCCTGTCGAGGGGAGGGCTTGCCGGCACGCGGGCAGACTATCCGATTTGCGTTTGGCCGGCACAGGGGAGCGGAGCGGCGTGGTCGTGCTTTTTCGTCGCCGCCCGTCGATCCCGGACGTACGGGTCAGGACGGATCGGCGCGCTCCTTGAGGCTCCGGAGCGGTTGGCCGTCCATGACGCGCTGGAGGAGGACCGGCCAGTCCTTCCATTCCGTGCCGCAGAGCCGATCCATGATCGAGGACTGGAAGCTGTAATGGCCTGTCCAGCGGGCGTGATGGAGCGCGTGATAGACGAAGGGGTTCGCGCTGATGGAGCGCCACCGGATGCCCGTCACCGAGCGCGTGAGCTCCACGTTCGCGTGCCCGACGATGTTGCCGCCGATGTTGACCACGAGATAAGCGGCCCAGCCCCAGAAGCCGATCGGCGCGACGTACGACATCACGAGCGGCATCCCCGCATACCCGATCATCCAGGCGCACGACTCGACGAAGCTCATCGATTGCCCCGTGAGCGGCGTCGTCACGTGGGAGCGATGATGCCATCGGTGAAATCGCACGAGCGCGCGGTGGTGCATGGCCCGGTGCAGGAAGTAATAATACACCTGAAAGCCCGCGAGCATCACGAAGAACGTGAGGCCGTCCCGCAGGAGCGAGGTCTCGCCGAAGCGCACGAGGCCCGAGGAGAGCACGGCCGTAAACGTCGTCACGGCGACCGCGAGAAAGACGAGGTTGCCCACGAGCTCGAAGCGATACTGGCCCTGCGCGAGGGGCACGTCGAAAATGCGGCGGCGCGGGAGCAAGCGCTCGAGCGCGAACCCGATCGGGACGTTGAAGAGCGTCAAACCCAGGAAGAAGGCGAGCACGATCAAGGCCAGCTCGGGCAAGGAGGCCTGGATAAGGAGGTCGGGCATGTTCCACCCGTAGCGGCGAAAAGCTGCGCATTCAAGAGATCCCGCGGCTGGGCTCGCTCGATTCGTCCGCGCTCCCCGACGCCTCGCGCCGTCCGTCCGTTACATCCCGTGCCGTCCCGCGCGGTCCGCCCTTGGCGCCTCGATTGCACCGCGGACGCGGCATGAAGAAGCCCCGCACCCGGTACGCTCCCGCTCTTCTGTTCGTCGTCCTCGGCACCGGCGTCGCGCTCGGCGCCTGCAGCCGCGAGAACCGCGCCCTCGGCGAGTCGCCCCGCGGCGACGTCGCCCGCGCCCTGCAATCGCTGGCCGACGCGCGCTGCGACCGCGCCGTGCGCTGCAACCAGATCGGCGCCGGGCAGCGATGGTCGAGCCGCGACGCGTGTATCCAGTCCGTGCGCCAAGCCGAGCGCGAGGACATCAACCTGTACGAATGCACCGGTGGCATCGATCAGAAGGAACTCTCGGAGTGCCTGAACGAGATCAACACGGCCCAATGTGACTCCGCCTTCGACGCCCTCGCCCAGATGGCCGCCTGTCGCTCCAGCGACATGTGCCTCCACTGAGGACGTCGTCGCCGGGGTCCGCGCTCACGAGACCACCCCGGCGAAAAATTTACCGGGCGGGTTCAAAGTTCCATGGGGGATGTGCGTCCAATCTTTGCGCGCGACGTGATGGCCGCCCTCGGCGGTGCCCGTCGATGACGTGATCCTTTGCCCTATCGGGAGGCATTCCCCCATGTCCGCCACGCGAGACAACTCCGTCCTATTTTCGCTGAACCAGCTCCTTTCTCTGCACGAGCAGACCGTGCGCGAGGAAGAAGAGGCCGCGCAGGCGCGGATCGAGGCCGCACGAATCGCCCGAGAAGAGGCGGCCCGGCGCGAGGCCGAGGCTCTGCAGCAAAAGGCGCGGGCCGAGGCTGAGCGGATCGCCCGGGAAGAGGCTGCCCGGCGCGAGGAGGCGGCGCGGCTCGATGCGCTGCGGCTCGCGGAGGTGGAGCGCGCGCGGGCCGAGGTCGAGGCCCAGGCCCGCATGGAGATGATGCGCAAGGCAGACGAGCACGAGCGGGCGCTCGCAGCGCTGCGCGAGGATGAAAAGAAAAAGAAGCTGAAGCGCGCCCTGGTCTCGAGCGTGCTCGGCGCCGCGGCGCTGATCGGTAGCGGAATGGGCCTGTATTTCGGCAAGATCAAGCCGGACCAGGACGCGTCGCTGGCCAATCAGTCGGCCGAGGTCGAGGCGACGCGCGAGGAGGCGGCGCGGCTGCGCGCGAAGCTCGACGCGAATGGAAAGCGGCTCGACGAGACCGCGGCGCGCCTCGAAGAGGAGAAGCGCCGGGCGCGCGAGCTCGAAGAGGCGAAGAGCGCAGCAAACGAGGCCCCGGCGCGACCCGTGCAAAAGGGGCCGTTGCCCAAGCAGCACGAGGGCCCGAAGACGGGCGGCAAGTGCCTGCCCGGCGAGCCCGGCTGCGATCTCGACGGAAACCGCCTGTTCTAGCCGGTATTTCGCATTCCCGCGGCGATCCCGTTGATGGAGAGCAGGATCGCCCGGTCGCAGCACGCATCTCCCGCCCGCTTCCGCCGAAGCAACGCCACCTGCAAGAACGACATCGGGTCCACGTAGGGATTGCGGAGGTCGATCGACCTCTGGAGCGTGGGGTTTCCGTCGAGCAATCGCTTCACCCCGAAGAGGCGTTTGATCCACGCCACCGTGCGCGCGTGTTCGTCCTTGATGGGCGGCCAGACGGCCTTGCGGGTCGCAGGCGAGGCGAGGGCGGCATACCGGGCGGCGATCTCCATGTCGCTTTTCGCGAGCACCATTTGCACGTTGTCGAGCACGGTGCGGAAGAACGGCCACCGGTTCGTCATTTCGACGAGCAGCTCGGCGCCGCCCTCGCGCCGGGCGAACGCGTCGAGCGCGCTGCCGACGCCATACCAGCCGGGAAGGATGGCGCGGTTCTGCGTCCAGCCGAAGACCCAGGGGATCGCGCGGAGCGCTTCGAGGCCGCCGGCCTTGCGTTTGCTCGGGCGTGAGCCGATCGGCAATCGCGCGATTTCGTCGACCGGGGTCGCCGTGGTGAAGAAATCGACGAAGCGAGGGTTTTCCCAGACGAGCGCGCGATAGACGCGCCGCCCCTCCTCGGCGAGCTCCTCGAAGGCCTGCGCATAACGATGCTCGTCCTCCTCGGAGGGCCGCTCCTCGGCGCCGAGGGTATGCAAGAGGGCGCCGCCGACCATGAGCTCGAGCGTGCGCAGGGCGAGCTCGGGGCGCGCATATTTGTGGTCGAGCGCCTCGCCCTGTTCGGTCGCCTTGTACCGCCCGGCCACGCTTCCCGCGGGGAGCGCCAAAATGGCTTGTTGCGCCGGCCCTCCGCCGCGCGCGACGGATTCGCCGCGGCCGTGAAACACCCGGAGCGCGATGCCCGCCTCGCGCGAGACCTTCGTCAGCTCGGATTGCGCTTTGCGGAGCGCGAACGCCGCCGCCAAGAGCCCCACCTCCTTGCCGGAATCGCTGTAGCCGACCATGACCTCCTGCACGCCGCGCGCCATGAGGTGGCGCCGATACTCGGGGTGCGCGAGCAGCGTGCGCAGAATGGTCGGCGCGGAGACGAGCGCGTCGTGCGTCTCGAAGAGCGGGACGATGTCGATCGTGACGGCCTGTTTGTCGACGTCGTACAATCCCGCGGCCCGCGCCAGCGTGAGCGCCGCGAGGAGGTCCTCCGCGCGCTGCGTCATGGAGAGGATCAACGTACGCGCCGAGCGCTCGCCATACTGGCGCTGCGCCTCGGAGAGCTTGCGAAGCGCGGCGAGCAAGCGCGCGGCGCCGGGCGTCTCCTCGCCGCCGCCCGCGAGCCACGCCGCCGCGGCCGTCGCGTCCTCCGCGGGCGCGCGGAGCTCGAGCTCGGCGATCGACAGGCCGAGGACACGCACCCGCTCGGCGAGCGCGCGCGCCCGCATCTCCCCCGCGTTCGAAGCGTTCGCCTTGCGCAGCGTGTCGGCGACGAGCAGGAGGTCGCGATGAAGCTCGTCGCTCGTGCGGTACGCGACGCCGAGCTCGGCGTGACTGCCGATCGCGCTCGCGGGAGCCCGCGCCGGCGGCGGCACGCTGCCGACCCGCGGTGCGCGTTGCCGCGCCACCTGGCGCTCGGTCTCCACGGCTTCGAGCGCCGCCGCGAGCCGCGCCTCGACGAAGCGCAGCTTGCGCCGCCACGGCTCGCCCTCGGTCTGCGCGCTCTCCTGCGCGGCCACGCCCGGCATGGCCACCGCGTCGTCCGCGAGCGATGCGCTCAGTGCCTCGGGCACGCGCACGTGCCGCGCCGACTGCGAGAGCGATCCGCCGAGCTCGCGCACGGCCCCGAGCAAGCGACGCAGGCCGCGCGCGCGATACGCGCGGATCGCGTCCTCGACGACCTCGGGCGTGACGTTCGGGTTGCCGTCCATGTCGCCGCCGGGCCAGGCGTGGATCCGGAGCGGCATCGGCTGCGCGGCGAGCGGCTCGCCGTACGCACGTTCGAACGCGCGCCCGAGCTCCAGCGGCAGCTCGGGCAGGAGGTCCCAGAGGATCTCCTCGACGTACCAGAGGACGTTTTTGACCTCGTCGCCGACGGTCGGTTTTTCTCGACGCACCTCGTCGGTCTGCCAGAGGACGGTGATCTCTTCGCAGATCGCCGCGCGTGCTTCTTCTTCCTCGCGCGGGAGCAGCCGGCATCGGTCGCGCTCTTCGAGGCGCCGCGCGATGCGGTAGAGCTTTTCGAGCACCGTGCGCCGCGCTGCCTCCGTCGGATGCGCGGTGAGCGTGAGCGTGACTTCGAGCCGCGCGAGCGCCTCGCGCATGGCCTCGGCCGAGACGCCTGCCTTCTTCGCGGTGATCATCGCAGCCGCGAGTGAGCCCCGCTGCGGCGGTTCGCCCGGGTTGCTCGCGTGGGCGCGCGCGCGTCGGATGCGGTGGTGCTGCTCGGCAATGTTGACGAGGCGGAAGTACATCGCGAAGGCACGCAGCACGGGCTCAGCCTGTTCGATCGGGAGCGCTTCGAGCTGCCGCACGAGCTCCTTCTGCGCTTCGGCCCTGCCCGTGCGAGGCCCTCGACGTCTGCGGATCGAGAGCTTGCGGATCACCTCTTCCACGGAGAAGAGCGTCTCGCCCTCTTGCTCGACGAGCACTTCGCCGAGCAGGCGACCGAGGAAACGTACGTCGGAGCGGAGCGGAGCGTCGACCTCGCGGCTCATGGCGCGGAGTGTACGCCGAGCCGAAGACGAAGATGACGATGAACGGGCGAATCCGTTTTCCCCCGGGAATCCGTGGCGAACAGAGCGAACGAGTCCGGCGCGGATCGCCTTGCCGTCGAGCTTGATCGGCTCGAAGTGCTGGCGGCCGGCGCGCATGCGCGTGCGCCGCCCACGTCGATACCGGGGCGCGGGCCCCAGGGGAGGATTCCATGAAAAGGACGTTGGCTCGGGTGTTGTTCGGGCTCGGGCTCTCGGCGCTCGTCGCGCCCGCCGTCGCGAAGGCGGAGACGCCGCCCGAGGTCTCTCTCCGATCGGTCACGGCCCTCGGCACCGGATGCCCGTCAGGTTCGGTGCGGGCGATCGTCGCGAGCGACCGTCAGTACATCGCGCTCGTCGACGGCGCGCTCGCGGCCTCCGCGGGGCCCGGCGTGCCGCCCTCGGAGCAACGCGTGTTTTGCCAGGTGATCCTCGATCTCGATCACACACCCGGCTACTCGTACGCCGTGACGAACGCGTACGGATATCGCGGCTCCGCCGAGCTCGACGCGGGGGTCACCGCGACGGTCGGCGTCGAGCGGTACTTCACGGGAGAGCTCGGCGAGAACCCGGTGCACACGACGCTGCGCGGGCCGTTCGCGGAGCGCTTCGTGGTGCGCGAGCCGGCCGACGCCGTGGGTCCGTTCTCGCCGTGCGGGGCTTCGCGGCCGCTCAACATCCGCACCGCCGTGAACGTGAGCGTGCTCGGAAACCCCGCGGGCGCGGGCCGCATCCGGCTCACGCCGGCGTGGGGCATCGAGGTCCTCCGGCTGCACTGGAGACGCTGCGGCTAGCAGGCTGCTGCCGGCGCGCCACGCGCGCAGCGCCTACTTGGCCTTCGACTTGGCCTTGATGGGCAGCCGCGCCGTGGCGAGCGTCGCGCCGCCGTCGTCGAGCACGCGCACTTCGAGCTCGCCGGTGTCGCCGGTTTGCATCGTGTTGTAGCCCCACGTGCGGAACGACCACGAAGGTTCGACGGTGAGGTCGAGCGGCGTGCGGAGCTTGCCGTTCACGAGGAAGTCGACGTGCACCTTGCGCTTGTCCTGCGAGCGGTTGCGCAGCTTGAGGTGCGCGTAGACGCGCGTCCCCGGAGGCGCGACGTCGAGCGTGTCGACGGGGTCTTTTTTCTGCACGTCGGACGTGAGCGTGAGCTGAAGCAACTCGATCGAGGCACGCTCGCTGCTCGGCTCGGCAGGCGGCGACGACGGCGTGGACGACGACGCATGCCAAGGCGTCGTGCTCTGTGCGTCCGAGGCACCTGCGTCGACGGGCGGTCCTGCGTCGGGGTTTTGCGCGACGGCGGAGCCCTCGGGACAACCCGCGAGGGTGAGCATCAGAGCGGCGAGCGTGGGGAGATGAGAAGCGCGGGTCACTGCGCGCGATCCTCGTACGGGTTGTGCAGCTCCACGGGCGCCTGCTTGCGCACGCGCAGCTTCATGTTGATGAGCTCGACGCCGAGCGAGAAGGCCATGGCGAAGTAGACGTAGCCCTTGTTGATGTGCTGGCGCATGCCCTCGGCCACGAGCAGCACGCCGATGAGCAGGAGGAAGCTCAACGCGAGGATGCGCATGCTCGGGTGACGGTTGACGAAGCGGCCGATCGCCCCCGCGAAGAGGAGCATCACGAAGACGGCGATCACCACGGCTGTGGCCATGATGCTCAGGTGCTGCGCCATGCCGACCGCGGTGATGACCGAGTCGAGCGAGAAGACGATGTCGAGAAGGACGATCTGCGCGACCGCGAAGCCGAACGAGATGTGCTTGACGGGCTTGCCGTCCTTGTCGCCCTCGACCTCCAGGCGTTCGAACATCTCGTGCGTGCTCTTCGCGATCAGGAAGAGGCCGCCGCCGAGCAGGATGAGGTCGCGCGTGGAGAACGCGTGGCCGAGGAGCGAGAAGAGATCACTCGTCAAGCTCATCACCCACGTCAGCCCGAAGAGCAGGCCGAGGCGCATGAACAGCGCGAGCGCGAGGCCGAGCGAACGCGCCGCGGGCTGCTGCTTCGCCGGCAGTTTGTTCGTCGTGAGCGTGAGGAAGACGATGTTGTCGATCCCGAGCACGACCTCGAGACCCGTGAGCGTCGCGAGGCTCGCCCAACTGTCGGCATGCTTGAAGACTTCGAGGCCGCTGCTCATGAGGCGCTCGCTCTAGCACGACCGCCGTTCGGCTGCCGAACGACCTCGTGCACAGCTCGTTCGTTCACGAACAAGCCGAAGGCGCGAGCCGCGCGCGCTCCTCGATCTCCAAGTGGAAGGCGCGGAAGATCGATTCCTCCGGCCAGGGCGGCGCACCAGCGAGCAGGCGCGTGGCCTTGTCGTTGTCACCGCGGTCGATGGCGATGACGGCGGCCGCGTACCGCATGGCCCAGAAGACGAGCGGGCTGTTCTCGCTCGCCCGTTCGAGCAGCTCGTCGTCGCCGGGTTCGCTCTGGTGCGCGAAGGCGCGGGCGAGCGCGAACGCCGCGGAGCGCAAAGCGAGGACACGATCCCGCAACACGCTCGCGCCACGCGGCAGAGGCAAACGCACGAGGCGGCGGGCTTTTTCGAGCGCGGCGTCGCGGTCGCCCTCGAACGTGAGGAGGAGCGTGTCGAGGAAGAGGCGATGCTCGATCGCCGCTTCCCACACGGGCCCTCGCTCGGCGGCGGCGAGCGCGGCGCGCGCCTTGTCGATCCAGCCGCACGCGGCGAACGCCGTGGCCGCCATGAGCGGGCCCATCGTGGCCGGATAGGGGATCCGTTCGAGCGCGCCCGCCCAGCTCCGCAGGACCGCGATCACATCGCCCGAGCGCAGCACGCGCCGAAGCCGCCTGCGCGAGAGCCACCGGCCGAGCCACGCCGCCAGGACGATGCCGATCACGGCGCCGGCGACGAGCGGCTCGTGCAGGGCAAACCGCAGGCCCGCTGCGACGAGGGCGGCGGACGCGATGAACGCGACCCACCGGAACACCCGGCCCTCGCGCGGCTCGTCGTTGCCCGGGGACAGAAAATCCACGACGACCGTAGCGTACGGCCAGGCGTCGGGAGAGCAACCCTCGCGGGATGTCCGAGGACAAAAAGGGAAAAGGGCCCGCCACACCCGCTTCCTGCTACCGTTGCTCCCTTCCGGGCCTGGCGGGGTTCACAGTGCGCTGTCGGCGGACCCACAACGGGACGAATCCCGAACGGCCACAGTCGTACTTCATCGAAACGCGCCTGTCGAGCGCCCGGCCGAAAAAAGTTCGGGGTGCGTCTTGGACGCGGGCGCATGTCCCTGATCGCTTTGGCGCGCGGGGTCACTTTTCGTTCGCGCGAGGTCGGGGCGCGTGGTAGCCGGCGCACCGTGAATCAGCGGGCTTCCGGATCGGAGCGGTCGTCGGGGCGGCGGGTGCTCGTGCTCGGCTCGGGCGCACGAGAGCACGCCCTGGCCAGAGCGATTTCGCGGTCGAGCACGACGGCCGAGGTCGTCGTGGCGCCGGGCAATGCGGGCACCATGGACGAAGGCGGGGCGGACGCCGCGCCGATCCGTTCAATCGAGGGCGCGCGGCTCGACCCTGCGGATGTGGTCGCGCTCGCGCAGCGCGAAGCCGTGGACCTCGTGGTCGTGGGCCCCGAAGGGCCGCTCTGCGCGGGCGTCGCGGACGCGCTCGGCGCGGCGGGGATCCGGGTCTTCGGTCCGAGCGCGGAGGCTTCGCGGCTCGAAGGGTCGAAGGCGTTCATGAAGCAGTTCGCCGCGCGGCACCGGATCCCTACGGCGGACTTCGAGATCGTGACGGACATGGTCGCCGCCGAGGCGGAAATCCGGCGGCGCGGCGCGCCGGTGGTGGTGAAGGCCGACGGCCTCTGCGCGGGCAAGGGCGTCGTCGTGGCGCAGACCGAGGCGGAGGCGATCGAGGCGGCGCACGCGATGCTCGTCGAGCGTCGTTTCGGGGACGCGGGGCGCGTGGTCGTGATCGAAGAGGCCCTCGTCGGCGAGGAGGCGAGCGTCCTCGCGGTCACCGATGGCACGTCGCTGCTCGTGCTCCCCGTTGCGCGGGATCACAAGCGTGTCTTCGACGGCGACCGAGGCCCGAACACGGGCGGCATGGGCGTGTTCGCTCCGTCGCCGCACGTCGGCCCCGAGCTGCTCGCGCGGATCGAGCGGGAAATCTTGCGGCCGACGATCGACGGCATGCGTGCCGAGGGCCGGCCCTTCCGGGGCGTGCTCTTCGCGGGGCTCATGATCACCCCAGCGGGGGATCCGCTCTTGCTCGAACACAACGTCCGCTTCGGGGATCCCGAGTGCGAGGCGCTCGTCGCGCTGCTCGACGGCGACCTCGCCGCGATGTGCGCGTCGGTCGCGCACGGCAAGCTCGATCCGACGGCCGTGCGGGTCGCGCCGGGGCGGAGCGCAGTCGTCGTGGTGCTCGCGGCGGCCGGATATCCGGGAACGCCGCGCGCGGGGGACGTGATCCGCGGGCTCGACGAGGCGGCGAAGGTGCCTGGCGTGGTCGTGCATCACGCGGGCACGAAGCGATCGGCTGAGGGGATCGTCACGGCGGGGGGGCGCGTGCTTGCCGTCACGGCTGTGGGGGCTTCGATCCTGGAAGCCCGCGAGCGCGCGTACGAGGCGGCGCGGCGCATCTCCTTTGCGGGCGGGCACTTTCGGACCGACATCGGCGCCTCGGTGATCGCCGCTGCGCGGTAGCGCTCGACCGCGCGACGCGCCTTCGTCATGCTCCTCTCACCGGGCGCATGGTCCGGGACGAGCGGCACCGTGGACCCGATCATCGACCTCGCCGAAGGCACGGAAGAAAACACCCTCGCGATCCTGCTCGCCGACCGGATCCGGCAAAACGTCGCCCATTCCGCTCGAAAAATGCAGGACTTTCGGGCGCTTCGAGGCTCCGTGCTCGTCGTGGCGCAGGACACGACGCAGACGTTGACGATGCGCTTCGATCACGGGCGGCTGACGATCCACGACGGCACCGTGGGCATCCCCTCCGTGACCCTCTGTGGTGACGAAGCCGTCCTCCGGCGCCTCGCAAACGTCGGTCTTTCCCGCTGGTTGCGCTTGCCGAAGGTGTTCACGCGTACGCCGGAGGGCGGTGCGACCTTGTGGGACGTCGCGCGTGCGATGGCTGACGAGAAGCTCACGATGTACGGGCTCCTCTCGCATCCGCGGCTGCTCCTCTTCCTCCTCCGGGTTCTGTCCGAGGAAGGCCCGGGCCGGGCGTGGCCCGGGTTTCGGTGGGTCGGCCGGCCGGACCGAAAAGAGCCGCTTTGACGGCGTTCTACGCCATTGGTATGGCTCGAACATGGCGGTCCGACTGCGGTATCTGTCGCACGAGCTCGAAGTGCCGCTGGGCCAGTTCGTGATCGGCCGCAGCGCCGACTGCCAGCTCGCCCTCGATGATCCGCTGGTGTCACGCAGGCACGCGCTTCTCACGGTGCGCGGCGACAGCGTGACGATCGAGGACCTCGGCAGCCGCAACGGCGTGAGCCTGAACGGCACGAAGATCGAAGGACCGCAGAAGCTCGCGCACGGGGATCACATCACCATCGGCGGTCAGGAGATGGTGCTCGAGAACATCCCCGAGGAGGGCCTCTCGAGCGTGCCCGAGTCGATCGCGTTCGGCCATCCGCGCAGCGCCGCGCGCTCGGCCCGCATGCCCACCGTGGCGGGCCACGAGGGCTTCGAGACGCGCGAGGACTTCTGGAGCGACTACACGACGCCCGGCGTCGCGTCGCAGCAGAACACGTCCCCGACGCCGAGCGTGAACAGCGCGAACATCGTGGCGGCCGCGAACGTGCAGCCCGATCGGCACGTCAACGCGCTCTCGCTCATCGGGAGCGTCGCGGACAAAGCGCTCGCGATGGGCCGCGCCGAGGAGGCGGAGCGCATCCTCCTGCGCTCGCTGAACGACGTGCTGCAGAAGGCGCGCGACGGGAAAGAGCCTCCGCTCGACCTCGCGTCGACGGCCGCCATCTATGCGGCGAAGCTCGCATCGGCGACGGGCAGGGGCCTCTGGATCGACTACATCTTCGAGCTCTACACGCGCATCGATCAGCTCGTACCGGGTACGGTCGTCGACGAGCTCTACTCCGCGGTGCGCAAGGTCAAGACGCTCGACATGGGCAAGATGCGGGCGTACACCGAGTCGTTGCGGAGCCGGTCTTCGAGCTTCGGTCCCAGCGAGCGGTTCGTGCAGCAACGAATCGAGGGCCTCGAGCGCCTCGGTGGGCTCAAGTGAGGTTCGGACATGCCGTTCAGGATCCGTTACCTCGCGCATGACCTCGAGCTCCCGTTCGGGGAGTTCGTCGTCGGGCGCGGGCCCGAGTGCCAGCTCGCGGTCGATGATCCGCTCGTGTCGCGCAAGCACGCCGCGCTCGTCGTGGGCTCGAACGGCGTCGTCGCGAAGGACCTCGGCAGCCGCAACGGCGTGCTCGTCAACGGCGTGCGCATCGAGGGGCCGCGCGAGCTCGTGCCGGGCGACAAGATCCGCATCGGCAACCAGGAGATCATCATCTACAAGACCGACGAGCCGCGCTCGAGCCCGCTCGCGGACGAGGAGCACCGCCGCGCGATGCAGACGATCGGCGGCATGCAGGTCGCCGAGATCCATGCCTCCATCGAGGCTGCGGCGATCGACTCGAAGGGCGACGTCGACATCCGGCTCGGCGGTCGATCGGAGACGTCGCGACGTTTCCAGTCGGTGCGCCTGCTCTGCGGCGTCGCGGACAAGGCGCTCGCGATGGGCCGCGCCGACGAGGCCGAGCGCATCCTCGCCTCGCTCCTGCAGGGCATCTTGAAGCGCGCCAAGACGGGCCAGCGTCCGAAGGGCGGCGTCGCCGAGTACGCCGCGCTCTACGCCGCGCGCCTCGCCGCGGCGACGACGAAGGGCTCGTGGATCGACTACGTCTTCGATCTCTACACGACGATCAGCGCGCCGCTGCCTGGCTCCGTGATCGACGAGCTCTACACGATCGTGCGCAAGGCCAAGGGCTACGACATCAAGATGATCCGCGCGTACGTCGCGGAGCTGCAGAAGATTGCGCCCCAGCTCGGTCCTGCGGAGCGCTTCCTGGTGCAGCGGGTCGAGGGCCTCGAGCGGCTCGCGTCGTCGTAGCCGTCTCCGCTTCGGGCGCGCGCGCGGCACGCTCGTCCTTCTCGACACGCGCTTCGGGCGCTGCGGTCCTCTTGCGGCTCGTGCGCATGCGTTGCCAGCCGAGGTTCTTCGCCGCTGCGCGTCGAATCGCCTCGCGCAACGCTTCATCCGCCACGTGTTCGATCTCCGCGGCGAGCACCTCGGGCAGCTTCACGGCCGGCGGCGCCGTGCGCACGTCGTTCCGCGTCGTCGCGCGTTCGGGTGGGTCCACGGGGCCCACGCGGAAGCGCAGCGACTCGACCGCGACGCCGCGCGCCTTGAGCTGCTCCAGGATCGGCTCGCACAGCATCGAGAGCTCCTGCGCCCACGTCGCGCTCGCCGCGCGCACGTGCAGCACGCCGCGCTCCAGCTTGACCGGCCGCGCGCGCGCCGCGATGCGCGAGCCGACAGCAGCCTCCCAGTCTCGTGCGCGCACCGGAGAACGCGACGCGTCCGACGGCGGCGTGATCCCGCGCTCGCGGGCGAGCACCGCGAAGAGCGGCTCTATCCCCGAACGCCCTCTTCCCCGCTTCAACGTTGCCTCTTCGCGCTGGCCTGCCTGCTACGCAGCGACGAACTCGGTACCGAAGGTGGGACTCGAACCCACAAGCCCGTGAGGACAGTGGATTTTGAATCCACCGCGTTTGCCATTCCGCCACTTCGGCTCGTCTTGGACCCGGACTCTACCCACCCTGGCGGCGATCTGCAACGCCCGAGGCGGCATCGATGGCCACGCGTCCCTCCATGCTATAGGCATCCTCGATCGTTGCCGAGGTCTCGATGAGCAAGTCGAAAGTCGCGATCCTGCGGACATCCCCCGGGACCGTTCTCGAGGACTACCACCGCTTGATGAACCTGGCGGGCTACCAGGACGTCGTCGCCAAGGACGCGGACACGGCCCTCAAGGTCAACATCTCCTGGCATTTCTTCTTTCCGGGCTCGTCCACCGTGCCCTGGCAGCTCGAGGGCGTCATCCGCGCGATGCAGCGGGATGGCTACACGAAGGACCTGATCCACGCCTGCCACAACCGCACCGTCGTGATCGACGCGCACCTCGGCGAGCGTGAGAACAAGCAGATCGACGTCGTCCAGGCCCACGGCCTGCGCAACGTCCACCTCTACGAGGGCGAAGCGTGGATCGACGTGCGCGACGCCGTCGGGGATCTGACGAAGAAGTTCCTCTGCTTGAACGAGGTCTACCCGAAGGGCTTCAGCATCCCGAAGCGCTTCCTCGGGGAGAACATCATCCACCTGCCCACGGTGAAGACGCACATCTTCACGACGACGACGGGCGCGATGAAGAACGCGTTCGGCGGCCTCTTGAACGAGCACCGCCACTGGACGCACCCGGTCATCCACGAGACGCTCGTCGATCTTCTGATGATCCAGAAGAAGATCCACCGTGGCGTCTTCGCCGTGATGGATGGGACTTTCGCCGGCGACGGCCCGGGGCCGCGCTGCATGATCCCGCACGTAAAGAACGTGATCCTCGCGTCGGCCGATCAGGTCGCGATCGACGCGGTCGCGGGCAAGCTCATGGGCTTCGACCCGCTGCGTGACCTCAAGTTCGTCCGCCTCGCGCACGACCTCGGCCTCGGCTGCGGCGACGTGCGCGACATCGAGATCGTCGGCGACGTCGATGCTTTGAACGACAAGTGGGACTTCCAGGGGCCGTTCAAGGAGATGACCTTCGCCTCGCGCAACCAGCACCGGATCTACTGGGGCCCGCTGAAGAAGCCGGTCGAGTGGTCGCTGAAGACGTGGCTCGCGCCGTGGGCGTACGTCGCGTCCGTCGCGTACCACGACGCGTTCTGGTACCCGATGTACGCGCAGAAGAACGTGCAGCGCGTCCTCGCGAGCGAGTGGGGCCGCCTCTTCGCGAACTGGGGCCGCGTGCAGCCCGACGCCGAGGGCCGCGGTTATCCCGACGTCGGCGAGGTCAGCCCCGAGCTCATTCGCATCGGCCTTAAGCACTTCCTCGAAGCTTTCCGCCTCATCGGCATGGCCGTCGCCGAGTCGCCCGAGCTCAAGCACCGCCGCATGCGCCAGGAGCGCGAGGCGGCGCGCATCGCGCATCCCTGAATCAGATCAGCGGCGACCCGCCCCCGGTCGCCGCATTCCCTCCCGGCGGCCCGCCGGTCAGGTCGATCGTCTCGGCCATCGAATTCGGCCCGCCCCTGCCGCCAATCGTATCCCCACCCGCGCGACGCACGAGCTCGAACGCTTCGAGGGGCTCGCTCGTCGCCGGGTGGACGGGCACGCAATCGAACGAATCTTTCGCCACGTCGAACGCGCCTCGATTCATGAGGATCTGGTTCTTCGTGGCCGCGGCCTGGAGCATCGCCGCCGCGCGCGGCACCTCGCCGACGATCGTGTAATCGAGCCGGCCGAACGCCTTCGATCCGATCTCGCCGGACAACATGTCCCCCGTCGCCACGCCGATCGACACCCCGAGCGCGAACGGCGAATCCTGCCCGGCGCGTAATGCCAGCGTGCGGAGCTGCATTCGCACGTCGAGGCTCGCTTCGAGCGCGCGCGTCACGTGATGATCGCCCCGGAACGTCGCCATCACGGCGTCGCCGAGGAACTTGTCGACCACGCCGCCGCGGTTCGTCACGGCTGGCACGATCACCTCGAAATTCGCGTTCAGCGTACGCACGCGCTCATTGGGCTCTTGCGACTTCGAGCTCGCGTGGAAGCCCGCGACGTCGATGAACACCACCGTGCCTTGCCAGGTATCGATCGCGCCGAACGACGATGCCGACCGGAGCCTGTCGACCAGGCTCGGGCTCACGAACATGCGCAGCACGCTGTTTTCTTCGCTCGAACGGGCGTTCGTGCGGAGCTCCGTCACGTGCTTCAGCGTCTTTTCGATCGTGACCTCGAGATCCTTGAAATCGATCGGTTTGACCAGGAAATCGAACGCGCCGCGGTTCATCGCGGTGCGGATGTTGCTCATGTCGCCGTAGGCCGAGACGATGATCGTCCGCACGAGCGGGTTCACGTCGCCCACGCGCGAGAGGAACGTGAGCCCATCCATGCCGGGCATGTTGATGTCGGTCAGGACGACGTCGATATCCCCGTGCTTGCGCAGCTCCTCGAGCGCGCTCTCGCCGTTCGTCGCGAAGACGAAAGTATACACCTCTTTCTTGATCTGCTGGCGAAATCGCTGCTTGATGAGGTGCGGGACGTCGGGCTCGTCGTCGACGACGAGGATCTTCGCCGTCCCTGGCTGGTTGTGCTCGGCGAGCGCCGCGAATGCGCTGGCGAACTCTCGCGCCGAGCGAAAGCGCTTGTCCGGGTCCTTCGCCAGCGCGCGCTCGAAGAAACGATCCACCTCCGGCGTAAGCTCCTTCAAATAGGTCGAAGGCGGCGGGAACGGATCGGTGCAAATGCGCACCATCAGCATCCCCAGCCATTGCCCGGGGAACGGGTGCTGCCCCGTCAGGGCGCGGTAGGCGAGCACCGCGAGTGACCAGAGATCGCTCCGCAGATCCACGGCGCCGCAGCGGATCTGCTCGGGGCTCATGTAGAGCGGCGTCCCGACGATGCTGCCTGCGTGGGTGAGCTGAAGCTCGTCCTCCGTCGCGTCCTCTTCGCTCGTCAGCATCGAGACGACGCCGAAATCGAGGATCTTGACCGTCTCGTTGGCCTCGCCGCGCGACATGAACACGTTCGCCGGCTTGAAATCGCGGTGCACGATGCCCTTCGCGTGCGCGGCCGCGAGCCCGATCGCCGCTTGCGTCACGATTGGCACGAGCGCGCTGAGCGGCAGACGCTCGATCCGTTCGAGCCGGCTCTCGAAGTCCTCGCCCTCCAGGAGCTCCATCACGATGTACGGCGAACCCTCGTCAATGCCGTAATCGTAAATCTGCACCACGTGCTGATTCCGGAGCTGCGCAATCGCCTTCGCTTCCCGGTCGAAGCGGGTCCGCGCGGTGGTCGAGGCCACGTGGTCCGGGGACATGAGCTTGAGGGCCACCCGCCGACGCAGATGGAGATCGAGCCCCTCCCAGATGTAGCCCATGGCCCCACGCCCGATCTGCCGCACGAGCTCGTATTTCCCGGCGATGAGGCGGTGGGACATGAGGATTTTCCCGACTCTAGCCGATGGTCCCTCGCGCCGTCAACGCGCCGTTCGTGGCTCCGTGACGGAAGGTCTGTCGTTCCTCCCGCACCAGAGGTTCGCCGCAGTGCTACGCTCGGCTCCGTGCCCGTCCTCGTCGCGCAGGAGTTAACGAAGTCGTTTGGTGAGAGGCGCATCCTCGATGGCGTCTCGCTTTCCATCCACAGCGGAGAACACGTCGGGCTCGTGGGAGCCAATGGGAGCGGCAAGAGCACGCTCGCGCGTATCCTCGCGGGCCTCGACAAGCCCGACACGGGCACGGTCGCGCAGCGGCGCGGCGCCGACGTCGCGTATCTCGCGCAGGAGCCCGCGCTCGATCCGGTGAAAACAGGCCGTGAGCTGGTCGTCGAGGGCCTCGGCCCGTGGGCCGCGGCGAAGGCGCGATACGACGCGATCTCGGCGCGTCTCGGCCACGGCGACGGGGATCAGGATGCCCTCCTCGCCGAGCAGGCGGAGGTGGCTGCGCAGATCGAGCGGCTCGGCGGCTGGGATCAGCTCCACAAGGTCGACGAGATCCTCGGCCACGTCGGCGTCACGCGCCCCGACGCGCCCACGGCTGAGCTCTCGGGCGGGGACAAACGGCGCGTCGCGCTCGCCTGTCTGCTCATCGCGCCGCCTGCGCTGCTCGTGCTCGACGAACCTTCGAACCACCTCGACACCGAGACGATCGACTGGCTCGAAGGCTGGCTCGTCGAGGAGTACAAGGGCGCGCTGCTCATCGTCACGCACGATCGGTATTTGCTCGACCGCGTCGTCGATCGGACGATCGAGCTCCACCGCGGCAAGGTGTATTCGTACGAGGGCGGCTACGAGGACTACCTCGAAGCGAAGGCGGAGCGGCTCGCGATCGAGGCGCGCACCGAGCAGAACCGGCAGAATCTGCTCCGGACCGAGCTCGAATGGCTCCGGCGCCAGCCGAAGGCGCGCACGACCAAGCAAAAGGCGCGCATCCAGCGGGCCGAGGCCGCGAAGGCGGCCACCCCCGCGCGCGCCGAGCAGACGACGAAGCTCCTGGCGGAGTCGAGTTTTACAGGGAAAACCGTCCTCGAGCTCCGCAAGCTCTCCCTGGAGATGGCGGGACGCACGCTCGTGAAGGACTTCGACTTCGTGCTCGCGGCCGGCGAGCGCGTGGGGATCGTGGGCCGGAACGGCACGGGGAAGACCACGCTCCTCCGGTCGATCCTGGGCGACGTCGCGCCTGCGCGCGGCGAGGTGGTGGTCGGGAAAAACACCCGGGTCGGGTATTTCGATCAGCACCGGAGCGGGCTCGACGAGGACAAATCGATCTACGACAACGTCGCCGCGGCGGGGAACAAGATCGAGCTCGGCGGCCAGCCGATCGAGGTCCGCTCGTTCCTCGAACGGTTCCTCTTCGACGGCCACGCGCAGCGGCAGCCCGTGAAATCGCTCTCCGGCGGCGAACGGGCGCGCGTCGTCCTGGCGAAGATGCTCTCGCAGAGCCATAGCCTGCTCATCCTGGACGAACCCACGAACGACCTCGATTTGCCCACGCTCTCCGCGCTGGAGGAGATGCTCACCGAATACGGCGGCAGCGCGCTCGTCGTGACGCACGACCGGTGGTTCCTCGATCGGGTCGCGACCTCGCTCCTCGTGTTCGAGG
This sequence comes from Polyangium sorediatum, assembly GCF_029946465.1. Lineage (NCBI taxonomy): Bacteria > Pseudomonadati > Myxococcota > Polyangiales > Polyangiaceae > Polyangium > Polyangium sorediatum. The sequence goes on from NZ_JARZHI010000001.1 coordinate 217,044, forward strand.
GCGACGGCCTCGTCGTGCGGTATGCCGGTGGGCACCAGGACTATCTCGTCCAAAAAGCGGCCGCGGAGGCGGCGAAGGAAGAGGCAACGAAGGCCGCTGCGGCCGCCGCGAAAGTGACCAGCAAGGACAAACCCGCCGCGGCGAAGCCGACCACGCCGAAATCGAAGGGGCTCACGTGGTCCGAGCAGCGCGAGCTCGAAGGGATCATGGGCCGGATCGAGGACGCGGAGGGCGAGGTCGCGTCCCTCGAAAAGGAGCTCGCAGATCCGGCGCTGTATTCGTCACGCGGGGCGGAGGTCCCGGTGCTCGGGCGGCGCCTCGACGAGGCCAAGGCCCGCGCCGCGACGTTGATTGCGCGGTGGGAAGAGCTGGAGCAAAAACAAGCCGGCGCTTAGCGGCTCACTCCTTCACGATATTGCACGTGAGCTCCTCGGAGACGAGCTCGGTGCCGCCCGTGCCCTCGCGCAGCGAGACCACGAGGATCTTGCCGTCGGGCAGCGGGAGCAGGCGCACCTCCGAGGCCAGGCTCTTGTCGTCGAGCACCGAGAAGCGCTTGCCGATCGCCTGGAACTTCTCGTCGACCGGCACGAGCTCGAGGTCGCCGCTGCCGCGCTTGCCCTCAATGAACGCGAGCCAGCGCCGCCCCTGCGTGTCGCGCAGGAAGGTCGGATCCGTCTCGGAATGGTCGTGGTGGTCCGCCTCGTCGTCGTGCCCGTGCGCGTGGTCGTGGCCCGCGTCGCCCATGTGCGTGTCGATCGCGACGAGCTTCTTCGGCAGCTCGTGGCTCTTCGGCACCCGCAGCGCGCGCAGCGCGAATTGCCCCTTTTCCTTGGCCACGGACGTGACGATCACGAGATCCTCGCCGTCCTTCGTGGCGTGCGGGATCGTCGGGAAGCCCGGATAACTCGCGAGCTTGCTCTTCAGGCGCTTGTTTTTCCCGAGGATCCCCACGCGGAGCGTCGAGCTGAATCGTGTCGCGAGCAGGAGCGAGCCGTCGTCGAACGCGTGCGAGATCGGCACCTCGAACGAGGCGAGCGCGGGCGGATCTCCCTTGAGCACGATCTCGTGCAGGTGGACCTCGTTGTCCTTGTTGCCCGTGTCCACCATCAGCGTGCTCTTCCATTCGAGCGCGCCTTCGGCCTTCTCGTCCGCTTCGAGTTCGGAGCCCACGATCCACGCATGGCCGCCGCCGTCCGAGAACGTGCGGCAATCACGCAGCTCGTGATACCCTTTCTCGTCCTCGGCCTCGTCGACCTTGGCCTTCGCGTCGTCCTCGGCGTGGCCCCGCTCGTACTCGTGACCCTTCAGGAGCTTCGCCCGCTCCTCGCCGGTCGGTTTTTCCGGACGATCGAGCCAGGGCGTCCCGTCGAAATGGTTCCAGGCGTCGCTCGTATCGGCCGGGCCGCAGGCGACGCGGCGCTTCTTGTCCTTGTATTCGTCGTGGTAATCGACGAACGCGTAGACCTTCTCGCCGTCGACCTTCGACGGCGTCACGCGCATGACCTTGCGCGTCCCTTCCTCGGCCTTCGGCGGCTTCGCGAGGTGCGAGCCTTTGCCCACGGCGACCTTCACGAGCCGGCCCTCGCCCGACTTCTCGACGACGAGCACGTAGGGATCGTAGCCCATCGCCAGGCCCACGCCGTGCCGGCCTTCGCCGAGCTCCACGACCGAAAGGCCCGTCAGCTTGTTTGCGCCCGAGCCCCACACCTTCTTTTCGCCAGCCTTGCACGCGGGCGGCCCCTCCGGGGGTTTGATCGGTGCGGCCGTGCTGGGCGCGGCAGCGACGGCGGGCGTGATGGATCCAGCCGAGGATGTCCCCGAGGCCGTGACAGCGGCCGAGGGGATGGGCGAGGGCGTGATGTCGCTCGACCCGCGGTCACACGCGGCGACGAGGAGGAGCGGAAGGAGCGGGGCGACGCGGCGGAAGTCGTGCACGCGGCGATGAGAAAACGAAATGCCCCTGCCCGTCAATCTCATTCGATGCGCGGCGGCTCGTACTTGCGGTCGGGATCGAGCACCTCGGCGTACGTGCCGCCGAACCCGTCCTCGAAGATGCGCGCGAGCTGCCCGGCGATCGCCTTGCCGTCGATGAACAGCCCGACGTTTCGGCTCAACGTGAAATAGTCGCCCTCCCAGTTGCTCGTGCCGATCCAGGCGCTCTTGCCGTCGACGACCATGTATTTCGCGTGGGCCACGCGGGCGAACGGGATGAAGCCGGACGAGCTCTGCGGGATCACGAGGAACCGGATGGAGATCCCGGGCACGCGCGAAAGCTCGCGCAGCCCTTCGAGCGACGCCTCGCGTTTGCTCCAATCCGCGACGAGCAAACGCACGCGCACGCCGCGTTTTGCCGCTCTTCGGAGCGCGTCGTCGAGGTCCGGCCACGGCGTGCCGTTTCGCATCTTCGTGCGGTACGTCAGGACTTGCACGTCGAGCGTGCGCTCGGCGCCGTCGATCCGCGCGAGCAGCTCGGGAAGCTCCCACGGCACGCCCGCGGGCAGGAGATCCTTGGGGCTCGCCGTGGGCAGGATTCGCACCTCCTCGGCGCCGAACGTGAGGCGCGCGGGAATCGCGAGCGGCTTCGTCTCCGGCGACTCGGCAGCGACCTGCCCGCCGGCGATCCACCAATCCTGCGCGAACACCCGCGCGTACGCCGCGACGACTTCGGGCACGCGCACGCGCGCGCCGATTTCCTGGATGTGTTCGAGCGAGCGGTAATCCATGTTCTGGCTGCCGACGTATGCGTCCCCGTCGTCGACCACCATGTATTTGGCGTGCTGCACGCCGTCGCGCGCCCGGAGGTCCACCTTGCGGACGAGGACCCCGTGCGAGGCCAGCCGATCGACGGATTCGGGGTATCGCAGGTAAAACTTGATGTCGGCGAGGAGCCGCACGCGCACGCCGCGCGCCGCGGCCTCCTCGATCGCCACGAGCACCGGTTCGAGTTTTCCGCCGGGCGCATTGCTGATGTAAAAATGCTCGATGTCGATCGACCGCTTCGCGCCCTGGATCATCGCGAGCCACACCTCGGCGGCGTTTTGCACGTCGGGATGATCGAGCGTGGTCTCGACCGGCGGCGTTTCGACGATCTCGAGGGGCATCACCGCGGCGGACGGCTCCCCGGGCGTGGGCGCGGGCGCGGGCGCGGGGGTTTGCGGGGCCGGTTCGTGGGAACAGCCGGCGAGGGCGAGGAGCGAGGCGGCGAGGGGGAGGGCGAGGCGCGACATCGGAGAGCCGCGCCAGAATAGGAGGATCGAGGGCGTTCGTCGAGGTCCCGGCGTGCTTTTTCAGCGCGCCACGGCCGGCCCCTGATTGCCCGTCGCGAGCTTCTCCGCGCGGTGCACGAGGCTCACGAACTCCTGCTGATCGGATTGCGTTGTCGCGGCCTGATCGGCGAGCCGGGCGATGTCCTTCATCGACCAATCGCGCGCGTGCGGGCTCTGCCGCAGCACCTCGGCGAACGCAGCGACCGTCGCGGCGAACCGGAAATCGCGCCCCGCCGCATCGAACGAGGCCGCGATCGCCCCCGGATCCATCTTGAACTCGCTCTCCGTCGCCGTATCGCCCGCGAGCGGCTGCTTGTGGCGGAGGCGGAGCACGATCGGCGAGGACTTCGTGTCCTTGAGGACCACGTCGTAGATCGCCGTCACCGCGTGGCCGTTGCCGATCTCGCCCGCGTCGACCTTGTCATTGCGGAAATCCTTGTCCGCGATGTCCCGGTTCTCGTAGCCGATGAGCCGGTATTCCTTCACCACCTTCGGGTCGAACTCCACCTGAATCTTCACGTCGCGCGCGATGACCTCCAGCATGCCGGAGAGCTGGTCCTGGAACACGCGCTTCGCCTGGACCTCGCTGTCGATGTACGCGTAGTTGCCGTCGCCCTTGTCGGCGAGGCGCTCCATCATCGTGTCCTTGTAATTGCCGGTCCCGAAGCCCACCGTGCTCAGCGTGATGCCCTTCTCCTTGTAACGGCCGATCATATCGAGGATCTGCTCGTGCGACGTCGGCCCCACGTTCGCGTCGCCGTCCGAGAGCACGATGACGCGATTGACGTGGCCCTTCACCAGCGTCCGCTCGGCGAGCTTGTACGCGAGCTCGATTCCGCTCGCCATCGCGGTCGATCCCGAGGCCGAGAGGTCGTCGATCGCGCGGAAGATCTTGTCCTTCTCCTCGATTCCGGTCGGCGCGAGCACCTCGCGCACGTTGCCGGCGTAGGTGCAGAGTGCCACGGTGTCACCCTTCTTCAGCGAACTCGTCAGGAGCTTCAGGCTGCGCTTGGCGAGCGGGATCTTGTCGGCCGCTTCCATGGAGCCGCTCGTGTCGACGAGGTACACGAGGTGCACGGGCTTGCGCGCGCTCTCCGGCACGCGCTTGCCTTGCACGGCGACGCGCACGAGGTGATGGCCCTTCGTGAACGGCGACGGCGCAGCGGCGAAATGCACCGCAAACGGCCCGCTCTTCGGCGCCTCGTAGCTGTAATCGAAGTAGTTCAAAAACTCCTCGGCGCGGATGGAGGCGAACGGAGGGAGCGTGCCCTCCATGATCTTCCGGCGCGCGATCGAATACGACGCGGTGTCGACATCAATGGCGAACGTCGAGAGCCGATCCTTCTGCGGATCGACGACCGGGTTCACGCCGTAATCCTTGTAATCCTCGGTGCCTTTCGGCTCGGGCGGCGCGACGGCGATCGGGGCGGGCTGCGGCGCCGGCTTTTGCGTGGCGACGGCGACCTTGCGCTCGGCCTCGGCCTTCTTCATGGGCTGCGTGGGCACGATCGGGGGCGGCGCGGGCGGGGGCGGCGCCATCATCGTGGGCGAAGGATTCACGGGCTGCTGCGCCATCGGTGCGGCCGCCCCGGCTGCCACGGGCGCGGCCTCGTCCGCGGCCGGCGCGTCCGTCTCGGCGGCCGTGTATTGCTGCGGGTAGGAGGACGCATCGCTGACCGCCGTCGCGGTCCTCGGCTCGGCGGCGCCTCCCGACGAGGAGGGTGCGGCGCCGCAACCGGCGAGGGTCTGGGCGAGCGTGACGAGGGCGACGAGGGCGACGACGGGGCGAGAGCGCAACATGGCAGAAGTCCTCCGGGTGGCGTTTCGCCCGAGGAAACGGCGGCGCCCGGCGAACCTTACAGCCGCTCGTCGCGATCGTGCGGGAGGGTGTCCGTGGCGCCGGGGCGGCGGATCCGGGCCCCGCGGGGAGTGTGAACGAAACGACGGTGCCGCCCCTGCGCAAATCGAGCAGCCGTGGCGCAACCGAGGCCTCGATGGCCTGCGCGCGCCGACGAATGCACGTTGGCCTTCCCCTTGCAATGCGGCGGGACGAACCCTTTCGCGGAGTCAAAACGCGTGCGATCCTCGCTTGCTTTCCTTTTTCTTGTCTCGTTCCTTCCTGCCTGCTCGGGCGGCCCTGGGCCCAGCGAGCCTCCTTCGGGGGATGGTCCCGACAAACCCGACGAGGCCGTCGCCCTCGTCTGTGACCTCATGCGCGCCGCGTGCGAGCGGCAGGTCGCGTGCGGGCATCCCTTCATCAACAACACGCCGGGCGACGTGGACGCTTGCCTCGAAGCGCAACGCTGCGAAACGGTCTCCGACGTGCTCACGTCGCCCGACGTCGTGGTCGACCCTGCCGCTGTCGCGAACTGCGTCGCGGCGATCGAGGTTGCGAGCTGCGGGGCGCTCGCCGCGCAGGGCCTCGGTATCGATCCCTCTTGCGCGCATTACGTCGTCGGCACGCGCGCCGAGGGCGAGAGCTGCCGCGGCGGCACCGTCTCCGATTGCGCGGCGGGCCTCTCCTGCGCGTTCGAGGGCGACACGTGCCCTGGCACCTGCACGCGCGCGCCCGAGCGTTGCAGCGAAGGCTCGTGCGGCGCGAACGCGTTCTGCGCCTCCGACGGCACCTGCAAAGACCGCGCGTCCATCGGCGAAGCGTGTGACGAGACGCTCCTCGATTTCGAAAACCTCCGCGACGACCCTTGCGTGGCCGGCGCCCATTGCGAGGCCTTCGTCTGCGTGGCCAACCTCGACGCGGGCGCGGCGTGCGCCGGGGCGAACCTCCACGCCTGCGGCGAAGGCGCGGCCTGCCTCTGCGCAGACCCTGCGAATTGCGCGAGCGATGCCGATTATGCTTGCCGCCCCGCGCGCGCCGAGGGCGAGCCGTGCAACATGGCGCTCGATTGCAACGAGGGCCTTTACTGCAACTTCGGCGACGAAGGCCGCTGCGCGAAGCGCGGCGGACCCGGCGCGGCGTGCGGGGATTCGTACGGCGCTTGCCAGCACCCGCTCACGTGCGTCGATGGAGCATGTGCCGGCGAGGAGCCGCTCATCGCCGACCTCCCACTGCTCGAAGAGGGCCAGAGCTGCGTCGAGAGCGGCGCTTGCCCGCTCGGCATGGCCTGCACCTGCGACAACGAGGGTTGCACCGAAAAACGCTGCCTGCCCGCGCCGGGCCTCGGCGCGAGCTGCCAGGAGCAAATGCTCGCGAACATCACGCCGTTCGCCTGCGCCGAGGGCCTTTGCGACCTCCTCGCCGGGTATACCTGCGTGTTGCCTGCGGCCGCCGGCGAGCCTTGCCCCGTCGACGGCCTGACCCTCGCCTGCGCCTCGCTCGTCTGCATCGGCGGCAAATGCGCCTCCGCGGAGCAGACGCGCTGCGAGGAATGACGCGCGCTGCGATTGTCGCGGAACACGTTCCGGCAAGCCGGGGGGGCGAGGCTTGCGACGCGCCTCGCCCCCTCGATCATGCCGCCTTCCCGGAGGAAGCCTTCTCCATCTCCGCGGCGAAACGGAGCAGGCCCTCGCCCCAGCCGCCGAGGATGTACGTACGGTCGTAGAACTCCGGCACGAGCGTGTCCTTGTAGCCGGCGATCTGCACCAAGAACACCTTCACGTTCGGGTTCACGCGCTTGCGATACGTCGACACGAGCTTCGCCACGTCGATGTATTGCCCGCCCGAACCCCAGCCGTACTCGCGATACTGCGCCTTGTTCGTACCGTACAGGCCGCCGTGGCCCGCCTGCATGTCGCTCATCACGAAGATCGAGTCCCAGTGCTCCTTCATCCGGATCGCCCGGTCGAAGAAGAGCCAGATTCCATTCTCCGTCGACGGACCGATGTGCTTCGCGAGCGCCTCGGCGCGCTTCAATTGATCGAAAATCGACGCACCCTTTCGGATCGCGAACGTCTCCAGTTCGTCCCCGAACACGCCGAGGTGACCCTCGTCCGCGCGCATCCCCGCGAGCACGCCCGTCAGGTTGCCGATCGTCGAGACCTTCATCGTGCCCATCGCGCTCGTCGCCGTCCCCTGCGCCGAGCCACTGTTGTCCGCGAGCACCATCACGCGCCCGCGGAAATACGGCAGCTCGCCGAGCGACGTGACGAGGCACGTCTCGATCGCGTCGAGCAGCGCCCCCGGCGCCTTCTCCTCCACGGCCTTGTAGGCCGAGAAGTAACGGAAGGGCAATTGCTTGCCGTCCTTCGCGCCCGCGAGCAACGACGGGACGATCTCGTCCGCCTTGATACCCGCCTCCAGCATGTTGCGGAGGTTGCGCAGCATCGCCATGTGGCCCATGACCGCCATGGCCTTCTTCCACGACGTCCGGTTCGAGCCGCGCGCGCTCACGATTGCCTCCCACGTGCGCCCCGTGTTCTTCGCCTCGCCCTTCACGAGCTTGTGCACCGCCTCGCTCTTCGGGTGCACGAGGTTCACGACGTCCACGGTCTTCGCCGCGTGATCCTCGAGCCGGTACTTTGCGAGTCCGTACGTATCGAAGCGCGTGATCGCGTCACGCCACGCCTTCTTCAGCGCATTCGGGATCGGCTTGCCATAACGAAACATCTGATACGCCAGGCCCACCGCCGGCTCGTCCGCGCGCTTCACGATTCGCGGCGCATACTTGCGCACGAGGCCCGTCCCCTTCACGGCGCGATGATTCGCCGCGCGCACGAGGATGACCTGCGGCGTCGTGCGGATGTGCTCGTCGTTCCGCAGCCGCGCCGCCTCTTCCAGCGTCGCCTCCGCGTCGTGGTCGAGCGCCTCGTCGATCGCGCTCTCGATGAGCTCCGCGGGCGACATCTTGCGCCACGCCTGCGGATCGACCGCGTCGAGCGTCGCGCGGAGGTAATCGACCTCCTTGTTCGAGAGCCGGCACGGGCTCGCGGCCTTCACGGGCCGCGCGTCCTTCTCGTCACGGTGGTAATACATGGGCTCGCCGAAGAAGCACGTCGACGCCGCGAGGCGGAGGCGCAAAATCGGCGACGAGAGGTCGTACGAGACGCCGCCCATGAAATTCAGGTGTCCCGAGGTCGGGGGCATCTGAGTTGCCGCCTTCGCGCGAGCCTTCTCCTTCTTGATGAAGCTGAAAAACGCCATGACGAACCTACCGGTTCCCCGCGCAGCACGCGCTGCGCGGATCAAAAAACACCCGAGGAGCCCGGGAGAACCATCGGCAGCGGGGTTTTTTCGTTGAGATCGAAGGAACCGCTGCCTTCACTGCCCGGGGCTCGGGGGAGCGGCCCTCGCGAGGAGGGTGCTCGGCGAGGAGGCATTGCAGCGGGCGTGCCAGCGCCCCTGGGGCCTCAAAACGCGGTCGTTTTCGCGGATGGTTCGAGGATCCGGCCGCGCGGGGACGGAACCGACGCGTGTGGCGTAGACGGTTGGATAAAGCCTTATCCCGGGGGAGCGCCGAGCTTTCCTTCGAGCTCGACCTCGAGGCCGCCGTACTCCGACGGCCGGAGCGTCAGGCGGTAGCCGTGCAGCTCGGCGGCGCGGTGCGTGATGTGCAGCCCGAGCCCCTGTCCGTCCGGCGCACGTGAGCGCGCCTCATTGCCGCGAAAGCCGCGCTCCGCGAGCCGCGAAAGCTCGGCCTCCGGGATGCCCGGGCCGTCGTCGACCACGCGGAGACGGAAAACAGCCTCGTTCGCGACGCGCTCCAGGATGACCGCGACGTGACCGCCGGATCGATTGTAACGAACGGCGTTGTACGTGACGTTGCTGATCGCCTGTTCGAGGAGCGTCACGTCGGCCGAGACGGTCACGGGCTCCCCGGGCACGGCCGTCTCGATCGACACCCCGAGCTGCTTCGCGATGGGCTTGTGCCGCCCGACCACCCTCTTCACGAGCGTTTCGAGATCCACCTCGCTCCGCTGGAGGTTTACGTCGGCCGCTTCGAGCCGAGCCGTCGCCGCGAGGTTGTGCACGAGCGACGCCATGTAATGGGCCTCGTCCATCGCCGAGACGAGCGCGCCGACGTCGACGGATTTCCCCGCTGCCGCGTCCTCGCGCAGCGTCGCGAGGTGGCCTTGCAGCACCGTGAGCGGGATCATCACGTCGTGCGTCGTGTTCGCCAGGAAATGGCGGAGCGCCTGCTCGCGCTGGTCCTTTTCTTCGAGCTGCGATCGGATCTCGCGCCCCGCGGCATTGAAGGCGCGCGCGAGCACGCCGATCTCGTCGTCGCCCTCGATCAGGACGGCGTCCGCGTAGGTGGCCGAGGCCGAGCGCTGCACGGCCTCGGTGAGCTTGCGAATACGCCGTACCACGGGGCCCAGGGCGAGGAGCATCGCCGCGAAGACGGCGACCGTGGGCAGCAGCCATATGTTGGATTCGGGCAGCACCGCGCCCCACGTCGGATCCGTCGTCCCGCGGGCGAGCACGTACGCGCACGGGCCCGTGCCCCAGGGCATTCGCGCCAGGATCTCGACCGACGAGGTCGGCAAGACGTGCGACGTAATGGCGACGTCTTGCTCCTCCATGGCGCGGGCGAGCGCCTCGGGGACGGCGGGCGCATCGGGATTTTCCGAATGGAACGTTTCGTCGTACGCGTGCACGACCGCGGGCCTCGCCGCGCGGGGCCGCGGGGGCCTCGGCAGCGGCTCTCCATGCGGTGGCCCTCCGTGCGGCGGCCCTCCGTGCGGCGGCTCCCCGCGCGGCGGCTCCCCGCGCGGCGGCTCTTCAGGCGGAGGACGATGGCTATGTGGAGGCCCCAGCGCTCGGCTCGGCCGCAGCTCGCCGCCGAACGACGAAGGCGCCGCCTCGCACGCCTCCCGCGCCACGGGCATTTGCCCAAAAACGAATTCCGTGAGGTTCTGCTCCGCGGCCCGATGCCTCGCCGACGCGTCGTACCAGAACAGCGCGAATGTCATCGGGAGCATCACCGCAATGGTGGCGACCGCGAGTCGCGCGCGGAGCTTCATTCCTCGCGCCCATCGCCCAGCCGATACCCGATTCCCCACACGGTCTCGACGAACGCGCCGCGCCCGAGCTTTTTGCGCAACCTCGATACGTGCACGTCGAGCGTCCGCTCGGTCCCGTCGCGCTCCGGATCGAGCACGCGCTCGGCGAGCGAGCTCCGCGTCATGGCCTCGCCCGGCCGCTCGGCGAGCGCCGCGAGGAACTCGAACTCGAGCCGCGTGACCTCGACGCGCTCGCCGCGCACGGAGACCTCGCGCCGCCCGCGATCGATCCGCAGCGCGCCGACCTCGACGACGTCCCCGCGCCCGAGCGTGGGCCTGCGGAGGCGCGCGCGTACGCGCTCGACGAGCTCCTCGGGCCAGAAGGGTTTCGTCATGTAGTCGTCGGCGCCGAGCCGCAGCGCGCGGACCTTGTCCGCCGTGTCGTTGCGCGCGCTGAGCACGAGCACCGGCACCTCGGAGAACACGCGCAGATCCTTGAGGATGTCCATTCCGTACGTACCGGGCAGCATCAGATCGAGCACGACGAGCTCGACGTCGGGCAAGGTCTCTCGGGACAAACGCTGCCCTTCCTTCCACCAGGTGGGCTCGTAGCCGGCGTCGCGAAGGCGCTTGACGATCTGCGCGCCGAGCTCCTGATCATCCTCGATGACGAGCACCTTTTTTCCCATGGTCCCTTTTCTGGAGCGGCGACGCGCGCGGCGCGAGCCCCATCGTAGCCGAGGACGGAACGCATGTCCCGGCACGTAAGGAAGTCGTAAGATTTCCGATCTACATACGAGTCCAGGAGGAACGCGCATGCCTCGCCACTCGAAAAAGGACCGCTCCCAGGAAACCATCACGCGCCGATCCGTTCTCCGCGGCATTGGCACGGCCCTTTGCGCCGCGCCGCTCGCGGCATTCATCGGTTGCGGAGGAACCAACGAAAACACTGGGTCCGGCGGCGCAGGCGGCAGCGGCGGTTCGGGCGGAAGCGGCGGCAGCGGCGGCACCGGCGGCGCCGGAAACGGCGAATGGGCCACGGGCGGCACGGCCTCGATGTCCGGCGATTACGCGGACCCGTTCACCGACGACCCGGGCGCGACGTGCGCGCTCGTTTGCGCCATGACGCTCGGCCCGTGTTATGCCAAGACGATCGTCCGGAAAGACATCAGCGAGGGATCATCCGGCCTGCCGATGCGCCTCGCGCTGCGCGTCGTCGACGAGACGTGCAAGCCGATCGAGGGCGCAGAAGTCGACGTCTGGCACACAGCCGCCTCGGGCCTCTATTCGGGCGACGACTCCGTGGAGATGTGCACGGGCAACGACGCCGAGGCGCTCGCGGCCCGGTGGTTCCGCGGCGTGCAGACCACCGACGCGAACGGGCGCGTCGATTTCGATTCGTGTTTCCCGGGCTGGTATTCGAGCCGGACGATCCACATCCACTTCACGGTGCGCGTCGGCGGGGACGAATACGTCACGTCCCAGCTCTTCTTCCCGGACGAGTTGAGCGACGACATCATCGCGACGCAGCCCATTTACAAGGACCGCGGCGAGCGCGACACGACGAACGAAAATGACACGGTGATCTCGGCCGACGCCGCCTCCGATTACACGCTGCAGGCGAAGAAGATGTCGGACGGCGCGCTGCTCGCGTGGAAGACGCTCGTCATTCGCTCCTCGCTCGCGGATACGTTGTGCCAGGCGCCGGGTGGAATGGGCGGCCCGGGCGGCGGACCGCCTCCGATGCCGTGACCGGCGCGCGTTCCTGAACTCGCTCGGTCGACGAGCGGCCTGCCCGCCATTCCCATCGCTCGGGCCGCCTCACGCGCGGCGCCCTGCTTGACACCCACCGAGAGGGGCACCCTGTTCCGTGCAGGAAAAGGAGGGTACCCTCATGATGCAGCCTCCGGAAGCGCCGATCGACACGACCCGCATAACGGTGGTCGGGCAGATCGAGGACGTCGTACGGAAAAACCGCGGCTGGTTTTACGGGCTCGGCGCCGCTTTCATGGTGCTCGGCGTTCTCTTGCTCCTCATGCCCCTGATCGCCTCCCTGGTCACGGCCCTCGTGATCGGTTTCGTCATGGTGATCGCCGGCATCTTCCAGGCGTTTCACGCGGTCAAGGCCCGTGGCTGGAGAGGCGGAGCCTGGTCGCTCGTGGGCGCGGTGCTGCTCGTGATCGCCGGCGCGCTCGTGGCCGCCTTTCCCGTCACGGGCACGCTGACGCTGACGCTGACGCTGTCGGCATTTTTCATCGCGAGCGGCCTGGTGAAGCTCATTCGGGCCGTTCAGAACCGCCACATCGCCGCCTGGGGCTGGCTCTTTTTCGACGGCATCGTCTCTCTGGCGCTCGGCGTGCTCATCTTTGCCGGCTGGCCGAGCACGGCCGCCTGGGCGCTCGGCTTGCTCGTCGGAATCGATTTGCTCCTCGGCGGGACGTCGATGATCCTGATCGGGCTCGGCGCGGGAAGCATGCGCGGACCGATCCTCACGACGCGGCCGTAACGGCGTCGGGGCACAAAGCCTCACTCGACACATCCCCGCGGCTCGCTTGGCTTGCCGAACCCATCCCACGACGTAGTATCGTGCGGCATGGTTCCGCCTGCGGCCGAAGTGACCATTCGCCCCCTACGAATCGAGAACGAGGCCGAGCGCGCGCTCGTGCTCGCGCTCTTCGAGCGCTCGACGAGTGTCGGCTTTCCTGCCTGGTTCACGCTCCAAGAGCTCATCGCCCGCCAGCGCGAGAGCGCGGCGGCGCTGCTCGAACGGCAGGCCTTGCCCGAGCCGCCGTCGAAGACGCCGATGGGCGAGGTCGTGCTGATCGCGGAGGCGGCTGGGGCGTTGATCGGCTTCGTATGGGTGAGGACGGCGGTGGACCATTTCACCCAGCAGCCGGTGGGCCACGTCGAAGACCTCGCGACGGTGCCAGGGCATGAGGGCAAGGGCGTGGGGAGCGCGCTCCTGGCTGCCACGGATGCATGGGCGCGGGACCGCGGGCTGTCGGCGTTGACGCTCCACGTGTGGCCCGCGAACACGCGCGCCCGTGCGCTCTATGCACGGCAGGGCTTCGGTGAGGAGATGATTCGAATGCGGAAGACGCTCTGAGGCGTCCTCCATTCGAAACGGCAAAGCCCGATCCCCATGGCGGGGATCGGGCAGAAAGCTCCTTCCGAGCCTTCCAAGCGCCAGGAGCGGGACTCGAACCCGCGACCTCGCCGTTGACAGCGGAGTAACCCTGATCATCACTGCCGTCGCCGGAGAATAGCGACCAAGGTGATTACGCGCTCTACCACTGAGCTATCCTGGCTTCTATCGTCTCGTATCCGTCCATCTCGCGTTGGAAAACGCTCGCTCCTCGGGAGAAAACTGGCCGCGGGGTCTTTTTCGTACCTAAAACGAAGGAACCGCGTGCCTCACTGCCCGGGAGCTTGCGCGCAAAGGGAACGAGGGGGAACCCGAACCCTTCGCGGTACCAGGAGCGGGATTCGAACCCGCGACCACGTCCTTTAATGGAAGTAACCCTGGCCATCACTGCCGTTGCCGGAGAAAACCGGCCAAGGTTTTTTTACGTGCTCTACCTCTGAGCTATCCTGGCGTCTTCGTGTTCCACCTTGAAGCAGGCGGCGTGCCAAGCCGGCCAGGACCCCGCCACAGCCCGTTTGGGGGCGGATTTGGTGGCCTGTTTCGCAAAGAACGGGGAGGCGCCTGGAAGAGCAACTAGCCCACGGGATAAAGACTATCCCATCGGATCAATGATCGATGCCACGCGCATGCTGGTACGCGTGGACGATGTGGTTCACGATCGCTTCGACCCCGACGTCCTTCGTCGCTTGCGCGAAGACCAGGGGACCGCCGCCACGAATCGCCTTGGCATCCCGCTCCATCACGCCAAGGTCGGCGCCCACCGTGCCCGCGAGGTCCGTCTTGTTGATGACCAGGAGGTCCGATTGGGTGATCCCGGGCCCGCCCTTGCGCGGGACCTTGTCGCCGCCGGCGACGTCGATCACGTAGATGATGTAATCCGCGAGCTCCCGGCTGAAGTTCGCCGCGAGGTTGTCACCGCCGGACTCGATGAGGAGCATCTCCGGCCGGTGCTGCGCCGAGAGCTCTTCGAGCGCGAGCAGGTTCGCGGTGATGTCCTCGCGGATCGCCGCGTGCGGGCAGCCGCCCGTCTCCACGGCGCGAATGCGATCCGAGGGCAGGGCCTTGTTCCGGATGAGAAACTCGCCGTCCTCGCGGGTAAAGATGTCATTCGTGACGACCGCCAGGCTCATGCGTTCCCGCAGGCTCCGGCAGAGCGCGAGCACGAGCGCTGTTTTGCCGCTGCCCACCGGCCCGCCGATGCCGACCGTGAAGGCGCGCTCGTCGAAGGCGCGCGCGAGCGGCCGAGCACGCTCCTCGAAGCGCCCCGGGTGCTCCATCTGCTCGTGCGTGTGCCCGTGATCGTGCCCATGTTCGTGAGAATGGCCGTGCATGCTTCTCTCCGGAATTCAGCTCGAAAACAGACGCGAATAAAGCCGGTCCTGGTGGCCCTGGAAAAGATCGACGAGCGGCGCAGTCGTCGCGAGGTCCTCCTCCCCGCGCATTTCGTGCCGGGCGAGGACCGCGAGGACCGCGCCCGTGAGTTGGTATTGCAGCGCCTGCGCCTCCAGCGGCCCGAGGAGGCTCAAGCGCACGGCGCTGGAGACGAGGCCGCGGAGGTGCAAGAACAGAAAGAGCCGCTGCGCCTCGCCGCGCGCGAGCCCGAGCCGCGCGGCGATGGCGCCGAAGAGCGGCGCGAAATGCCCGCGGAACGATTCGTCCTCGCGCGAGCGCGCGCGAAGCTCGCGCAGGGACGCGATTCCGAACGAATGCGAGGCCGCTGCGAGCCACGCCCGTCCTTGCGCGCGGCTTGCCCGGTTCGCTACGTGGTTCGTCAGGAACGCATCCTGACGTCGATCGAGCGCGGGGAACCTCTCGGGGGCGGTGTGGGCGGCCGTGACCATCGGCAGGGCGCCGGCGCCAGCTTGCTCCAGGTTGTGCAGGAGGAATCGTTCGAGGCTCGAAGGCCCCGTGATTTCCCCGAGCTGCGCCGCCGCTTCGAGCCCGCCGGAATGCGCGAATCCCCCCGTCGGAAAGGCCGAATCGGCGAGCTGGAGCAGGAGGAGCGAGAGGGCCATGGCGGGGCGATCAGAACAAGAAAAACCTTTGCGCGAGGGGTAAGACCTTCGCGGGCTCGCACGTGAGGCGCACGCCGTCCGCCGTCACCGCGTACGTCTCCGGATCCACGGTGATGCGAGGCAAGGTGTCGTTCAGCCGCATGTCCTTTTTCCCGAGCGCGCGGCACCCGCGCACGGCCTCGATCCGTTTGCCGAGGCCATACGAGGCCGCCACGCCGGATGCGATCGACGCGCCGCTCACGAACGCGATCGAGGCTCGTCCCGGCGCGCGGCCGAAGCTCGCGAACATCGGACGCATGCGGACCGGCTGCGGCGTCGGGATCGATGCATTTGGATCGCCCATCTGCGCCCATGCGATGACGCCGCCCTTGATCACGATCTCGGGTTTGGCCCCGAAAAATGCCGGGCGCCACAGGACGAGGTCTGCGAACTTGCCGACCTCGACCGAGCCAATGAGGTGCGAGGCGCCGTGCGCGACGGCCGGGTTGATGGTGTATTTCGCGATGTAACGGCGCACGCGGAGGTTGTCGTGGTCGCCGCGCTCGTCCGCGAGCCGCCCGCGCTGCTTGCGCATCTTGTCGGCCGTTTGCCAGGTGCGTGTGACGGTCTCGCCGACCCGGCCCATCGCCTGCGAATCCGAGGAGACGATCGAGATCGCGCCCATATCGTGCAGGATGTCTTCCGCCGCGATCGTCTCGCCACGAATGCGCGACTCCGCGAATGCGACGTCCTCGGGGATGCTCCGGTCGAGGTGGTGACAGACCATGAGCATGTCGAGGTGCTCGTCGAGCGTGTTCACCGTGAAGGGGCGCGTGGGGTTCGTCGACGAGGGGAGCACGTTGGGTTCGCCGCAAACACGGAGAATGTCGGGCGCGTGGCCGCCGCCCGCGCCCTCGCTGTGGTACGCGTGGATCGAGCGGCCCTTGAACGATGCAATCGAGTGCTCGACGGCCGCGCTCTCGTTCAGGGTGTCGGTGTGAATCGTCACCTGTACGTCGTATTGCTCGGCCACGGAGAGGCAGCAATCGATGGCCGCGGGCGTCGTGCCCCAGTCCTCGTGCAGCTTGAGCCCGATCGCACCGGCCTGGATTTGCTCGTGCAGGCCTTCGGGTTTGGACGAATTGCCTTTCCCGGTGAAGCCAAAGTTGAGCGGCAGCCCGTCGGTCGATTCCAGCATCATGCGGAGGTGGTAGGCGCCCGGGGTGCACGTCGTCGCGTTCGTCCCCGTCGCCGGGCCGGTGCCGCCGCCGATCATCGTGGTGATCCCCGAGGCGATCGCCTCGTCGCATTGCTGCGGGCAGATGAAATGGATGTGCGTGTCGACCCCGCCCGCCGTCACGATCAACCCCTCGCCCGCGATGGCCTCGGTCGTCGGGCCAACCACCATTCCTGGCGTGACGCCGGCCATGACGTCGGGGTTGCCCGCTTTTCCGATCCCCGTGATGAGGCCGTCCTTGATGCCGATGTCGGCCTTGTAGATGCCGGTCCAGTCGACGACGACGACGTTCGTGATCACGCAATCGAGGGCATCCCGCTGGGCCGCGCCCGCGCGCTGGCCCATTCCATCCCGGAGAACCTTGCCCCCGCCGAACTTGCACTCGTCGCCGTACACCGTGAAATCTTTTTCGATCTCGATGATCAGATCGGTGTCGCCGAGCCGGACCCGGTCTCGGGTGGTCGGGCCGAAGATCTCGGCATAGGTGCGTCGGTCGATGATGCGGGACATGGCGTCCTCCGATCGAAATCGAGTCAGGGTTCGGTTTCGTGGGCGAAGCCGAGCGCGCGGACGCGCTCCATCGCGCGGGCGAGGCCCTCGGGGCCGACGGGGCCGTCGGCGAGGGCATTGCCGCCGCGGATGATCCGCTCGCCGGCGATCTCCACGAGCGAGACCGTCTTCGTCTCGCCAGGCTCGAAGCGGACGGCCGTGCCCGCCGGAATGTCGAGCCGCCGGCCATAGGCTTTCTCGCGGTCGAAGCGCAGGTACGGGTTCGCCTCGATGAAATGGTAGTGGCTGCCCACCTGGATCGGGCGGTCGGCCAGGTTCGTGACACGGAGCGAGATCGAGGCGCGTCCCTCGTTCAGCACGAGCGTCCCCTCCGCGGGCAGAATTTCCCCCGGCGTGGGCCCGCTCGGCGCTTCGGCGAAGAACGAACGATCGGGTATGGGGAGGAAGCTCCCGTAAAGGGCGAGGCCGAGATCACCGTGCTCGGCCGCAATGGGGTGGTGGACCGTGACGAGCTTCGTTCCATCGGGGAACGTGCCCTCGACCTGCACTTCGGTCACGAGCTCCGGTACGCCCTCCAGGACCTGATTGCGTCCGAGCAGCTTGCGTCCGAGGTCCATGAGCTCCTCGACGCGCCGCCCATCCCGAATGAATTCGAGGAGCTGCGTGGCGATGAGCGCGACGCTCTCCGGCACGTTGAGCCGCACCCCGCGGGCGAGGCGCTTCTGCGCCAGAAAGCCAGCATTGTGAAGGAGCAGCTTATCCAGCTCGCGAGGAGAGAGATGCATGGCCTCACCGGGAGCCCCCCGCCCAGCTCTCGATTACACCACATCGACGCGCCGCGTCAAGACCGTTTTTCGGGCGCTACCATTTTCTTGCCCAGGGGTCGTCGCCGAGGAGCGGGGCGAGGAAGGCAAGGGAGGTGCGGAGAAAGGCCGCGACGGCTTCCGGCTCCTCGCCCGCCACGCGCAGCACGGCGCCTCCGGGGAGGGGGCTGGCGGTCGCGAGCAGCGGGTTTCGTGCGTGATCCGGCGAGCGGAGGGGCTGGCGCGCGAGGGATTCGACGAGGGCGGCCGCGGCCGTCTCGATCCGAGGGCCGACGAGGACGGCCGTCGCGAACGCATCGAACCGCCCCATACGTTCGGCAATGGTGGATTCGGCGGTATTTTCGAGCGTGAGCGCATCGAGCACGAGGAGGCGGTTCTCCTGGACGACCTCGGTGACGGTCCGGTACGAGGTGAAGGCATACCGCTCCCCGCGCGCCGCGCGGCCCGAGACGAGGCCATCGACGAGGACGAGGGAGGCGCCGGGCGCGAGCTCGACGCGCTGGCGCTGCTGATAGACGGCGCCGGCAAAAGGACAAACTGGATCCGGGAGCAGCGCAAAAAGGGCGCCCTCGCCGACCGTCGCCGACAAGGTTTGGCAGGCCAACTTCCCGTGTTCGCTCTTGTAGACCTTCGTGGACGCCTGCGTGGCGCAGAGCGCCGACGCGCCGTGGCCGACGCGGACCTCGAGATCGATGGAGTCGCCCGCGAGCAAGCCGCCGCCGAAGGTCGCCGCATACACCCACGCGGATGCGCCGCGCGGGCGCGGGACGAGGAGCTTGAGCGGCGCGGACGCGCGCGCGGTGAGGACCGTGGACGCGGAGGCGACACGCTCGACGACGATCGATCCGGCACCGGGCACGGTGGCAGAGGCAGGCAGGATGGATTCGGGCCGGTGCATGGAGAGGACAACGATTGCACAGCGAGAGGGGCCGGGCGTCAAGGCGGATTGCGGGCGCGCAAGGAGCAAGACGATTGCCGCACCTCGTCATCTTCCGGCGACGGGATTGACGTCCTGGGCGTGACCTGTACCATCGGCGCTCGGAGGCGATTCTGATGCAGGCGAGGCGGCTTCTGCTCAAGGACGGAGTACAAACGGAGACGGTCCGGCAGTTCGCCGCGGGAAACTGGTTCCTGTGGAACCGGATCGAGCCGCTCGACCATCAGCCGCTCGTCTACGAGTGGGCCACACCCGCGAGCGACTGCCGCATCCGATACGTGGACGATCATCGGCTCGGGCTCAAGTGGTTCGACGTGGAAGGGCCGCGGAGCGAGCACACGATCGAGGTCATCCGGCGGAGCCTCCCGGTGTACGAGCGCGCCGAGATCCTCACGCTTTGCAGCGAAGCGCGGACCGAGGCCGAGGGAATCTGGGCGGCGTACAAACTCGCGGTGACGGCGGGGCCCACGTTCGACGCGGAGCTCTTCGGCTGCTTCGGGGATCTCGCGAATCACCGCGACGCAGGCGTGCGGCGAGCAGCGATTTACGCGATGGAGCAGGCGCGTTGGCGCGAATTCGCAGGGATCGCCGAGCCGATGGCGGAGGACGATCCGAACGAAGACGTGCGAGTGCGGGCCGCGGCGCTCGTGCGAGCCTTGCAATGAAGTGCAATGCGCCCGGGCAGGTGGTCATCGGAGGCCCGCCGAGGCGCCCTGATCAACGGAAGAAGGCGGCCCGGAAAAACCAGGCCGTCATGGCAAAGCCCAGCACCACGATCGCTCGGCGTAGTTTGTTGGGGTCGATGCGTTGCGAGAGGCGCGCCGAGAAATAGCCACCTACGATGGCGCCGGCCATGACGGAGAATCCGGGGACGAGCCAGAGCAGGCCCTCGCGGAGGAAAAACATCGAGGCGACGAGGTTGATCGCCACGCCGAGCCAGGCCTTCATGGCATTGAGCTCGTGCAGTGTCCCCTCGATGAAGAGGCCAAAGACGGCGAGCATGACGATGCCCATCCCGGCCCCGAAGTATCCGCCGTAGACGCTGACCAGGAATTGCAAGAAGATCCCGAGCGCCACGGGGACGCGCGCCTTTTGGCCGAGGGCGGCCTTGCGGATCCGCGCCTGGAAGGCGAGGAGGAGCGTGGCGAGGAGGACGAGGAGCGGGACGACGAAATCGAAGAGGCGCTCGGGCGTGTGCGTGAGCAGCCACGCGCCGAGGAGCGCGCCGGTGATCGTCGGGAGCGTGAGGTATCGCAAATGGGGCTTCGTGCGCGCGAGCTGGTCGCGAAAGCCATACGCGCTCGCGAGCGAGCCGGGCCAGAGGGCGACCGCGTTCGTGGCATTCGCGGCGAGCGGAGGGACGCCGAATGCGACGAGGAGCGGGAAGGAGAGGAGGGATCCGCCGCCGGCGACAGCGTTGATCGACGAGGCCACGAAGCCCACGGCGAAGAGGGCCACGAGGGCGAGCGGGTTCTGACTGGAAAAACCGAGGTCCTGGGAGACGAGCGGCATGGGGGGCCTCGGTCCGAATCAGGTGGAGCGTCCGCTCGCGGTTTGCCAGTCGAGGCCGAAGCGGGCGAGGTATTTGCGTAATCGATCGGCGTCGTTGACCGTGGTGCGCTCCTTGCGCGATTCGGCGAAGAGCGTGCGGCCGGCCTCGCTGAGGGTGCGCGAGGCGCGGCAGACCCGCAAGACCTCTTCGAGCTGGGCGCGGTCGAATCGATCGAGCTTTGTGGAGGCCTCGGCGCCGAGGACCTCGGCGAGGATTTCGCCGCCGCCGGCGGAACTGCCATGTTGCAGGTGAATGCGTCCGCTCGCCCAGGCGAGTTCCAATCGTTCGATCTCCTCGGCGACATTTTCCTTCGTGATGCGGCCGCCGTGCGCGAGCGTGGCCATGCGGGTGACGCAGGCGTTGAGGTCGCGAAAATTGCCGCTCCAGAGGGCGCGCGGGGAGGCGGCAAAATCGAGGAACGCCTCGCGCGCGGCGCGGTTCATGGTGACGTTGACGCCGAGGAGGCGCGAGGCAAGCTCGAGTTCGTAATCGAGGTTCGGCTCGATGTCCTCGGGGCGCTCGCGCAGGGCCGGGAGGCGGAAGGTCCAGAGGTTGATACGGGCGTATAGGTCCTCGCGAAAATCGCCGCGCGCCGCCCGTGCCCCGAGGTCGCGGTTCGTGCCGGCGATGAGGAGGAAATCACTCTTGACCTCCTGGTCCGCGCCGACCGGATAAAACGCCTTTTGCTCGATCGCGCGGAGGAGCATGGCTTGCTCGTCGAGGCCGAGCTCGCCGATCTCGTCGAGGAAGAGGAGTCCGCCATCGGCCTTGCGCAAGAGGCCCGGGCGATCGGCGACGGCGCCGGTGTACGCGCCCTTTTTATGGCCGAAGAGCGTGGCCATGGCCGCGTCGCCGCGGAGCGTGGCGCAGTTGACCGGGACAAACTCGCCCTGGATCTGGCGTCGCGCTTTCTTGAGTTCGTAAATGCGTGCGGCGAGCTGGCTCTTGCCGGCGCCCGTGGGGCCCATGAGGAGCATCGGGGCGCGCGAGGCTTTGGCGACCTCCTCGACGCGCTCGATCAGGCGATTGAACGAGGCATTCTTGGTGTCGATGCCCGCCTTGAGGAAGCTTTGGCCCTCGTGGCGCTCGCGGGAGAAGCGCGAAGCAATGCGGTCATAGCGGGAGAGGTCGAGGTCGACGATCGTGTACGCGCCCGGTCCGCCGCGGGTCTCCTTGCGGGGCGGCGAGGTCTGGATGACGCGGCCGGGGAAATAGCGGGCCTCGGTCAGGAGGAAGAGGCAGATCTGCGCGACGTGGGTGCCCGTCGTGAGGTGGATAAGATAATCCTCGCGCTCGGGTTTCCACGGATAGGCGCGCGCGATGTCGTGGAGGCCGGCATAAACCTCCTCGAAATCCCAGGCGTCCTTCCAGGTGACCGCGATTCGCTCGACGATCGTGTCGGGCGAGGCGTGGCGGACGTCCTCTTCGATCTGCGTGGCGAGATCGCCGAATCTGGGCTCCGCGAGCAAGACGAGGCGGCTCACGAGCAGGTCCTCGTGCTGGCAAAGCGAGACCGTGGGCCGCCACTTCTCCCAGCGCGCCGGGCCTTTGCCCGCGTCGAGCGAGGTGCCGAGGATGCCGAACACGACGAGGGGTCGAGAGGACATGGTAAGATCGACGACGGAATAGCACGTTCTTCGTCCCCTGTATCGGACTTTATCCAGGTGTCTATGCGCGGACGCGAAAAAGGCCCCGGGAGCCAGGCACGCGGCGTGCTCTTCCGGTCCGCGTCCACCCGTGACGTGAAAGGCTAGGCGACCATGAAGGAGACGACGACCCACCTGACGTTCGAGACCGACGGCGTGCCCATCAAGGCCTGGACGCGCGGCGTGCCGTTCGAGAGCGAGGCGGAGACGCAGGTGCGGCGCCTGGCGAGCCTGCCGTTCCTCCACAAGTGGGTCGCCGTGATGCCCGACGTGCACGCCGGGAAGGGAGCGACGGTCGGGAGCGTGATCGCGACGCGCGGCGCGATCATCCCCGCGGCGGTGGGCGTGGACATCGGCTGCGGGATGATCGCCGTCGAGACGTCGCTGACGGCGTCGCAGTTGCCTGACGATCTGAAGGGGATCCGCAGCGTGATCGAGGCGGCCGTGCCGCACGGTCGGACGAACAACGGCGGGCCCGGCGACCGCGGCGCGTGGGGCGAGGCGCCCGCGCGCGTGCAGAAGGCGTGGGCCGAGCTCGCGCCGGGCTACGAGGCGATCGTGAAGGAGAACCCGTCGATCGGGCGCGGGACGTCGTTCGGGCACCTCGGGACGCTCGGGACGGGGAACCATTTCATCGAGGTCTGCCTCGATGAGCGCGACCACGTGTGGTTCATGCTGCACTCGGGTTCGCGCGGCGTGGGAAACCGCATCGGGAGCCACTTCATCGACCTCGCGAAGAAGGACATGAAGCGGTGGTTCATCAACTTGCCGGACGCGGACCTCGCCTACATCCCGGATGGGAGCGAGACGTTTGGCGCGTACTGGCGCGCGCTCGCCTGGGCGCAGGAGTTCGCGCGGACGAACCGCGCGCTGATGATGGAGGCGACGATCATGGCGGTGCGAACGTCGGGGCTTCTGCCGCCGTTCGAGCTGATGAACGAGGCGGTGAACTGCCACCACAACTACGTGTCGAAGGAGCACCACTACGGCAAGGACGTGTGGGTGACGCGCAAGGGCGCGGTGCGCGCGGGCGAGGGCGAGCTCGGGATCATCCCCGGCAGCATGGGCGCGAAGAGCTTTATCGTGCGCGGGCTTGGGAACCAGGAGTCGTTCTGCTCGTGCAGCCACGGCGCGGGTCGGAAGATGTCGCGCTCGGCGGCGAAGCGGGCGTTCTCGCTCGAGGACCACGCGCGCATGACGGCCGGGATCGAGTGCCGCAAGGACGAGGACGTGATCGACGAGACGCCCGGCGCGTACAAGTCGATCGACGATGTGATGCAAGCGCAGCGCGACCTCGTCGAGGTCGTGCGCACGCTGCGGCAAGTGGTGTGCGTGAAGGGGTGAGGCGATGCTGACGCTGGATGGAGCAACGGGCGAGGGCGGAGGGCAGATCCTGCGCTCCTCCCTGGCCTTGTCGATGGTGACGGGTCAGGCGTTCCGGGTGCACTCGATCCGCGCGAGGCGGTCGAAGCCGGGGCTCATGCGTCAGCACCTCGCGGCCGTGCGCGCGGCCGCGGAGGTGAGCGGCGCGGCGCTCGAAGGCGACGTGATCGGTTCGCGCGAACTCGTGTTCAGGCCGGGCGCCGTGAAGCACGGGTCGTATCGGTTCGCGATCGGGAGCGCGGGGAGCGCGACGCTCGTGCTGCAGACGGTGCTGCCGGCGCTGCTCGCGACGACCGGCAGCTCGTCGCTCGTGTTCGAGGGCGGGACGCACAACCCGATGGCGCCGCCCTACGATTTCGTGGAGCGCGCGTTCTTGCCGATCGTGCGTCGCATGGGCGCGAGCATCTCGGCGCGGATCGTGTCGTACGGGTTTTACCCGGCCGGCGGGGGCCGCGTGGAGGTGACCGTGGAGGGCTGCCCGCGGCTCGCGGCTCTCGCGCTGCTCGATCGAGGCGAGGTGCGAAGGACGCAGCTCCGCGCGCTCGTGTCGCAGATCTCAGGCACGGTCGGGCTGCGCGAGGTCGATACGTTCCTCGCGGAGGTGCCGTGGGATCGCGCGTGCGCGCGGCCCGAGGTCGTGAAGAACAGCCCAGGACCGGGCAACGCGCTCGTGGCCGACGTGGAGAGCGAGCACGTGACGGAGATCTTCACGTCGTTCGGCGAGCGCGGAGTGCGCGCGGAGGCCGTGGCAGAGAAGCTCGCGAAGGAGGTGAAGCGATATCTCGCCGCAGGCGTGCCCGTCGGCGAGCACCTCGCCGATCAACTGCTCTTGCCGATGGCGCTCGGCGAGGGCGGGGCCTTTCGCACGTTCGCGCCGTCGGGGCACACGCGGACGCAAGTCGAGGTGATCCGGACCTTCCTGGGAACGGAGGTGCGGATGGACGAGCGTGGCGCGGAGGAATGCGTGATCGAGGTCAAAGGAATGCGGCGGTAGGAGCGAGCGGGCAGGCGCTCGGGCTCGACATGCAAGGGAACGCTCGACAACGCGGCCGACCCCGGGCATGACGGGCACGTGCTGCGTCTGCTCGTGTCCCCCCGAAGCGAGGAGCGGCTCCGGGCCGCGGAGGTTTTCCTCGGGGAGGGGAACGCCGACGCGGTCGCGCTCCTGGTGGGGCCGTCCCGCGGGGCAGCGCTCGATCTCGCGGCGCGGGTGGGTTCGTCGCGAGGCGCGATCTTCGGGCTGCATCGGCTGACGCTCGGGCAACTCGCGGCGCGCCTCGCAGCGCCGGAGCTTGCGCGGCGGAGGCTCGCGCCGGCCACGCCGCTCGGCGTGGAGGCGGTGGTGGCGCGCGCCGTGGCGAGCGCGCTCGAAGCGGGCGCGCTGGGATATTTCGCGCCGGTCGCGCGGACGCCGAGCTTCGCGAGCACGCTCGCGGCGACGCTCAGCGAGCTGCGGGTGGAGGGCGTCGGGCCCGCAGAGATCCGAGGGGACGATCCGAGGAGCCGGGATCTGCGGGAGCTCGCGCGTCGCTACGACGAGCAGCGAGAGCGAGCGCGGATCGCCGATCGCGCGGAGGTGCTCGCGGCGGCGACGGTGGCCCTGCGCGAGGCGAGCGAGATACGAAGGGCGCGGCTCGTGCTCCTCGACGTGCCGATCGCGTCGCGGCTCGAAGAGCGGTTCGTCGCGGAGCTCGTCGCCGCGGCGGAGGTCACGTTCGCGACGGCGCCGACGGGGGATGATCGCGCGGTGGAGGCGCTCGCAGCGCTCGCTTCGGAGGTCGTGACGGATCGGAGCGAGCGGTCGCATTCGTCGCTCTCGCGGCTGCATCAATACCTGTTCGCCGCCGCGGAGCTGCCGGCCGCGGAGGCGGGCGAGGACGTGTCGTTTTTCTCGGCGCCGGGCGAGGGGCGCGAGTGCGTGGAGATCACGCGTCGGATCCTCGCGGAGGCGCGGCGCGGGGTGCCGTTCGACGACATCGCGGTGTTCCTGCGCGCGCCCGACACGTACGCGGCGCTGCTCGAGAGCGCGCTGCGCCGCGCGAAGATTCCCGCGCATTTTGCGATCGGCGCCGCGCGGCCGGATCCCTCGGGGCGCGCGTTCCTCGCGCTGCTCGCCTGTCGCGCCGAAGATCTCTCACCACGGCGGTTCGCCGAGTACCTGTCGCTCGCGCCGATGCCGAAGGAGAACGTCGCGGCAGAGGCAGCGCCGCGGCCGTTGATGCCGCGGGCCGATCTTTTCGGCGCGCTGCTCGAAGGCGAGCCGACGGCGAAACGGATGCGTCGCGAGCAGGCGAGCGAGGGCGCGCGTGTGCCTGTGCGGTCCGCGCCGATCGGGTGGGAGCGTCTGCTCACGAAGGCCTCGATCGTCGGGCGCAAGGAGCGCTGGGCCGAGCGGCTCGCGGCCCTCGGAAAGGCCTTCGAACGGGAGCTTGCGTTGCTCCGGCGGCGGGATCCGAGCTCGCCGCGGATCGAGACGGTGGAGCGCGAGATCGAGGCGCTCTCCGAGCTCACGCGGTTCGCGCTTCCGCTCGTCGATACGCTCGCATCGTTGCCCGAGCACGGGAGCTGGGGCGTGTGGATCGAGGAGCTCGGCAAGCTCGCGCGGATGGCGCTGGAAGAGCCGGAGGACGTGCTCTCCGCGCTGTTCGAGCTCGCGCCGATGGCGGAGCTGCCGGCGGTGTCGTTCGACGAAGTTCGGCGCGTGCTCGAAGGCCGGCTCGGGTCCCGCGTGACGCCGCCGTCGGGGAGACGATACGGCGCGGTGTTCGTGGGGACGCCGGAGCTCGCGCGAGGTCGATCGTTCGCGGTGGTGTTCGTCCCCGGGCTTGCCGAGCGGCTGTTCCCGGAGGCGCCGCGCGAGGATCCGATCCTGCTCGACGGAGACCGGCGCGCGATCTCGAAGGCGTTGCGGACGCAGGCAGATCGGAGCCGCAATGAGCGGTTGCTTCTGCGTTTGTCCGTGGGGGCTGCGCGAGAGCGGGTGCATCTCTCGTATCCGCGCGTCGAGGTGGCGGCGGGACGGCCGCGGGTGCCTTCGTTTTACGGGCTCGACGTGCGACGCGCGACGACGGGGACGTTGCCCGATCACGACGCGCTGGAGCGAGACGCGGCGAGCGCGTCGGGCGCGCGGCTCGCGTGGCCCGCGCCCGCCGAGCCCGAGGACGCGATCGACGACGCCGAGCATGACCTCGCGATGCTGGGGCGGCTCTTGCACGGAGGCGAGGAGGCCGAGGCGGCAGGGCGCGCGCAGTACT
Organism: Polyangium sorediatum; assembly: GCF_029946465.1. Lineage (NCBI taxonomy): Bacteria > Pseudomonadati > Myxococcota > Polyangiales > Polyangiaceae > Polyangium > Polyangium sorediatum. The sequence continues at coordinate 243,689 of NZ_JARZHI010000001.1, forward strand.
TGCTGGATTTGAATCCGCACCTCGCGCGATCGTTGCGTACACGGTCGGCGCGCTGGGACAAACCCGTGACGCATCATGACGGCATCGTGCGCAAGACCGCGGCGACGGCGGCGGTGCTCGCGGCGAGCCGGCTGCGCGTGCGGCCGTATGCAGTGACGGCGCTCGAGAAGTTCGCGGCGTGCCCGTATCGATTCTTGCTGGCGGCGATCCACCGGCTGCCGGCGCGCGAGCGGCGCGGTTCGCCCGATAGGCTCGATCCGATCTCGCGCGGCGTGCTCTTCCACCGCGTGCAAGCCGAGACGCTCGCAAAGCTGGAGCGAGAAGGGGCGCTGCCGTTCGGCCCGGATGGTTTGTCGCGGGCCGAGGCCGTGCTCGATGAGCGGCTCGACGCGGCGGCGCGCGAGCACGAGGAGCGTACGCTGCCGCCGGTGGAGAGCGTGTTCCGCGACGAGATCGAGCGCGCGCGGGTGGAGCTTCATGCGTGGCTCGCGCGCGTGGCCGAGCAGAGCTGGCTCGTCTGGCCGGTGCGGTACGACCTCGCGTTCGGGCTGCCGCCGCACGAGCACGAGGATCCACGCAGCGTGGTCGAGGCCGCGTTGATCGAGGGGCAGTACCTGCTGCACGGCGCGATCGACGTGGTCGAGCGGCATGCGGCGACAGGGCATGCGCGTGTGACCGACGTGAAGACGGGGGCGAACTTCGCGCGGCCGGGGCTCGTGATCGACGGCGGCGAAGTGCTGCAGCCGGTGCTCTACGGTCTCGCGTACGAGGCGGTGTGGAAGGAGCCGGTGGCGGACGCGAGTTTGTCGTTCTGTACGGCGCGCGGTGGGTATGTCGAGCACGTGATCGAGCTCGACGAGTCGGCGCGCGCGAAGGCCGTCCGCGTGCTCTCCCTCGTCGACGAGGCAATCGACAAGGGGTTTTTCCCGCCCGCACCGAGGCCGGGCGCGTGTGAGACGTGCGGCTACAGGCTCGTATGTGGGCCCCACGAGGAGAGGCGCGCGGCGCGCAAGGACGAGGACTCGCTCGACGGCGGCGCGTTGTTCACGCGACTTCGTCTGCTCCGAGGTGAGCCGTGACCGAAGGCACGCTCGCGTTCGAGGCGCTGCAAGGCGAGGGGCTCGCCGACGCGGAGGCGCGTGCGCTCATCCGCGGCGCGCTCGGGAGCACGATGATCGTCGAGGCCGCGGCCGGCACGGGCAAGACGACCGAGCTCGTGCTCCGCATGGTCGCCGTGCTCGCGGAGGGGCGCGCGGAGATCGAGGAGATCGTCGCGGTCACGTTCACGGAAAAAGCAGCCGGCGAGCTCAAGCTCCGGCTGCGCAGCGGGATCGAGCGCGCGCGGAGGCTCGCCCCGGACGAGGCGCAACGCGCGAACTTGGAGCGATCGCTCGCGCATCTGGAAGAAGCGCGGATCAGCACGATCCACGGGTTTTGCGCGGATCTCCTGCGCGAGCGCCCCGTGGAGGCGGGCGTCGATCCGGCGTTCCGCGTGGTGACCGAGGCCGAGGCGGATCGGCGGTACGGCGAGGCGTTCCATCGGTGGCTCGAACAGATCCTCGGTCGTCCGCCCGAAGGTGTTCGACGGCTCCTGCGGCGGCGCGAGCACGGCCCCGGGCCGATCGAGAGGCTGCGCCGCGCCGGACAAGAGCTCATCGCCTGGCGACATTTCACCGCGCGCTGGCAGCGGCCTCCGTTCGAGCGGGACCACGCCGTCGACGCGATCCTCGCGGAGATGTCGGCCTTCGCCGAGGCGAGCGAGGGCGCGCTCCACGGAAACGATCCGCTGCACCGCGACACCGAGCCGGCACGCGCGCTCGTCATGCGCCTGCGCGCCGAGGGCGAGCACCGCTGGGATCGCGACGAGATCGAGGCCGAGCTTTGCGCCCTCGCGCGGCAACGCGACTTCATGCGACCGCGGCGCGGCGCGGGATCCCGCTACGGAGCGCACACGACGCGGGCCGATTTGCTCGCGGCGCACGCGGCGCTCGTGGCCTCGCTCGAACGGTTCCAGCGCGCGGCCGACGGGGATCTCGCGGCGCTCTTGCAGGAAGAGCTCGGCGCGCTCGTCGCGACGTACCAGGCGCGCAAGGCCGAGGTGGGCGCGCTCGACTTCGAGGATCTGCTCGTCTGCACGCGCGACCTCGTGCGTGATCAGGGCGAGGTGCGCCGCGCGTTCCAGGAGCGGTATCGCTGCATCTTCGTCGACGAGTTCCAGGACACGGACCCGCTCCAGGCCGAGATCCTCATGCTGCTCGCGGCCGACGATCCGAGCGTCCGCGCCTATCGCGACGTGCGGCCCGTGCCCGGAAAGCTCTTCCTCGTCGGGGATCCGAAGCAGGCGATCTACCGGTTTCGTCGGGCCGATCTTTCCGTGTACGAGGAGGTCAAGGAGCTGCTCGTCCGGCGCGGCGCGCTCTTCGTGGAGCTCAGCACGAGCTTCCGATCAGTCCCCGGGATCCAAAAGCTCGTGAACGTCGCCTTCGCGCCCGTGATGGTGGGCGATCGCGAGGCGCTCTCCGCGCGGTACGTGCCGCTCCGGCCCGCGCGCAAGGCGATCGCAGAGCAGCCGTCGATCGTGTGCGTGCCCGTTCCCGAGCCGTACGGCAAGCAGCGGCTCACCTCGGCCGCCGTCGAGGAGAGTGTGCCGGCTGCGGTGGGCGCGTACCTCGATTGGCTCCTGCACGAGAGCAACTGGAAGGTGACCGAGCGCGATCAGCCCGGCGAGTTCGTCCCCGTGGCGCCGAGGCACGTTTGTCTGGTTTTCCGCCGCTTCGAGAGCCACGGCGAGGACGTCACACGCGCCTACGTCGAGGCCCTCGAAGCGCGCGGCATCCCGCACGTGCTCGTCGGCGGAAAGTCGTTTTACGCCCGCGAGGAGGTCGAGACCATGCTCGCGGCGCTGCGCGCGATCGAGCGCCCCGAGGACGAGCTCGCCGTCTTCGCGACGCTGCGCGGTTCGCTCTTCGCCGTCGGCGACGAGGCGCTGCTCGAATACCGGTTCACCTACGGAAAGTTGCACCCCCAACGAATCCCCGAGGCCCCGCTGCCCCCGCACCTCGCGCCGATCGCCGCCGCGCTCTCGCTCCTCGCGCGGCTCTCCGAAGGGCGAAACGCGCGGCCGATCGAGACCACGGTCACCGAGCTCTGCGACGCGACACGCGCCTGCGTGGGGTTTGCCCTGCGTCCCTCGGGCGAACGCGCGCTCGCCAACGTGCTGCACGTCGCCGAGCTCGGGCGCGCTTACGAGGCCTCCGGTGGCACGTCGTTCCGCGCGTTCGTCGAGCAACTCGAAGAGGACGCCGAGCGCGGCCGCGCGCCCGAGGCGCCAATCCTCGAAGAGGGCGGCGACGGCGTGCGGATCATGACGGCACATCGAGCCAAGGGCCTCGAATTCCCCGTCGTGGTGCTCGCCGACGTGACCGCGCGCCTCGGCGCACAAGCGGTGAGCCGCTACGTCGACGCCTCGCGTTCGCTCTGCGCGCTCCGCCTCGGCAGCATCGCGCCCTGGGACCTCGTGGAGCACGAGGCGCTCGAAATGCGGCGCGACGAGGCCGAAGGCACGCGGCTCGTGTATGTGGCCGCGACGCGCGCGCGGGACCTCGTCATCGTGCCGGCCGTGGGCGACGCCCCGCAGTTCCCCGAGCAATCGTGGATCGGCCCGATCCACGCGGCGATCGCGCCTCCCTCCGGCGCGATGCCGTCCGTCGACGCGGCGCCCGGCTGCCCGCCGTTCGGCGACGATACGGTCCTGTCACGGCCGTCGGGGATTTCACGCGGGTCGGCGACGGTTTGTCCGGGCGGATATCGTTTGTCCGGCGGTCATGACGTCGTGTGGTGGGACGTGACGCGCCTCGACCTCGCGCGTGAGCCTGCGTTCGGCGTGCGCCGCGAGGACATGCTGCGCAAGGACGCGCCCGTCGGCCGCGTGGAAGAGGATCTGGAGACGTACCGACGCTGGGTCCGGGAGCGCGCGGCCGATCGCGAGCGCGGCGCGCGTCCGCTGTACAAGGTGCAGACGGTCACGGAGCGGGCCGAGACGTCGAACGAAGCGCCTGCGCTCGACGTGCCGATCTTCGATGTCGGCCGGGAAGCGGGCCGGCCCGGGGGGGCTCGCTTCGGCGAGCTCGTGCATGCGGTGCTCGCGCAGGTCCCGCTCTCAGCCGACCGGGATGTCGTGGAGGAGGCGGCGGCGCTCGCGGCGCGGCTCTTCGGCGCGACGGAGATCGAGGAGGCGGCGGCGGTGCGCGCGGTCGTCCTCGCGCTCGCTCATCCGGTGATCGAGAGGGCGCGCGCGGCCGAGGCGCGCGGCGAATGCCGACGGGAGACGCCGCTCAGCCTGATGGCCGAGGATGGTACGCTGATCGAGGGCATCGTCGACCTCGCGTTTCGCGAGCCGAACGGATGGACCGTGGTGGATTTCAAGACCGACCGCGCGATCGACCGCGCGGGGCCCGTGTATCGGCGGCAGGTTTCGCTTTATGCGACGGCGATCGGGCGGGCGACGGGGGAGCCCTGCGTGGCTTTGCTCTTGCGGGTTTGAACCCTCTTGCGCGCGTGGAAGCCTCGCAGACGGTGATTCAACCAGACAAACCCCACGTGCGTTCGGGCTTTTTGTGACGCGTTTGCAATGGGATGTGATGGAACTTCGTCCGAGGTGTATCTGTGAGCAGGGCTTGACGGCTCACTTACGCGCTGGTGGAGTGGTTCGATCATGCGTGACGATACGCCGAACCCCTACGAGCCCCCGAAAGAGGCGCCTCCGCAGAGATTCGAGAACGCGTGGAGCCAGAACGCAGAACTCAGCGGGGCGGATTGGGCCCTCATCGTCCTTTGCTCATGTCCCGCGGCCATCGTCGGGCTCGTCCGGGTCATCAAAGGCGAGCCCAGTGGCGCGAAAATGCTTGGGTTTTCCATTCTGTCCATGTTCGTGTGGGGGATTCTGCGCGGGTGCGTCACCGCGGCGCAGCAGACCCCGCACATGTACTGAGGTCGAGGCGGTCCGAAGCAGGCGCGCCGGCTTGACTGCGGCGTGAAGTGTCGCGGCGCGCGCTCGGCGCTCGCCGCGGCGCCTCGGGGACACTAGATTCCAGGCATGACGCCCCTCCTCAAGCGCGCGCTCGATCAGGCGGCGGTTTGGCATCGAGGACAGAAACGCAAGTACCCCGGCGTCGACGTGCCGTACGTGAGCCACCTGGCTGGCGTCGCCGTCCTCCTCGCCAAGCATGGCTTCGACGACGAAGTCATCGCAGCAGGCGCGCTGCACGACGCCATCGAGGACACCGGCGCGACAGCCGAGGACATCGCGCGTCTGTTCGGGCGCCGCGTCGCCGAGCTCGTGCTCGCCGTGACCGAGCCCGCGAAGACCTTCGCCTGGGAGGAGCGCAAACAGCGCTACCTCGAGCAATTCATGAACAACCCCTGGGACGCCCAGGCCATCACCATTGCGGACAAGATCGACAACTTCCAATCGATCGTCGTCTGCGCGGCGACCCACGGCGACCCCTGGCCCATGTTCCGCCGCGGCCGAGATACGCAGATCGCCGGCTTCCGCGCGCTGCGCGAGCGCATCGTGCGCTTGCCGCCGCACCCGTTGATCGACGAGTTCGAGCGCGCCTTCGCCGACGTCCTCGCCGCTCCGGCCGGCGCCGCCCTCGAACATCGCTCGGCCTGAACGCCCAGGGTCTGTGATATGTGCGGATCCGCCCGAGCCGCGGATGCGTTGCGGGTGCATCTCACGAGAGGAGGAGAGCGATGAAGAAGACCCTCAGGTTTCCCCTGGCGGTGGGCCCAACTGCGCCGTCGACGGCGAGACACCCTGACCGTCTCCTCGCATGAAACATCGAATGTCGTGGGTGGGGCTCGTGGTGCTTGGGGTTTTGGCGTCCGCCTGCCGCTCGGAACCGCCTCCGCCTGTGATCGAGTATGGAGAGCCGGTCGGGCTTCGGATGGCGACGAAGCGCGGGGTCCCGGACTATGAAATCGCCGTCGCCATCTCCAAAGGGACCGACATCGCGCCGCTCGTCCCGGCGCTCGGCGCGGCCTTGCACGCGGCGGTCGAGCTTTGCCCAGAGATCGTGCAGGCCGGGCAACGCGGCGAGATCGTGAGCGTCTCGTTCCGCGTCGAGCAGGGGGCGATCGGTAAGGTCGCGACGAAGGGCGTGGAGGCGACGTGCGTCGGAGGCGCGCTCGGTGGAAAACCCATCGCCGCGCCGGACAAACTCGCCGTGCTGGCGCAGATTCGGTTCCCGTCCGAGGCGCCCGTTCCGACGGCTCCGACGGGCACACCTTGAAGCGCGGGCGCCGGGGTGGGCGTCGCGCTTGCGCGGTCGCTTCTTGGGACGGCTGCGGCGGGGTGTTATCGCGTCGTCGGTGACGGAGCCGCGGGGGGCGGGGTCGGCTGCGTCTTCTTCGGGGGAGGCACAGGATCCTTCGGGTCGGCTTCCTTCGGCTCCTCGTCCTTTTCCGCCGGCGGCTGCGCCGTCGGATTCGTAGGGGCCTGCGCCGCGGGGGGATCCTTCGGGGCCTGCGCCGCGGGTTGCGGCTCCTTCGCCGCGGGTTGCGGCTCCTTCGCCGCGGGTTGCGGCTCCTTCGCCGCGGGCTGCTCCTTGCCCTGCTGCTCCATCGCCTCGTCCACCGCGGCGACGGGCGACGTTGCCGGCGCATCCGCGGGCTCTGGCGGCGGCGGCCACTGGCTCACGTAGCGCGGCGCTTCTCCCGGCCCCGACGCGTCGATCCAGGTCACCGAGCCCGTCCCCGGCGTGCGCACGTCCACGTGGACGAACGAGCTGTTCGGGTAGTAGCCGCAGCCCGTGTCCGCGATCGTCTTGCAGAACGCGACGACCTCCTCGTTCGATACGCCCGCGACGCGCAGGTCGAGCGCGCGCGCGCTCTGGTGCAAGCTGCCCCGGCTCTTCGGGCGGTAGCCGCTCACGAGCGAGATCCCCTTGCCCGGGAAATGCTTCGCGATCGCCTCGACCCGCGACAGGAGCCCTGGATCGAGCAGCCGCACGTTCGGCGCGATCTCGTGGGACGCGACCGCCGGCTCTGGCGCCTTCTCCTTGCCTCCCTTGCCCTTGGCCGCGGCTGGTTTTTCCTGCTTCGCCGCGCGCGGGTCGGGCTTTTTCGCCTTCGGAAGCTCTGGCCGCGGCGTGCCCCAGGGCCGCGCGAGCACGCTGAGCTTCTCGCGCGCGTCGTCGAGCACCTTGCCCTTGCAGTCGACGAGCGAGAACGTCTCGCCTTCGAGGCCGTTCCGATCGATCGACACCGCCGGCGCGAAGCAGGGTGGGCGGTCCGTCTCGGCTTCGGCTTTTTTCGTGCCTTTGCGCTTCTTGCTCGGCGTCCGCGTCGATGCCTTTTTCGTGCGCGAAACGCCCGCCGCGCCCTCGGACTTCTTCGCGCTCGTGGTCTTCGTGCTGGCCGTCGTGGTCGCGCCCTCGGACTTCTTCGCGCTCGCGGCCTTCGTGCTGGCCGTCGTGGTCGCGCCCTCGGACTTCTTCGCGCTCGCGGCCTTCGTGCCGGCGGTCGTGGTCGCGCCCTTCTCGTGCGTGGCGGGCTTCGTGGCCGCCTCGGGCTTGGCCTTCGTCGACGCCGCCTTGTTCGCGACCTCGGCCGTCTTCGGCTCGGCCTGCACCATGCGCTTCGGCGGGGCCTTGCGTCGGTTCTTGCGTTTCTTCGGCGCAGCGGCGGTTTTTTGGGGCTCCTCGGGCGCCTTCTCCGTCTTCGCGGGCGCCTGCGCCTTCGCGGGCTCCGCCGCCTTCGGCGCCGCCTCTTCCGCGAACGCCTCGCCGAAGGCGAAGGGCGCCGCGAGCGTCAACACCGCCGCGAGCGTGGACGCAACCCTACGCCTGATCCGACCGTAACGACCGCTGACCATGTGTCGTGCTCTCCACCGACGCCCATCCGTCCATGCGCGGGACGCTGGGTACGCCGGTGTCTCGCGTTGTGTCATGGGGTAGGTGCGCGGGCCTAATTTTCTGAGGCTTCCACGGGTGCCTGTGGTAGAGGTGGGGCACCCATCGCGGCGCCACGCGCGCCTCGATGGCGCGGACGTCGCCCTCGTTCATGGCACGTCCCGTCGCTCGGACGGCGGCGGGCAGAGTCCAATCGAGGCGCCCGCGCAGTTGGCCCGCACCGGGGGAAAGGTCGGCTCGAAGCAGACGAGCGTTCTTGGAGAACCAGAGAAGGGCAACGCCGCACGGCGGGCCCGCGCGTGAGCGAGCGACTGCCAGCGAAGCACGAGCACGCCACGAGGCGCGGACGTCGAGCATGAACGTTGCCTCCGGGCTCACGAGTCCCGGGACCAAGAACCGCGAGCCCTGCGAAGCTCTCCCCCTCCGGCGGCAGCAAGGACGAATTTATGCGGCGGATGCGGAAAGACGAGACCAAAGTCTGGCACAACCCCGAGCTCGCGCCGTTTGCGCGGGCGCCGAAGGCCGGCAGCACGAGCCGGAGCGGCACGACCCCCCAGGACAGCCGCGTCGCGAAGGAGCATCGCGCCGCGCTCGAGGCGCTCTTCGCGCCGCGCCGGGAGCCGGAGCCAGAAGGCAGCGGAAAGAACGGCAAGAACGGCCGCGACTCGACGCCGAAGCCGGGCCGCATCGTGCTCGCGCCGCCTCCGCAGAGTGATCCGCGCGCCACGGAGCGCCAGCGGCTCCTGTCGAAGCTCCTCGTCGCCGAGGGGCGCCCGCACATCACGAAGGCCGCGAACGAGTTCCTCGGCGCCGGCTTCACCTTCCCCGACGACCAGGACGTGCACCTGAAGCTCCTCGAGCACAGCGACGAGTCGCGCGTGCGTGAGGCGCTCTCCTCGCTCTCCTCGCTCCTCGTCGGCGAGCTGCCGAAGCGCCGCGCCGTGCTCGAGTCGCGCCTGCGCCGCATCGAGGAGTTCGCCGAGGACGAGTCCACCCGCGATGCCGCCGCCCAGCTCCGCAGGCAAGTGAGCGGCAGGCCCGATACGCAGAACCAGTCCGCCCAATGAACAAAGCCGAGTTCGAGGCCGAGCTGCGCAAGCTCTTCCAGGCCCACGAGTCCCGCACCGAAAACGAGCGCTGCGTGCAGTGCGTGAGCTGCGAGCGCTGCGTCGACTGCACGTTCTGCAAGAGCTCGAAGGCGCTCGCGCGTTGCCACTACTGCGTCGACTCGCAGCGCTGCTCGGACAGCACGCACTGCCGCAGCTCGCGCGACCTCGTGCGCTGCAACCACTGCGTCGCGTGCGAGCGCTGCACGCAGTGCTCGTACGTGGTTCGCTCCGTCGACTGCACCGAGTGCACGTACTGCTTCGGTTGCGTCGGGCTCGTTCGCAAGGACTTCCACATCCTGAACAAGCCCTACGACCGCAGCACGTACTTCGCGATCACGAGCCGCCTTACGCGCGAGCTCGGCCTCGGCTGATCGTTCGATGCGCGCCGTCGTGCAGCGCGCCCTATCCGCCCGCGTCGAAGTGAACGGCGAGGTCACGGGCCGCATCGGCCAGGGCCTCGTCGCGTTCGTCGGCGCCGAGAAGGGCGACGCGCAGGCCGACCTCGACTACGTCGCGAGCAAGGTCCTCGGCCTCCGCGTCTTTCCCGACGAGAACGGCAAGATGACCCGCGCGCTCGCCGACGTCGGCGGGGGCTTGCTCGTCATCAGCCAGTTCACCGTCTTCGGCGACGTGCGCCGCGGCCTGCGCCCGAGCTTCGACGGCGCAATGGAGCCCGTCGGCGCCGAGGCGCTCTACGATCGTTTCGTCGAGGTCGCTCGCAAGAGCGGCGTCCCCGTCGAGACCGGTCGCTTCCGCGCGGACATGCGTGTCTTCGTCGAGAACGACGGACCGGTCACGATCCTCGTCGATTCGCGCCGCTTGTTCTGACCGTCTTCCCACGCGCCACGCGCGGCGGTACGTAACGGCTCACCATGCACGTGATCGTGTTCGGAGCGGGCGCGCTCGGGCGCATTTATGGCGTACGCCTCGCCGCGGCGGGCGTTCAGGTCTCGTTCGTCGTTCGGCCCTCGCGCCTTGCCGAGACGTACTCGTTCGTCGTCGAGCAGGTGAACGGGGAGAAGCGCCGCGACGTCATCGAGCAGCCGCGCCGCATCGAGCAGATCCCCGCCGACGCGACGCTCCTCCTCCTCGCGGTTCGGTTCGACCAGCTCGACCACCTTTGCCAGAACCAGGACGACGTGCTCGCCGAGGCCCTCCGCGCGGGCCCTGCCGTGCCGCTCGTCGTGCTCACGCCCGTCCTGCCGCCGCAGCTCGCCGCGCTGGAGAAGGCGATCGGGCGGCGCGCCGTCAGCGCCATGCCCGGCGTCGCGGGGTATGTGGACGACGTCGATGATCGTGGCGTCGTTCGGTACTGGTCGACCGGCATCGCCTCGACGCTCCTCGACGACGACGCCTCGGGCCCCGCGCACTCGACGTCCCGCGATGCGCTCGAGGTCCTCGCGCGTCGCCTCACGAACGGTGGTTTGCCCACGCGCTTCGAGCGCGACGTCGCCTCGCTCAATGCGGCCAGCACCGTCTCATTTTTCCCGCTCATCGCGTCGATCGACGCGGGCCGCGGCATCGACGGCGTGCTCCAGGACAAGGACCTCTTCGAGACCGCGGTCGCGGCCGCCAAGGAGTGCGAGGGCCTCGCGAAAAAGCTCGGCAAGGTCGCGCCGTGGGCGCACGTGCTCACGCGGTTCGTCGGGCCGTACACCATCAAGCCCGGCGTGGCCCTCGCGCGCCGCCTCGCGCCCGAGACCGTGCGCTTCGTCGAGCGCCACTTCGGCCCGAAGCTCCACGCGCAGCACCTCGCCATGGGCGAGAGCATCCGCGAGCTCGGCCGCGAGCAGGGCCTCGACATGCCCCAGCTCGATCACCTCATGCAGCGGCTCCGCGCGTCATGACGCGCCCGCGATGAGCGACGCGCGCCCGCGCACCTTCGCGAGCGTGAGCGCGAGCGCGAGGGCGCTCTCCATCCCGCGTGGATCGGCCTTGCCCGTGCCCGCGATGTCGTACCCCGTCCCGTGATCGACGCTCGTGCGGATCACGGGCAGGCCGAGCGTCACGTTCACCGCTTCGCCAAACCCCACGAGCTTGCAGGGGATCGTCGCCTGGTCGTGGTACATCGCGACGACCCCGTCGAAGGCCCCTGCCGCTTGCTTGCGGAACGCAGTCTCGGCGCCGAGCGGGCCCGAGAGCTGCGCGAAAAACCCATCCGCGGCGAGCCGCTCGTTCGCGCGCTCGATCCCCGGCTTGATGCTCGTCTCCTCCTCGATCCCGAGCATCCCGCCCTCGCCCGCGTGTGGGTTCAGCGCCGCGACGGCCACGCGCGGCGCCTCCATGCCGAGCGATCGGAGCAGCCGCACGAGCCAGTAACAGCTCGTCGCCACCGCGTCGGGCGTCACGGCCGCCGGGACCTCCGCGAGCGGAAGGTGCGTCGTGACGAGCGCCGTCGTGATGTTTGCCGCGCGAAACGCCATCACCACCTCGCGCGCCCCGAGCCGCGCCGCGAGATGCTCCGTATGTCCCGAAAAACCTTTTGCGCCCGGAGCACCACTCGTCGCGATCGCGAGCTTCGACACCGGACCGGTCACGAGCGCGGCGGCGGTGCCGTCTTGCACGAGCGCGAGCGCCTCGTTTACCCACGCGAGCTGCGCGGCGCCGGCCTTGCGATCCGGGGCGCCGGGCTGCGCGGGCGCGGCGAGCTGCGTGCTCGGCCCCCACACGCCGATTTCGCCGAGCGCGAGGGCCTCGATCTCCTGCGCGCTCGCCACGACGCGTAACCTCGACGCCGCGATCTTCCCGTCGTGCGCCGCGCGCCGCAACGTCTCCGTATCCCCGACGAGCACGCACCGCGCCTCGGCGTCGGCGTTTGCCGCCGCGTGCACCGCGACCTCGGGACCGATTCCGCTCGGACAACCCACGCTTACGGCGATCGTCTGGCGCTTCATGCGAGCATCGCCCTCCGCGGCTCGACCGTGGTCCGGCTCGGCGTGTCCGGCGCTTCGAGCTTGTAGCCCGCGCCTCGCAGCGTCACGAGCGGCAGCGCGCCGCCGAGCTTCGAGCGCAGCCGCCGCACGTGGATGTCCACCGTGCGGGGCCCGCCTTCGTACCGCGGCCCCCATACCTTCACGAGCAGCTCCTCGCGCGACACGACCTTGCCGCGCTTCTCGCAGAGATACGAGAGCAACGCGAACTCTTTCGCCGTGAGCGGCACGCTGCGGCCATCGATGCACGCCTCGTGCGCCGATCGATCGACGACGAGCGCGCCCACCTTCACGCGCTCCTCCGTGGCAAACTCGCTCTTTTGCCACTCCCCCTTGCGGATACGCGCGTAAAGCTCCGCAGGCACGTACGGCGAAAGGACGAAATCGTCGAAGCCGCTCGCGGGATCCATCCGCGCGACCTGCGCCACCGACACGGCCGCGATCGCCGGGACGCCCGTGAGCCGCGCCTCCCGCCGCAACGCGCGGAGCGCCGCCACCGCGAGATCCGGCCGCTCCGGCGTCTCCACGAGGATCGCCCGCGCCTCGTCGTCCTCGCGCTGGAAACACCGCGAGGGCTCGTCCCACAGATCGAGCGTGCGCACCGTGGCGCCGAGGCCTCGCAGCACGCTCGCCGCGCACTCTTCGCGTTCGAGCTCGGGGCCGTGCCCGACGATGACGATGAACGACGAGCGGCGCGACATCGGGCGTCGCTATAAAGCTCATGCTGCGGCGCGGCAAGCGTGCGCCTGCCGCGCTGAAACTTCAGCCGATCTTGGTGCCGCCCACGGTGATCTTGTCGATCTTGATCGTCGGGCATCCGACGCCGACGGGCACGCTCTGGCCGTCCTTGCCGCAGGTCCAGATGCCGTCGGAGATCGCGAGGTCCGTGCCGAGCATCGTGACCTTGCCGAGCACGTCGGGGCCGTTGCCGATGAGGTTCACGCCCTTCAAGGGCCGCGTGATCTTGCCGTCTTCGATCAGGTAGCTCTCGGTCAACGAGAACACGAAGTCGCCGTTCGAGATGTCGACCTGGCCGCCGCCGAACTTCTTCGCGAAGACGCCGCGTTTGACGCTGCGAACGATCTCCTCCGGATCGTGTGGGCCCGCGAGCAGGATGGTGTTCGTCATGCGCGGCAAGGGCGCGGCGCCGAAGCTCTCGCGCCGGCCGTTGCCCGTCGGCGCGAGCTTGTAGTGCTTGGCCGAGAGCCGGTCGTGCATGTACCCGGCGAGCGTGCCGTTCTCGATGAGCACGCTCCTGCCCGGCTCGTTGCCCTCGTCGTCGACGTTGATCGCGCCGCGCGACGAGAGCAGCGTCGCGTCGTCGACGACGGTGCAGAGCGGGCTCGCGACCGGCTCGCCGACCTTGCCGGCGTAGTTCGACGTGCCCTTCCTGTTGAAGTCGGCTTCGAGCCCGTGGCCCACGGCCTCGTGCAGGAGGATGCCGCTGTCGCCGGGGCCGAGCACCACGTTCATCTCGCCCGCCGGCGCTTCCTCGGCGTCGAGCATCGTCGTCGCTTGCCGCGCGGCTTCTCGGGCGTGCATCTCCGGCGAGAGATCGGCGAAGTAAGCTGCGAGCGTGGTTCGTCCGCCGCCGCTGCTCGATCCTTCCTGCCGTTTGCCGTCGCGCTCCGCGATCGCGCGCACGCTGAAGCGGAAGAGCGGCTGCACGTCGTGCGCCATCACGCCGTCGCTCGTCGCCAGCAGGATCTCGCGGATCTCCTCGGAGAAACTCGCCTCGGCCTTCACGATGTGCGGACCTTCGGCGAGGGCCGCGGCGCTCGCTCGTTCGAGCAGCGCGCGTTTTTCCATGCCGGGCACGTCGAGCGAGACGAGCGGCACGTCGTAGCGGTTCGGCAGCGGCCGGAACCTCGGCAGCACGTGCGTCGTGCCGCCGGAGCTCGTGGCGATCTGCGCCGCGGTCTCGGCCGCGCGCTTCATCGACTCCCACGAGAGGTCCTCGGTGTAGGCGTAGCCCGTCGCGTCGCCGCGCTGCACGCGTACGCCGACGCCCATCGACACGCCGCGCGAGGCGGCCTTGAGGATGCCTTCGTCGAAGGAGAAGCCGCCGCCGGCGCGGTATTCGAAGAACAGATCGGCGTACTCGCCGCCTTTGGAGAGGGCGACGGCGAGGAGGCGTCCGCACAGGTCGGCGTCGATCTCGGTGTCTCCGCCCGGCGCGAACGGGGCACGATAGGCAGCGCTTCTGGTCATGGGCCTCCGAATGTAGAGCGCGGCCCTGGATCGGTCGAGCCGAAGCCTCGGAAATCCGGCCTTCGCGTGTGGTTTCTCGCGACCTCGGGCGCAGAAAAGTCGACGTCGCTCGGGCGAAGAGGTAACGCGTTTTTACGATGAACGGACCCCAGATCGCCCTCGTGTGGCTCCACGTGTCGGGCAACCTCGTCTGGATCGGCTCGATCCTCGCGGTCGCGTTCGCTCTCACGGCGGGCGGGACCGACCCGAAGGTTCGTGGCGCGCTGGGAGAGCGGATCTACCGGCTGCTCAGCGTGCCTGCGTTCGTGCTTTCGTTCGTGGCCGGCGTGGCGCGCCTGTTGATGGACACGCGCTACTACCTCGTCGAGCACCACTGGATGCACGGCAAGCTGCTCTTCGCGCTCGTGATCATCGGGATCCACCACGTGATCGGCGGCCGGGCGAAGAAGCTCGCGCGGGGAACTGTGCAGGACGCCGGGCCGACTGCTATGATGGCCATGATCCTCGCGGTGTCGGCGGTCATCGCCGCCTTCTTCGCGATTTTCAAGCTGCCGAACTGAAAAAGCCGGGATCGCGGCTCGCCTGAGATCGCCCGGTTTTCGTTTCGATACTCCGTTCCGACGCGACCGTGCTTGTGCGGGTCGTCGTTCCGTTAGATGATGAATCGTGGATGAGGCGGCGCGAAGCGTCGCGTCGCGTCGTCCCCGGTCGCTCTCTCGAGGAGAATCCCATCGCCGTGGCGGTCGATCGCGACAAGGTGCTCCGAGCAGCGCAGAAGTTCGTCGAAGGAAAGCGCTGGGACAAAGCGATTGCCGAGTTCCAGAGGCTCATCGCCGAAGATCCGAAGGACGTCCGGGTCCTGCTCAAGATCGGCGACTGCCACCTCAAGATCGAGCAGTACGCCGAGGCCATCGAGACGTACGAGGTCGTGGCGCGGCTCTACATCGAGCAGAAGCCGCCCGAGCCGCTCAAGGCGATCCGCGTCTACCGTCAGATCCTGGAGATCATCGACAAGCGCGCGCCGAAGCTCCTCGAACGGTTTGGCTGGGTCTTGCCGCGCCTCGCGGAGCTCTACACGCAGCTCGGCCTGACGAGCGACGCGGCCGCGACGTACGACGACATCGCGAACCGGCTGCACAAGGCGAACAAGGATCGCGAGGCGATCGAGCCGCTGAAGAAGGTCGTCGATCTCGACCCGCAAAACCCCGTGCCGCGCCTGCGCCTCGCCGAGGCGTACAGCCGCATCAAGGACACGCCGGCGGCGATCGGGCAGCTCGGACAAGCGGCGGAGGTCCTCGTCAAGATCGGCCGGCGCGACGACGCGATGAAGGTCCTCGACCGGCTGCTCGCGATCAAGCCCGACGGCAAGTACGCCAAGGTCGCGGCGAGGATGTACCTGGAGCGCGCGCAGCAAACCGACGCGATGACCGCGCTCGCGAAGCTCCAGATCTCCTTCAAGGAGAACCCGAAGGACCTCGAGACGCTCGGCCTCTTGGCGAAGGCGTTCGACAAACTCGGGCAGGGGCCGAAGGCGACCGAGGTCTTGAAGGAGGCCGCGCGCCTCGCGAAGGAAGCCAAGAAAAACGACGAGTTCAACGAGCTCGTCGACGCGCTCCTCGCGCGCGCGCCGAACGACGACGCGGTCCGGCAGCTCGCGGCGCAGCGGCCCGCGCCGCCGCGCAAGCAGGTCGAGGACGACTCGGTCATCGTCGTGGGCGACGACTACGTCGACGTCGACGATCTGCCGCCCGACTCGGAGCCGCCGATCCCGCTCCAGCCCTCGCACCACGACGACGAGGCGCTCCGCGCGCGGCAGTACATGCAGCGGGCGGAGGCGTACCGCAGCCAGTACGACTACCCCTCGGCGATCGCGATCCTGCTCGACGCCGTCGCCATGGTGCCCACCTCGCACGAGCTGCGATCGCGGCTCGTCGACGTGCTCAAGGAGGCGGGCGACGAGGAAGGCGCGATCCGCCAGATGCTGATCTTCGCGCAGCGCCTGAGCGTCGAAGGCGACGTGAAGAGGGCGGCGGAGCTGCTCGACGAGATCCTGCTCATGGATGCGTCGCAGCCCGAGGCGATCCAGATGCTGCGCGCGCTCGGCTACCAGGTCGATGCGCCGCAGCCGCAGCAGGTCTACCCGCAGCAAGCGTATCCGTACGCGCAGCCGCAGGGGCAACTCGGCGCGCTCGATGATCCGTTCGCGGGCGTCCAGGCGCAGCAGCATCAGGCCTACGCGCAGCAGCCGCAGTACCCGGCGCAGCCGTACGCGCCGCCGCAGCATCCGCCTGCGCCGACGCGGAGCCAGACGGGGCACACGCTCGACGAGGACGTCCTCGAGCAGATCGATTTCTACGCCAACCAAGGCATGCTCGACGACGCGCGCGCCATGCTCGACGAGCAGCTCGCGCTCCTGCCGAACCACCCGCTCCTGCTTTACAAGCGCGCCGAGCTCGAGCAGATGGGCCGGCCTTCGTACGTGCCGGATCTGCCGGGCGGCGGCAGCGGGATCATCACGAAGAAGAGCGAGTACCCGGCCGACAACGACTTCAAAGAGATCCAGGACATGATCAATGACCTGGAGTTCGCGCCCGAGGCCGCAGCGGCGCCGCCCGAGTTCCCCGGCGTCAACGTCGAGAAGATTTTCGACGAGTTCAAGCAGGGCGTTCAGGCGCAGATCTCGGACGCGGATTCGGCCACGCATTACGATCTCGGCGTCGCCTATCGCGAGATGGGCATGTACATGGACGCAATCCATGAATTCGAGGTCGCGGCGCGGGACCCGTCCCGCGAATGCGTGTGCCGTTCGGTCATCGGGATGATCCACCTGCAGCTCGGCAACGTCGACGCGGCGATCGACGCGTTCCTGCGCGGGCTCGAGGCGCGGCAGAAGACGCGGGAGCAGGAGCTCGCGCTCGCGTACGAGCTCGCGGACGCGTATGAGGCCCGGAAAAACCCGGAGCAGGCGCTCTATTACTTCAAGCGTGTCGGGCAGATCGACCCGAACTATCGAGAGCCGCGCGGCGGTGTGCAGGATCGTATTCGCCGGCTGGAGCCGAACCCGGTCCCGGCCAAGCAGGCGAAGGCGGCTGGCGCGGAGCTTCTCGGCGACGATTTCGATCTCGCGTTCGACGACCTCGTGAGCAAGGGCAAGCTCTCGTAATTCACAGCCAGCCTCATCTTCCGCGGTGTATCGTCGTCGCATGACGCGATACGGCCCTCCTTTTGCTGCGCTGCTCGTCCTGGCCGCCGCGGGCTGCGGACAACCGAGCCCAAAGCCCGCGCGCGAGGCGGAGAAGGTCGACGCGCCTGCCGCCGCCCCGACGGCGGCCCCGCGCCTGCGCGCGCTCGTGGCCGGCGAGAGGCATTTCTGCGCGCTGCGCGGCGACGGTCGGGTCCTCTGCTGGGGCCATAACGAGGATTTTCAGGCGGGCAACGTCGACGATCAGGCGATCGCCGCGCCGCGGCTGATCGAGGGGATCACGGGCGCGACCCGCATTGCCGCGGGCGGCCGCGCCACGTGCGCCATCGTCGGCGACGGGTCCCTCACTTGCTGGGGCGAAGGGCGCTGGCGGGCGCCGCGCGTGGTGCCGCTGCCTGGCAAAGCGCGTGATGTGGCGCTGGGAGGCGACACGATCGTTGTCGAGGTCGAGGCAGGTCCGGGAAACAGCACGTTGTTCGGCGGCACGCTGCGCCGCATCGAGCAGCTCGTCCCGTTCCGCGATGGCCATCGGCCTCGCGCCATCAAGAGCATTTTCGTTTGTGGGCAAACCCTCCCGGCCCCGGGCGTACCGGTTTGTCGGAGCAGTATCGAGACGATCCCCGCGCCCGCAGGCGCGACCGCGATCGACGAAGACGGCTGCTTCCTCGGCCCGAAAGGGCGCGCGTGCCCCATCGAAGAAAAGCTCTACCTCGACGATTTCAGCGATGCGCCCCCGGCGTGGCGACGGCATTTCGAGGCCCGGCCGCCACTCTTCGCCGTGGCGCATCATATGGGCAGCGAAGTCGGCTGTGGAGGTTTTCCCGACGGCCGGATCGAATGCCATGGAATCGGCGATCGAGGGCAATTCGGCGACGGTCGGTTCGGCGAGCCCAGCGCGGCCGCGCCCGTGGCCGGCCTCGCCGACGTGGCGCAGGTCCGGCTGAGCGCCGACGTGGACAAGGACCATCCCATCGCCTGCGCGCGGACCCGCGGCGGCGCGGTCTCTTGCTGGGTCGTCGGCGAAACGGCGCCCATTGCGTTGCCGATCCAGGACGCCCTCGACATCAGCGTGAACCTCGTGCGCGTGGTCGCGCTCCGGCGCGACGGGAGCGTCGTCGAGATTCCGCTCGACCTCCACGAGGGAAACAGGCTCGTCGCGGGCGCGCCGAATCCGCTCAAGGGCCCGCTCGGGAAACGTCGGTATGCGTCCCTCGTCGATTCCCCGGTCCCCGGCGCGATCACGCCGGAGGGCCAGCTCGTCCAGACCCGCTGCCCGATTCGAGGTGATGCGTGCGTGTCCGCGTACGACGTGAAATCGATCCGGGCGCGCGCGGCAGGCTGGAACATGGACCGCTATTATGCGTGCGTCCTCGACGACAAGGGCGCCGTGCAATGCCGGGTGAATGACAGCGACGTGGGGATCCTCGGCGACGGTCGGGTGGCGGTAAAGGGCGCGTTCGACGCGAAGACGAAGCGGTTCGTGATGGCCGAGGGCACGGCCGTGTTGCCGGGGCCCGCGGCGCAGGTCGCGGCAGCGGTGGCGCACGTCTGCGCGCGCTTGCAGACAGGCGAATTGCGCTGCTGGGGCGAGGATCTGTATGGCGCTCTCGGCAATGGCGGCCCGCGCCTGCCCCAGGGCGCGGCCGAAAACGAGCCCGCGCGCGTGAGCGCGACGCCCGTGGCGCCGGTCGGCCTCGGGAAGGTCCTCGACGTCGCCGCGAGCCCGAGCGCGACCTGCGCGGTGGACGAAGCGAATTCCGTGTGGTGCTGGGGGCAAACGAGCGTGATCCCCGCGTCGGCGACCGGTCAGACGCCCGTGCGCCTTGACCTGCCGAAGGCCACGAGCGTGGCCATGTCCCACGTAGCGATTTGTATCCTCACGCAGAATGGCGAGGTCGTCTGTCAGCGCGGGCGCGCGCCGGGCAGCCCGAAAGATCGAAAATCGTCGTTTCGACTTCCGGAATGAGCTGCGCGATCGAGGCGAGGGGGCTTTCGGGTTGTCCCGAAAACCCCCCACCGGTCTTCAGACCGGGTTCTCGTTCACGATGCCCTTGATGCTCGGACCGGTGTAGAAGTCCTGCACCCGGCGCATGTCGCCCTTGGCCACCGCGAAGGCCACGGCCGCGCCCGCCGCCGCGCTCGTCGCATTGCTCTGCTGGCCCGGCACGTTCTCGCCCGTCGTGGGATCGAAGCCGTCCGTGCTGCCGTCGGCCCGCACGCCGCCGAACCAGCCCGTCTTCGTGAAGCCATTGCCCATGACGTAGAGCCAGTTCGAGTTGTTCGGCGTCCCGTCGGGCCAGCCGCCGCGGTCGCGCGGGTTTTTCGGCGTATCGCCGTGCACCGTCATGACGATGTTGTCGGCGAGGTTGCGCGCCGTGCAGACCGGGTCGGGGATGGCGGCGAGGTCGTTCATGAACTCGTCGAACATCTTGCCGAGCTGCGCGACCGTGTTGCGCAGGTTGTTCATGTCATTGAACGCCCCGTGCGGGTCGTCGCGCATGGCCGGCATCATCACGCTTTGCGTCAGGCCGAGCTTGAAGGCGCGCGCCGTCGTGATGAAGGCGCGGCCAATCTCGGCGAGGCGGTTCGGCGTGCCCTGTCCGATGTTGTAGCGGGTGAGGTCGTCGGCCGACGGCGCGAGCTGCGCGGAGAGGTTTTTCCCGAGGAAGTTCGCGCTCGTCTTGCCCACGCGGAGCTGCCTCGACCACGTCGGGCGGCCGGCGGCCGCATTGAGGCCGACGAACGCCTTGTAATAGGCCTCGAAGAGCGCCGCGTCCTCCTCGACGGCGAGCGTCACGCGCGACGCCGCGCTGTCGAAGAGATCGACCATGCCGCCCGCATTGTTCACCGTGGCGACCTGCGGCGCGCCCGGGGCGGCGCCGAAGTTCAGCGGGTTGATCGCGATGACCGGCAAGAGCGACGGGGTTTGTCGCTGAATGGCGGCGGCCGTGGCGAGCATGCTGACGCCATTGCCGAGCGTCGCGGCGGAGCCGGGCGTCGGCGTGTGCGTCTGGTTCGTCCCGGCCATGAACGCCGAGATGCGCTTGCGCTTGTCGAGGTTCCTCCAGGGGGATTGGGGCGCGTAGACGAACGGTTTGTCCGTGTCCTTCGCGTCTTCCGTCTGGCCGAACGCGTGGAAGGCGAAGTTGTCGTTGTTCGCCTTGGCGATTTGCGTGTGGGGCCAGAGGAGCTGGAACCACGCGAATCCGCCGTCGCCCGCCACGAGGTGGACCGAGCGGTTCGTCGCGGCGCACGCGTCGTCGGCCATGGCCGTGCCGGCCGAGTCCGCGATGACGTCGAGCACCTTCGCGCGATCGAGCGCGAGGACGGCGCCCATTGCGGTGGTCCAGCGCAGGAAGTTGCGCCGGGCATTGCCTTGGAGGCTCTTGAGCTTGTCGTCGACCATGGTCTCCTCCGTCACTCGCACGAATGGGCTGCGGCCATCATCGTACCGACCGCAATTCGCTTGCCTTTTTCCACATCGGAGGCGCTCGTCACGACCTTGTTGCAGATCGCGACGTGCGAGTCGGTCGCGGGGCGACCCGTGATGCAGGCGATGGCGTCCCGATTGCACTGGTTGTTCGCGTCGAACATCTCGGTCCCGACGCCGCCGACCTTGCATTGGTCGACGTTCGGCAGGTTCGCG
Source organism: Polyangium sorediatum (assembly GCF_029946465.1). Taxonomy (NCBI): domain Bacteria; kingdom Pseudomonadati; phylum Myxococcota; order Polyangiales; family Polyangiaceae; genus Polyangium; species Polyangium sorediatum. The sequence continues at coordinate 264,700 of NZ_JARZHI010000001.1, forward strand.
ATGATCTCGGGCGCCGCTTGCACGAAGATGTCGAAGAGCTTCGCCGCGCCGGCCGCGCTCCACACGACCGCCTCGCCGACGCGGGCGTCGTAGGTCGCCGCGCCGAGCGCGCCGCCGCCGCCCTTGAAGAGCTGGCCCGCGGTGGGCACCTGCGCCGTCGCGTCGATGTTCACGCCGAGCGAGACGAGCATATTCTGGAGCGCCGCGTTTTGCAGCTTCTGGCACGAATGAAGGCGCGTGCGCACCTCCGGCGGGCCCTCTTCCTGGCGCTGCGCGAGGACCTCGAACGGATCCTTGAAGACGCCCTCGCCGAGGTCGCCCATGTGGCTGTGCGTGTTGTCCTCGTCGCCCGCGAAGACGCCCGGCTGGTTTTCGAAGTCCGTGGTCGGATCGTCGATGACGGGGGACGGCCGCGAGAGGTTTCCGGACGGCGGCTCCTGCACGCAGGCCGTCGCGAAGAGGCCGGCGGCGAGAGCAATCGGCGCGCCGCGGAGGAACATCGAGATGATGCGATTCATGGTCTCTCTCCTTTCTTTCCGCATGCGCCTAGAACTTGGTGAAGTCCTCGCTGAGCAGGATCGTGCGCAGCGTCTTCTTCAGGTTCATGCCATTCGCGAGGAACTCCTCGACGTAGGGCTTGAGGACCGCGGGCGGCACCGTCGCGAGGTCCGAGACGATGTCTTCCTTCGACATCGCGAAGTTGTACATGCGCGCGACCGCGCAATCGTGGACGTCCGTGTCCGCGGCCATGGCCTGGCCGAGCGCGGGCAGGTCCGCGACAGGTTCGCCGAAGCGCCAGGCCGTGCTCTCGCCATTGCGGAGCCAATGGGAGATGACCGTCTTCTGCGGATCGGGCACGGTCGGGGTCTCGACCTGGCTGTCGTTCATCCATTGCCCGTTCATGTTGAAGTTCGCGAAGAGCGGCGCGACGCGGTTCAGCGTCACGTGGCAGTTCGCGCAGACGACCGACGACGTGTCCTGGAAATTGATCGGGGCCGTCCCCACCGATTCAAAGGGCCAGGGGCCGGTGTAATCGGCGCCGTTGACCTGCCTCGGCTCCGCCGCGTATTCGGCCGGGAACTTCGTGCAAACGAAGACCTCCTGCACCCAGCGCACGCGTCGGAACGCCATGTTGCCGTAGAACTGCATCATGACGCCGGGGTTCGTGAGCACGCCGGCGTGCGTGGGGACGCCGTTGTCGCAATTGCCGTCGTTGAACGTGTTCGTCCCGCCGTCGTACGTCGGGCAGGTGTTCGTGCTGGCCGTGAAGAGGTCGGTGTACGGCTTCTCCTCGATCATCACGCGCGTCGCGAACACGGGCGCGGTGTCGCGGCTCGGTTTGTTGTCCTGGGCGCCGCCGCCCTGGCGCATCGTATCGCGCCACCATTTGATCATGCGCGAGGTGAAACGCTGATCGGCGAGCAGCGCGTCGATCTCGGCCTCGTACGCGGCGCGCTGATCGGTCGCGGTCTCGACGTTCTTGATCTGCTGGAGCGTCGGGAGGTTTCGCACGAGCTTGAGCGACGCCGTGCGCAGGGCCTCCGTGTAGCTCGTGACCCGATCGTCGAGCACGGTCTTGTCCGGGATCGGGGGCGCCTCGGGGTCGCCGCTCGTCGTCGGGTTCCCGCTGGTGGTGTTGTCGGGGTCGCCGGTCGAATTGTCTCCCGACGGCGGCTCGAGGCCACTAGGCCCCGAGCTCGAGCACGCGCCCGCCGTGAGCGCGGCGAGCAAGGTGAGCATTCTGGTCCGCTTCATGGCCGCCTACCTTTCGTCCTCATCATTTCTCCGCTGCGATCCAGATGGATACGTTGTCGCGGAAGGTGTTGAACGCGCCGCCCTGCCCGCCGAATTTGAACGGATGCGCGGCATTCCCGCCGGGATTCGTGGTGATGAAGAGCTGACTCGCGGGCGGGTCGTTCGGGTTGACGCGATTCCTGATCTGCCCGCACGCCTTCGCCGCGTCGCTCTGGAGCGCCGTCATGTCGACCGCCGCGACGGCCTGACCATTGCCACCGCCGTGGCAATTCAGGCAGGTCATGAGCTGCTGCCGTGCATTGGCCTCGAACGAGGGGACGTCCTTGCATCCGCCCGTGGGCCCGCCGTCCCCCGCGTCGGGCGACGCCGGCTCGTATTTCTCGATGAGCTCGAACGCGAGCGAGAGCTTCGCGTCCGTCGACCAGTTCACGAGGATCAGCGTGCCGGGGCCGAGCGGGCCGGATTCGCCGATCTGGTAAATCGTGTCCACGTTCGAGAAGCTGTCGACCGGATCCGGATTCGGGTCCTTGCCGAGCGGGTGCACGACCCAGAGCGGGTGGACGATCTTCAAGCCCGTCTTCGAGGTCGGGTGCAGCTCGATGTTCGTGAGCTCGAGCGTCGTCTCGGCGAGCACGTCGGCCTGGAACGTGACGGCCATGCCCTCGAATTCAGGCCCGAGCGCGCCGAGGTAAATCGCATTGAAGCCCATGATGGGCACGAACGGATCGATGTGCGGGCCGGCCTGCGGCGGCGGCTCCGAGAAGTTCTTCGCCTCCTGCGCGAGCCATGCCTTGACCTTCGGCAAGAGCGTCTCTTTCAGCGCCGGCGAATCGAGGTTGGTCCCGCTATGCCCCTTGCCCGTCAATGCGTACGTGAGCAAGAGGCTATGCGTGGGGTCCGTCGAGACAATCCCGGGCCAGCTCGCGAACGATTGATAACGATCCGGCCCTGCGAGGAAGGGCGTGTCGGCGAGCCCCGCGACGTCGTGGCAAAGGCCACACGCGCTCATCAGGTCGGCCTGCATGGACTCGAAAAGGTCCCGCCCGCTGACGACGGGGAGCCCGCCGCCGTCGCTGGGGCCACCATCCTCTGCGCCGCCGCCCGTCGGTCCAGGCGCGAGGCCCGAGGGCGCCTCGACGCAGCCTGCGGAGACCGCGGAGGCCGCGACCGCGAGCGCCCCAAGTCCGATGGCAATCGCTCGAAAGTATTGCTGTTTTGGTTTCATCGTCGCAAGGATGCCCATGGGTCGAGAATGGCCGAGTCGCCGAGCGGCGAGAAGCCCCAAACGCTCTTGCACGCCCTGCGCCATCCGCTCTGCCTGTGCGTTTGCACCCGAGCCGTACGAACGAGGCCCGGAAGACGCCCTCGCGGTGAGGGGGTGGATGACAGATGCCCCAGGGTGGATCTGCGTTGAACCAGGTTGAGGGGACCAACCGGCGGCGATCTTCGGATCGCACAAAACTGGTCCCGATCGGCCCGGCGGATGTACCCGATGCGCATGAATCGGATCCTGCTCCCCGCCCTCGTATCGCTCCTCGCCATGGGCTGCGGCAAAGCCGCGGTCCGCACGCAAGCGCTCGCCCCGGAAAAGCCCGCGCCCGTCGTCACCGAGCAAAAAGAAACGGTCGCGAAGGCCGAGCCCGAGGCCGCCGAGGAGGAGCAGGCGCCTGTGGAGGGTCGTCGCGAGGTCGGCGATTACGTGGTCTATCGATTCTCGGGCAGCTTCCAGAAGGCGCCCGTGACGCTCACCGAGCGCGTCGTGGGCCGCGACAAGAATTCGCTCCTGATCGACTTCATCCTCGAAGAAGGCAAGGAGAAGAGCGAGCTCCGCGTGCGTCTGAGCGATACGGCCGAGACGCGCGGCGAGGTGCTCTCGGTCCAGCGCATCGAAAAAGGCAAGCTCGTCGCGGCCGGCGTCGACGAATACGAGGCGCTGATGGGCAAGACGATGGTCGTCGCCGACGAGAACGAGGAAGCCCTCGGCTCGGAGCACGTGGTCGCCGTGATGGGCAACGACATGCTGCCCGCGAAGCGCACGAGCTTCCGCGTGAAGATCGGCGAAAAGAAGGCGACGCTCACCACGGTCGTGAGTGACAAATTCCCCTGGGGCGACCTCTCCGGCGAGATCGCGGCCGAGGACGGCTCGGTCATTTATCGCGCCGAGGTCTTGAACGTCGGCCACGTGGTCGAATCCAAGACGGGCAAGGAGCCCCAGGTCGCCCGCAGCGATTACGAAGACGAATGATTCGAGGGGCCGCGCCCGGCGTTACGGGCGGCCCTTTCGCGCGAGGATCTCGTCGGCGCGATTCGCCGCCTCTTTGACGAGGTGGCCCATTTTGGAATGCTCCGGCTCGACGTCAGGGCTGAGCCCCTCCTGCCGGAGCGCCTCCGAGCAGACAGGGCCGATCGATCCAAGAAGGCCGCGCCCGAGCGCCTCCCGAACAGGGCCGTCGATCCCCTCCTCGGCCGCGACGAGCAGCGCATGCTCGACCTGCGCGCGGCTCGTGAAGAGGGCAATCGAGATTTCGCCGGTCGCGAGCCTCCGAAGTGCGCTGCGGAGCGGCGCCGTGTCCTCGGGCAAGGCGTAACGATAGACGGAAACGGGCAGGACCTCGGCGCCACGCGCGGCGAGGCCCTCGTGGAGCGCAGCGTTCGGAACGCCATACTCCTGGACCGCGACGCGCTTCCCCACGAGCAGGCCTCGTGTGTCGAGTGCGGAGAGGACCTCCCGATGGCTGTTCGGCGCGGCGACCGTGACGAAACCGGGGACGCCGAGCTCCCGAAGCGCGACGGCAGGCTTCGGCCCCCGCGCGACGACGGTCACACGGGCGAGCGCAGCGGCGAACGCAACGCGATCGAGCACGGGCGCAACGGCCTCGGCGAGGCCGCGGGTGCCGACGCCGGTCATGAGGACGAGGACGTCGATCGTGCCTGCGGCGAGGGCCTCGGCGAACGCGAGGGCGCCCTCCGGCGCGTCGAGACCGACCTCCCGGAGCGCAGGCGCACGGACGGGCTCACCGCCGTGGCGCTCGACGAGCGAGGCCATCTCGGGCGCACGCCGGCTCTCGAAGGAGACGACCAGACGGCCGCCGAAGGACGCGGGACCAGGAGACACGTGCGCCATCGTGCGCGCACAGGTCCCGCGCCGCCAGCGCTTCGTGGAACGCCGAGTCTGCGCTAGACTGGGATCGAGCAAGGAAGGTGCGCATGGACGAGAGCGCAGACGGGCTGCACGGAGCCGGCGGCGACGAGGAAGGTGCCGGGGAAGCGCTCGACACGAGGAAGGCGGAGGGGCCCGATCCGGTGATCGGCGCAGGCCTCGCGCTGTTCGGCATCTTCGTGATGGGCCTCGGGGGAGCGCGCGACCTGCACTATGTGTTCAACGCAGGGATGTTCCTCGCGGTCGGCGGGGCCGTGACGTTCGTCCTGTTCGTCGCCCTCACGGCGATGAAGCAGCGCGCGGCGCGCAGCGCGAAGAGCTAGCGGAACGACGCCTTCACGCCGAACCCCTCTCCCTCGCGGGAGAGGGGAGACGCGCGCGAAGCATCAGCCGACTTCTTCCTCGACGGCGGCGAGCTCGCTCTCGGGCACGCCGAGATCCGCGGCGACGTGGTGCAGCTCCGCGCGCTCGGCGGGCGAGAGCCTTCCATCCGCCACCGCGACCTTGGCGAGGAGCCGGATCACCTCGACGCGCTCGCGGCCGTCGCAGAGAGTCTTGAGCTCACGCACGCAGAGCGCGAGCTCTTCGTCGCGCAGCGCCGGAAGCTTGCCCTTGAGGGCGTGCGTGACGGCCTCGATCGCCTCGGGGGACAAGCCCTCGATGTGCGCGAGCAGGCCGCGGAGCGTTTGTTCTTCCCCCTCGGTGAGGCGGCCGTCCACGCCCGCGACCTTGCCGAGCAGGACGACCACCGCAGCGATGTAACGAAGAACGACGCTCTCGTCGTCAGGTAGGGCGCGGCGCAGCTCCGCGAGGAGCGCATCCACATTTGGATACGTGTCCCCTCGCTTGAGGCCGAGCCAGGCTAGAAGTCCCACGACAGACCAACGTACTCGGGGTGATTCTCGGGGGTCAATCCTCGGGGAGCGCCGCTTCGCCGAGCCACTCGGCGACCGGATCGTCCGTCTTCGGCGTCTTCAGGATCGTGCCGTCGGTACCATCCTTGCGCACGACGAGCGTGCGGCGCGTCATCGTGTCCGAGTTCTCACGCGCGACGACCGTGATGACGTTCACGCCCGGCCGGAGCGGCGCATCGAACTCGAACGTCGCCTTCTTGGGGTCGGCGCCGTCGCGGTTCGACTTGTAGTAGAGCTTGCGCGAACCAACGAAGACATAGAGGTCGAGCAAGCGCTCGCCGTCGGAGGCGGCGCCCGTGATCTTCACCTTCTCGTCGCGCGTGGCCATGGCCGAGGCGCTCACGTCGAGCGTCGGCGGCGCTTTCGAGTAGACGTCCTCGAAGGACGGCGTGACGGACGCGGAGCCGCTGCCCTGCGCCGTTTCCGCGGCGAGCACGAAGGCGAAGCGGCTCGAACCGAGGTCGACCTTGTAGAAGTCGCTCGCCTTGCCGGTGATCGCCACGGTCTCGCCGGGCCGCAGCTTGCCGAAGACGAGCCCGTTCGCGTCCGCCGTTGCGTACAGCGTCGCGCCCTGCAGGCCGGCCTTCGCCGTGCCCGTGGCCTTCGCGATCGTGATCGGGCTGCCGACGGGGATCTTCACCTTCTCCGTGGCGACCTCGCGCAGGTCGCGATCGCCGACGGACAGGCTCAGCGTGGCCTCGGTGTCTTGCAGCTCGGGCTGCACGTCGAACGTGAAGACCACCTTGCGCACGTCGCCGGGGTTCATGTTCGAGATGTCGAACCGGCCGGCGCGCAGGAGCAGGCCCTCGCCCGAGAGGTTCGCGATGTTCGCCTGCGTCTCGAACGAGCGGCCCTTGCCGACGTTCTTCACGGTCAGGTACATCGACACGCCCTCGCCGCGCTGGATGCGGCCGTCGCCGTTGCCGCTGCGGTCGTCGACGATCTGGTAGGCGTACTGGAAGAGCGGGCGCTCGAGGGCGCGGATCGTCGGGCGGAACTCGGCCGGCGTGGGCTCGAAGCCACCCGCGGCCTCGAACTTCACCTTCACGCCGTCGGCGCGGCTCAGCGCGTCCATCGGGATCTTGCAGATGCGCTTCTGGTTCGCGAGGCGCGGCTTCGTCGTGCCGACCTTGCGGCCTTCGACCTCGCACCAGCCGAGTGGCGCCTTCGAGGTCTTGCTCTGGCCGGGCGCGATCTTGCCGAAGACGAGCTCCTTGCCGTCGAGGTAACCGCTGTCGCTCTCGGTGGAGGCGCGCAGGCGATAGATCGGCTGCTTGCCGTTGTTCTTCACCGTGACCGAGAGGTTCATGGGCTCGCCCGCCGTCACCTCGTTGTTCGCGCGGTCGGTCTCGACCTTCACTTCGAGGTCGCTCTTCGCCGGGCCCTGCGCGCCCTCGGGTGCGTCGGACCAGTCGTAGCCGAGCTTCGACAGCTCCGCGGCGACCTTGTCGAGCTCGTCCTTGCGCGCCTTCTCGATGTAGTCGCGCGAGGCGTCGATCTGCGTGTTGCGCGCGGCGCCGGGGGGCATGCGCTGCGCGAGGTCACGCGCGAAGCGGATCGGGAAGTCCACGCGGAAGTCGTCGTCGGTCTCGCCGCCACGCTCGCGCATATCTTCGCGCTCGGTGCTCGTGAGCTGGTAGCGCACGACCTCGCGCGGCTTCGACCCGGGCTGGGCCTTGCCGTTCGTCAGGTGCGCCGAGAGATCACGCTCGCGCAGGCCGTCCTTCTGGATCGTGAGATCCATCTCGAGCTCGTCGACCGTCATCGGATCGAGCTCGATGTCGGGCGTAACGCCGACGCCCTGGATCGAGACGTCGCCGGGCGTGAGGTACTGCGCGATCGTGAGCTTGAGCGCGGCCTTCTCCGGCGTGACGTCGGGGAAGACGAGCTGCACGCTGCCCTTGCCGAACGTCGTCGAGCCGACGATGACCGCGCGATCGTGGTTCTTCAGCGCGCCCGCGACGATCTCGCTCGCGCTGGCGGAGTTGCCGTTGACGAGGACGACGATCGGGTACGTAGGCTCGGTGCCGGGGCTCTTGGCCTTCTTCTCGTCGCGGCCCTCGGAGGCGCCCACGGTGGAGACGATGACGCCGTCGGCGAGGAACTTGTCGGCGACGCGCGTGGCTTGATCGAGCAGGCCGCCGGGGTTGCCGCGCAGGTCGAGCACGAGGCCCTTCAGCGAGCCCTTGGTTCGCAGATCGTCGAGCGCGAGGTCGAGCTCCGTCGACGTCGTCGCCTGGAAGTTCTTGATGCGCACGTAGCCGATGCCCGAGGCCTCGAGCGGGCGCGACTCGATGGAGCGGACCTTGATGACCTCACGCACGAGATCGTAGGGCTTCGGCGTCTGCCAGCCTTGCTCGCCGTCACGCGTGACCCACACCGTGACCTTCGTCCCGGGGTCGCCGCGCAGGCGGCGCACGGCGTCGTCGAGCGGCATGTTGAGCGTCGACTCGTTGTTGATCTTGACGATCCGATCGTGACGCTTGATGCCCGCGCGCCCCGCCGGCGTGTCCGGCATCGGGTTGATCACGGTGAGGACCTGATCGCGGATCGAGATCACGATGCCGAGGCCGCCGAAATGGCCCGACGTGGAGAGGTTCATCTCCTTGTAGGCCTCGGGGCTCAAAAAGACCGAGTGCGGGTCGAGCGTGTGGAGCATGCCGTTGCACGCCGCGTACTCGACCTCGCGCAGATCGACCTCGGTGCCGCGCAGGTTTTTCTGGAGGAACGCGAAGACCTCGCGGAGGCGCGCCGATACGTCCCAGGGGCCCTGCACGTTGTCGATGCGGAACTTCTTCTCCGCCGTCTCGACGCGGACGGTCACCTCGTTCGGATCGTCGTTCACGACGATCACCTGGGCGACGTCACGCTGGACATAGTTCAAAGCCGAAAGAAGCATCTCTTTCGGCTTGACCCGTCCGGGCTCGACGTACTTGTCGCGGATGAGCTTGAGCGTCTCGTTGACGGCTTCGAGCCGCGTCAAATCGTAGGGCGCTTTCGTCGTGGGGCTGCCGCCCGTCACGGCGAGGGCGGGTTCGAATCCGCGCCACAGACCGCCCGCCCCGAACTGCACCGCGAAAAACGCAGCGATGGCGAACGTGGCAAACGCGATGCCGATCTTCCCGAGACGCTCGAGGATCTTCATACGATTCCCCGAGTATAGGCCTCGGGGCGTCCGCGTCGACCACGCGCTACGCGGCCGCCTCGGCCAACGCTCGGGGGCTCCGCTCGGACCAGCCGAGCGCCGCCCCCGAACCCCCCGCCTGGAAAGAAAGAGCGCGGGCCGACGCGCCTACGACGTCGACTTCTCGCCGCCCTCTTCGTCCTTCTTCGGGAGCTGCTTCGGCGGGGGTTGGTCCTCGTCCTTGAGGCCCTTCTTGAAGTTTCGGATGCCCTCGCCGAGGCCCTTGCCGATGTCGGAGATGCGCCCGGCGCCGAACAAGAGCAGAGCGACGCCCAGGATGAGAAGGAGTTCGGTGATGCTCAGTCGGCCCATGGTCGTGCTCCTGCCCGGGGAAGCGTCGAGCTTCCCGCGTCCACTCCACCCGTACCATCCTCGGGCGCCTCCGGCAATGGACGCCAAGGCCACAGGATCGCGGGTGAAGGGGACGCGGGTCGCTGGATCCGCCGTCTTCTTTCGTCATGCGCCCGGGGCGCGGCGTGATGCGAGAATTCGCGCGAACCGGGCCGCCAGGAGCGGACCGAGCAGGCCGAGCGCAGGGACGAGGCCATAAGCGAGGAGCGAGCTCTTTTCGCGTTCGAGCGCCGAAAGGACGAGGAGCGCGAGCGCCGGGCCGGAGAGGCCGACGAAAAGGGCGAGCGCGCGGCCGCGGATCGAGGAGACGAGCACGGCGAGGCTCGTGAGCAGGGCGCTCGCCGCCGACGTCGCGCCGAGGAGCGCGGCCCGCACGGGGGCGCGGAGGTTCGAGGGGCGGCCGAGGGGCAGGAGGCCGCGGACCGAGGCGCGGGCGACACGGACGGTCATGGGGCCGGTCGTCTCGTTCGAGGGCAAAGCAAGGACGAGGTCGTCGGCCACGAGGGAAGCCGTATCGGCGGAGAGCTCGATCGAGCGCGCCGCGAGCGCGGAGCCGCCGAGGAGGGAAGGGCTCATGACGAGGCGCGGGGGCTCGCCGGGCAAGCAGATCCAGGTGGCCTCGGCCATCGGGACCGTCGCGGCGTGCGGGACTTGGGGATCCCGCGCGGCTCGATCGACGCAGGCGGCGCGGCCGTCCGCGAGGAGGCGCGAGGCGAGCCGGCCGGGCGCTTCGGCTTCGAGGCCCCACGCGAGCGAGGCGAGGGCGGACAGGACGAACACGAGGAGCCAAACGGGAAGGGCCGAAGCGACGAGCGATCGCGGCGAAGCGCCCAGGGCGAAGACGGCGCGCGCCTCGCCGCGATCGACGAGCCGAGCCGCCGCGAGCGCTGCGCCGAGGGGAGGGGCGAGCACGAGGGCGACTTCGAGCGAGATGGCGAGCGCGGCGCGGGCAAACGGCAAGCCGAGCCGCGCGGGCACGCTCGGCGCGAGGAGGAGCGGCATCGAACGGACGAGGCCTGCGGCGACCGAGACCGAGGTGACGAGCGCGGCCACGAGCGCGACGTCCCGGCAGGTGGGGAGCGCGAGGAGGCGGAGCCCGGGCGGGATCGGGACGATCGAGCGGCTCATGGGTGGGACGGCTGCGGGGAGTGTACTAACGTTCCGGCTCGTGACGGACCGAGCAGCACGCAAGGAGGCCGGATGTCCGCGGTCGTGATCGTCGGCGCCCAGTGGGGGGACGAAGGAAAAGGCAAGATCGTCGACCTGTACACGGAGAGCGCGGACGTGGTCGTGCGCTTCGCCGGAGGGCCAAACGCCGGGCACACGCTCGTCGTGGGCGACGACAAGATCGTCGTGCGGCTCGTGCCGAGCGGGATTCTCCGGGCGCAGGCGCGATGCATCATGGCGCAGGGCATGGTGGTCGATCCGGCCGTGCTCGTGTCGGAGCTCGACGTACTCGAAGCGAAGGGCCACGCGACGCGCGGGCGGCTCTTCGTCTCGGACCTCGCGCACCTCATCCTGCCCTACCACCGGCTCGTCGACGGCCTGCGCGAGGCAGCCGCGACGGACGGGCAGAAGATCGGGACGACGAAGCGCGGCATCGGGCCGTGTTACGAGGACAAAGCGGCGCGGCGCGGGATCCGCGTCGGGGATCTCGCGGATCTCGACGGGCTCGCGCAGAAGCTCGCGCGGGCGGCGAGCACGTGGGGCCCGGTGGTGCGCGAGCTTGGCGGCGAGATGCCGGACGTGTCCGCGATGATGACGGAGCTTCGCGCGCTCGCGCCGCGGATCGTCCCGCTCCTCGCGGACACGGCGGTGCTCGCGAACGAGGCGATCCAGAAGGGCGAACGCGTGATGTTCGAGGGCGCGCAGGGGACGCTGCTCGACCTGGATCACGGGACGTACCCGTTCGTGACGTCGTCGTCGGCGGTGGCGGGCGGCGCGTGTGTGGGCGCGGGCGTGGGGCCGACGCGGATCAAGCGGGTCCTCGGGATCACGAAGGGCTACGCGACGCGCGTGGGCGAGGGGCCCTTCCCGACGGAGCTCTCGGACGATGTCGGCGAGCGGCTGCGGGTCGCGGGAGGCGAGTTCGGCTCGGTGACGGGTCGGCCGCGGCGAACGGGTTGGCTCGACCTGCCGGCGCTTCGGTATGCGGCGCGGGTGAACGGGCTCGACGGGCTCGCGGTGACGAAGCTCGACGTGCTCTCGGGGCTCGACTCGATCGAGGTGTGCGTCGCGTACGACACGCCGGAGGGGCGCACGAAGGAGCTGCCGATCCGGCACGTCGGAGCGGCGAAGCCCGTGTACGAAAAGCGGCCGGGCTGGCGCGAGCCGCTCTCCCACGCGCGGACGATGAAAGAGCTGCCCCAGGCCGCGCAGGACTACGTGCGCTACCTCGAAGCCGAGATCGGCGTGCCGGTGTTCTTGGTGTCGGTGGGGCCGCGGCGGGACGAGACGATCGTCCTCAGGGACGCATTTGCTTGAAGGTCAAACGGACAGGCTCTTCATGTCGATGACGAAGCGATAACGAACGTCGCCTTTGACGGTCCGGTCGTACGCTTCGTTGACCTGCTGCATCGGGATCACCTCGACGTCGGAGGTGATCCCCTTCTCGCCGCAATAATCGAGCATCTCCTGCGTCTCCTTGATGCCGCCGATCAAGGAACCCGCGAGCGTCTTGCGCCCCATGACGAGGCCAAACGCCCCGATGGGGAGCGGCTTCTCCGGCGCGCCCACGAGCACGATCGTGCCGTCGCGACGGAGCAGGCCGAGGAGCGCATTGATGTCGTGCGTCGCCGAGACGGTGTCGAGGATGAAGTCGAACGACCCCGCCTGCTTTGCGAGCGCGCTCGGATCGCTGCTCACGAGGAAATGGTTCGCGCCGAGCCGACGCGCATCGGCTTCCTTCCGCGCCGACGTGCTGATCACCGTGACCTCGGCGCCGAACGACGCGGCGAACTTCACGCCCATGTGCCCGAGTCCGCCGAGCCCGACGACGCCGACCCGCTGCCCCGCGCTCACCTTCCAGTGCCGCAGCGGCGAATAGGTCGTGATGCCCGCGCAGAGCAGAGGCGCCGCGGCCGCGGGATCGAGGCCCTCCGGGACGCGGAGCACGTAGTTCTCGTCCGTCACGATGGTGCTCGCGTACCCGCCGAACGTCGGCGTTTTGCCGTCGCGCTCGACGCCGTTGTACGTGAGGACCATCCCGCCCTCGCAGAACTGCTCGACGCCTTCTTTGCAGCTCCCACATTCGCGGCACGAATCGACGAAGCAGCCGACGCCGACCAGATCTCCCTGGCGGAACTTCGTGACGCCCTTGCCGGTCCCGGTCACGCGGCCGACGATCTCGTGGCCCGGCACCATGGGAAACGTCGAATTGCCCCACTCGCCTCGGACCTGATGAATGTCGGAATGGCAGACCCCGCAGTAGAGGATCTGGATGACGACGTCGTGGTCGCTGGGGTCACGCCGATCGAACGTGAACGGCGCGAGGCCAGACTGTGCATTTTGCGCGGCGTAGCCCTGAGCTTTGATCATCCGTCCTGCGTACACGGAAAGCAAAGGCGCGGCAACGTCGGGCCAGGACCGTTACGTCCCCGCTTCCTCCTCGAAAAGCGCCGGGACGAACCCCTCCACCGTCGCCAGCGCTTCGAGGAGCCCCGTGCGCGGCACCGTGCTTTGGAGCCCCACCGATTGCGGCGCCGGCGCGAGCACCGTCCGGCTCGGCATCACCTGCGCCGTCGGCGCCACGGCCGCCGCCGCTGTATTCTGTGGTCCGCGCGTCGTCAGGAGGCGCGACGGCGAGACCGCCTGCGTGGGCAAGCTCCATTGACCCGAGGTCCGGCTGCGGGCCTGTTTGCTCCGCCAGTAGTCGCGCGCGCGCATGCCCGCGGCGCGCGCGTCGAGGTCCGGGATCCGCGGCCAGAAGCCGCCGTTCGCCGTGCCGAGCGAATGCGCGAGCGCCTCGTGCCGGGCTCGTACGCTCGCCGCATCCTCGCCGAGGCGGACCTCGGCGAGCGACTCGGCGAACCGCTCGAGCGCGCCGAGCAGAAGCGCGCGCTGGCCCGACACGATGATGCGCGAGGTGGCCTCCTCCCCGATCCGACGCACCTCGCGCGGATCGCCGCGCCGGAGCGCGGTGACGTGCATGCGGCCGAGGAGACCGAGGCAAACGGCCTGCTCGTCGCCGTTCGGGCCCGAGCCCTGCTCGATGGCGCGTTCGTACGAGAGAAGCGCGTCGGCGAGGTGGCCCTCGACGAGGTGCACGTCGCCGAGGAACGCTTGCCCGAGGGCGCGGCCGAGGCTCGTGCCCACGATCCGCGCGAGGTTCAGCGCGTTCGTGACGAGCATGCGGGCGCGGTGCAGGTGGCCGACGTGGAACTGGTGGCGGCCCGCGTAGAGCGTGCCCGTGCAGAGGTAATGGCCGCCGAGCTTGTGCTCCTCGGCGTACGCGAGGAGCTGCGCCGTGGAGCTCACGCCGAGGTCCCAATCATACCGCGCCTCGGCGAGGAGCGCGCACGCGTGCCACGCGCCGAGCAGCCGCGCGGGATCGGCGAGCTGCTCGGCGAGGTGGGCGGCGGCCTGGATCTCGCGCTCGGCGCCGTCGAGATCCCCGGTCCGGCCGAGCGCCACGCCGTAGAGGCCCTGCGCGTGGCAGAGCTCGACGAGGTCGCCTTCGCGCTCGGCGAGCGAAGAGCCCACGGCGAGGGAGCGCGCGGCCTGCTCGACGAAGCCACGCGCGAGATCCACGCGCCCAAGGACGTTCGTCGCGGCGCACCTGTGCCGTTCGAGCGCGGGCTCCTTCCCCGCCGTCGCGATCGATTGCTCGGCGTGCTTGCGCGCCTCGGCGAGTTCGCCGCGCACCTCGTGCACGCGGGCGAGCGCGGCGCCGAGCATGGCGGAGGCCGCGGGCGTGTCCGCGGTGCACCGCTCCACGAGCTTGTGCAGCTCGTCCGTGCCGCCGAGCAGGCAGCGCTGGCGTACGAGCTCGGCCGTGGCGACGAGCTGGATGCGGCGCTGCTCCGGGGAGGCGGGGAGCGTGGCGACGAGCTCGATCGCGCGGTGGAGCTTCGGGCCGGCGCCGGGATCGTTCGCGGGGCTCTCGAGGGCTGCCGTGAGGTACGCGTCCGCGGCGCTCCGTGTTTCACCGGCGCGTTCGAGGTGGCGCGCGAGCGTGCCGGGATCGGCGCCGCGTCGTTCGAGCTGGCGAGCGATGCGCAGGTGGTGCTGGCGCAGATCCGCGCGCACCGCGCGTCGTTCGAGTTGTTCGAGCACGACGTCGTGCACGAACGAGGTGGACGTCGGTTCGTCGAGCACGAGGCATCGCGTCTCGGCCTCTTCGAGGGCGCGATCGATGCGGTCGAGCGTGAAGATCCCGAGCGCGCGAAGGTCCGAGCGCAGGAAGCTGCGGCCGAGGAGCGCGGCCACGCCGAGCACCTCGCGTGATTCGGGCATGAGGCTGTCGACGCCGCGGCGGAGCGCTTCGGTGATCGAGGCTGGGGCGCGGTAGTCGGCGAGGTTGCGCGAGCCGAGGCACAAGGTGCCGAAGGCGGTTCGACCGACGAACCCCTCGACTTCGAGGTTGCGGATCACCTGGAGTCCGAAGAGCGGGTTTCCTGCGGCGAGCAGCGGCACGTGCCGCTCGAGCTCGCGCAGGATCGACTCGTCTCCGCCGCGGGCGAACTCGGCGAGCAGCCGCGCGTTCTCCTCGCGATCGAGCGGGCCGAGATCCATGAGCTCCACGCCGCGCCACGCCGCGCGTAGGGGAGGCCGCGTCGTGCCCAGCAAAAAGACCTTCGCGCCGCCGAGGGACCCCGAGAGGAATTCCAGCACCGCGAGCGTCGCCTCGTCGCCCCAGTGCAGGTCCTCGATGGCCACGAGCACGGGCAGGTCCGCGGCGATGCGCGTGACGAGCCTGCGTACGAGCTCGGCCACGCGCCGCGCCGACGAGGGCCGGAGCAGCGTTCTTCGTACGTCGGCGTCGCCGAGGCCCCGGCCGAGCTCGGGCACGAGCGCCGTGAGCAGCTCCGCGTCCTCGTCGTTGGTCGCGTCGATCGCGGCCTGCACGAGCGCGCCCGTGATGCTCTTGCGCCGCGTGGCCGCGGCGATCCGGCTCAGCGCCTCGCGCAGCGGCGAGTACGGCATGAGCGCGCTGAGCTCGCGGCAACGCGCGTAAATCACCACCGCCGCACCGTCCTGCTCCACGACGTTGAGCAGCTCCGAGACGAGCCGGCTCTTGCCGATCCCGGCGTCCCCCACGATCACCACGGGCGCTGCGGCGCGCGACGTCGTGCCGAGCACGCGCGAGGCGAGCAGCGACAGCTCGCTCTCGCGGCCCACGAAGGCCGCCTCCTCGGTGTTGTGCCGCGGCGGCATCGACGTGCGCACGCTCTGCGGCGCCCGCGTGCTCTGCGGCCCGCGCTCGGCGTCCGGCTCCTCGCCGCGGAGCGTGTCGTAGTAGATCTCCTTCAGCCGCGCGCAGAGCTGCGCCGCGCTCCCCGGCCGTTGCGCTGGATCCTGGGCGAGCAGCTCGTCGACGAGCGCCGCGATCGCCGGCGGTGCGCCTGGGGACGCCTCCCGCAGCGGCACCATCTCGCCGACGGTCCGGTTCATCATGATCGTCCGCTGCCCGCGCCCCTCGAAGGGCAGCTTCCCCGAGACGAGCTCGTACAGGATCGTCCCGAGCGCGTAGAGATCCATGCGCGGATCGGGCCGCGCGCGGCCGCTGCGCAGGCACTCGGGCGCCATGTAGCCCACGGTCCCCGCGGTCACGCGCGTGTCGTCCGGCTGCCAGCTCGACGTCAGCGTGGCGAGCCCGAAATCGAGCACTTTTACGCGTGGCTCGTGCGGATCGACGATCACGATGTTGCTCGGCTTGAGGTCGAGGTGCAGCACGCCGCGCGCGTGGCAGTGCGCGAGCGCCTCGGCCACCTTGCGCATGAGCCGCACCGCCTCGAGCGTGTCGAGCGCGCCGACGCGCTCGAGGTACGCGTCGAGCGTCTCACCCGCTGCGAGCTCCATCGCGAGGTAAAACCCCACGCCCTCGACGAACCCGTAGCCGTAGAGCTGGATCAACGAGGGATGATCGAGCTTGAGCAGCGCCTCGATCTCGTTCTGCTGGCTGATGAGCCGCTCGGCCGTGAGCTCGGCCGTGGTCGTCTTGAAGACCTTCAGCGCGGCGGGCACGCCCGCGTCGCTCCGCGCCCGGAACACCGCGCCGAACCCACCTTCGCCGAGGAGATCCTCGATGGTGTAGTCCTCGACCCGCGTCCCTCGCTCGAGCCAGCGGTCGCCCTCCATCACGTCGAAACCCTTCGAGGTCGTTCTTTCCGCTTCTACAGACTGCCGGAGGCGAAGCCCGAAAGATACGGCCAACGCGCGACGAATGCGTGCGCTCTCTCCGTCCAAGTTCGCTCTCGCGAGCGACCTCGTGATGCGCGTCACGCGATGGACCGGTATACTGCGGCGCGTGATCCCGAGCGTCTTCCTCGCCTCGATCGTCCTCGCGTCCCCGACGCCTCCATCGAGCGGACAAGGCGCGAGCCTCGTCGCTGCAGCCGCTGCGTCGGGGCGTCCGCGCGAGTGCGCTTCGACCGTCCGGCGTGGATTGTCCCGACGTCCCACGGTGTGGGAGCTCGCGCGCGCGCCGGAGCTCGGACGGTATTGTGATCTCGTCGCGCGCGCCAAGGCGCTGCTCGTCTCGGATCCGGCCGCCGCGAAGAGCGCCGCCGAGGGCGCCGAGAAGGTGCTGCCCGGCCACGCCGCCCCGCGCGTGCTCCTCGCCCGCGCGGCCCTCGCGCTCGGCAAGATCGACGATGCCGCGCGCGAGTTCGAGGCGGCGCGTACCAAGGACCCGCGCAGCGTCGAGGACCCGCCCACGATGCACGACCTCGCCGAGGTCCTCCGCCGCACGGGCAAACTCGACGACGCGCTCGCCGTCTACCGCGCGCTCGTGCCGCGCATCGACCTGCTCGGCTCGTCCGATCGCCGCGTCGCCGTGCTCCTCGAAGCCGCGCACGTCTCCATGGCCGTCGCGGCGGCCCGCGCGCCCGGCGGCGCGGCTGCGCCTGCCGAAGCATCTTCCACCGAGCCGAAGCGCGCGCCGCTCGACGAGGCCGCGGCGTACCTGCGCGAGGCGCGGCAACGTCCGCCGAGCGCGCTCTCGGGCGACGTGCTCCTCTCGCTCGTGCTCGTCCTCGATCGCAACGGGGATCGCGTGCAGGCCGACGCGGCGCTCGCCGACGCGCGTGCCTCCGGCGTGCGCCTGCGCGCGGGCGGACCGAGTTACCTCGCGGCGGTCGAGGACAAGGCTTGCCTCGAAGCGCTCGCGGCCGAGGGCGCGGCGGCCGTGAAGTCCTGGGAGACGTACCTCGCGGGCCCCGGCGGCAAGACCCCGTGGGCGGCCTCCGCGCGGGCGCGGCTCGAAGCCGCGAAGAAGGCGCCGCGCCCTGCGGGCGGGAAGGGGGGACCGTGAAACGAAGGGGGCTTCGCGCCGCGTTTGTCGCGCTCGCGCTCGCCGTCGCGTTCGTGATGCCCGCTCCACGCGAGGCGCTCGCTGCGCCCTCCGTGTGGACGCAGGCGCGTGATCCCGCGGCTGCGTCGCGCGTCACGCTGCTCGAAGAGGCCGATCAGTTCCTCCTCAAGCACGACCTCGCGCAGAGCGAGTCCCTGTTCGACGCGACCGGCGTCGACCTCCTGCGCATGCGGGACGTCTACCTGCTCGAAGCGCTCAAGCGGCTCGAACAAGCGGGCGGCGCGGAGAGCCCCGATCCACGCGTGCGCTTGCGCCTCGGCCACGTGCTGCGCCGGCTCGGACAGGATCGCAAGCCGCCGAACCCGGGCCGCATCGAGGAGGCGATCCGCGTGCTCCTCACCGTCGCGCACGGCAGCGCGCCGCCTGCGATCACGACCTCCGCGTGGAACGAGCTCGCGATCGCCTACGCCGTCCTCGGCAAGCGGGATCAAGAGGTCCACGCGTACGGCGAGGCGCTCGCGCACGAGCCGCTCGGCCATCACCGCGCCGTCCTCTTCGCCAACCGCGCCGAGTCGTACATGGGCATGGGCCGGCTCGACGACGCCATCCAGGGCTACCGCCAGGCGCTCCGCTCGCTCCTGCCGATCGAGATGTTCCAGTACGGCGTCACGGCCCTCTGGGGCCTCGCCGTTGCCACCGATCGCGACGGCGACCTCGACGGCGCGCTCGCCTCGATCGCGCTCGCCCGCGCCTACGATCGTGACGATCGGAAGATCCACGAGCCGAGCTGGTTCTTCTCGCCGCCGCACGACGAGGCCTGGTACGACGCGCTCGGCGCCTGGAGTGCGGCGCGCTCCACCGACCTCGGCGCCGTGCGCGCCGAGGCGTACACGCGTGCCATCGAGGGCTGGGAGGCGTACCTCGAACGTGCGCCGGACGACGACCGCTGGGCGCCGCTC
This sequence comes from Polyangium sorediatum, assembly GCF_029946465.1. Lineage (NCBI taxonomy): Bacteria > Pseudomonadati > Myxococcota > Polyangiales > Polyangiaceae > Polyangium > Polyangium sorediatum. The sequence continues at coordinate 283,496 of NZ_JARZHI010000001.1, forward strand.
GGCCGCGTGCGCCTCGAGGCTTGCAAGAAGGAGCGGGATCGGGTCCTTTCGGCGGCGCGACGACGCTGAGATCGTACGGTCCCCCTTTACGGTGACCCAAGGACACTCCACGCTCCACTGTCACCACGGCGGAGGGCGTTCGTTGAAGCGGGATTCGCTCTTCGAGGAGTCGGTAGTCTGGTCGGGGCGCCCCAAGGCCGTCACGTGCCCGGTGCTCTACCAGATCGCGGCGGGGATCGCGGGCGTCGTCTCGGCGATCACCACCGCGTCCGCCGTCGTCGTCGCCACGGCGCTCGGATCGAGCCCCGGCGCGCTCCTCGCGTTCGCCGCGTGGATGGCCGTGCTTGCGGTCGCGTTCGCGCTCGGCCCCAAGTGGTGGCGCAGCGAGCTCGAGTTCGTCGTCACCGAGCGCCACATCATCCTGGAGCGCGGCCGGCTCCGGCGCATGATGGATCGATCGGCGATCAGCTTCGCCCGCATCCACTGGGACCCCAAGCGGCCTGGCATCGGCGACCTCGAGCTCGTGCGCGCCGTGCCCACGGGCGCCTTGCGCCGTCGCCTCGCGATCGTCTTCACCGGCCTCATCGCGCCCGACCGCGTCTGGGCCATCGTCCGCGGCGTCACGCCTTCCACGCCGGCGGGCGACGGCCAGCGCCTCCTCGCACAGCGCCTCGACGATGGCGAGCGTGTCCTCTGGTCGGGCCATCCGCCCGACGGCCTTCGCAAGTGGCTCCCGTCGAGCGGACGCGCGGCGCTCGGCCTCGCCCTCGGCATTGGCCTCTTCGTCGCCGCGATCGTCTCATCGACCCACGCCGTGCACGCGACCCGCACCGTCGTGCGTGGCGGCCTCTCGCCCGAATCGCTCTCCTTCTTCGCGCTCGTCACCTCGCTCGCGTTGACGATCCTCCTGCTCGTCTCGGCGGGCGCGCTCGTCGTGTACGCCTCGATCGTCCGGCCTGCTCGGCTCGAAACGCGAACGCGTTACTGGGTGACGAACCGGCGGGTCCTCATCCAGCGTGGCGACGAGGAGCTGCACCTCGAACGCACGCGTATCGTCGACGTCATCGACAGCCCCGCGGCGGGCGGGCTCAACGATCTGTTCCTGGTGCTCGATGGCCCGCGCGCGCGTGCCTTTGCGTCGAGCGGCGCGTTCGGCGAGCGTGAGGCCGAGGGCCTCCAGCCGGTGCTTCGTCGCATCACGGATCCGGAGGCCGTGCGTCGGATCATCCTGCGGGCCCCGAGCGAGCCCGCGCTCCCGTCGGTGGCGTGACGGCTCAGTCCTTCACGACGAGGAACTCGACGCGCCGGTTCTTGTCGTGGCACGCGTCGGAGTCCTCCGAGCAGAGCGGCTTGCTCTGGCCGTAGCCCTTCGAGTCGATCTTCACGTTCGGCAGGCCGTGGCTGTTGAGGTACTGCGCGACGGCCTTGGCGCGCCGCTCGGACAGATCCTGGTTGTGCTCGGCCGAGCCACGCACGTCGGTGTGCCCCTCGATGCGCAGGTGCACGAGCTCCGGGTGCGCTTTGAGCAGGGCCACGAGGTCGCCGAGGACCTTCTGCGACTGCGCCTCGTTGATGTGATCGCTGTCCGTGTCGAACAGGATCTGGTGATCGATCTCCAGGTGATCACCCTTGAGGTGCGCCTCGCCCACGTCGGAGGCGGCAGCGGTTGCTGCGGTATCCGACGGCGGCGGTGTCGCGTCGCCGCCGGTCTTCAGCTCGACCTGGGCGCTGCCTCCGCCACCGCATGCGACGAGAAAGAGAAACGAAGCAACCATCGCGGACGTCATCGTTCGGCTCACGGCATCATCCTCCCTGCGCGTGGATCCTTTGAGGTCCCAAGATGTCGGCACGGGAGCACGAGCCGGGGGAGGGTGTCAATCGCCGCGTTTTCTGGCGGATAACCTGGGCAGGGACGAAGCGAGCCCGAGGAGCGAGTGCGCGCAGTGCACGGCGTCGTCTGTCGCGGGCGCATGGGCGCGCAGCTCCAGCGCGCTGGCGCTCATCAGGACGAGCCAAATTCCTTTGGGGAACGAATCGACCCATTCGGCGAGGGCCTCGTTATCGAACGCGGAGCCCGCTTCGTTCTCGATCACGAGCTCGACGCCGCCGGGCGTGACCAGCGTCGGCGCCTCGCCGGGGAGGCCGTCGCGCCATTCGAAGACGGTCCGCACGGGCGTCCGCACGTTCACGCCTGCGGGCAAGCCTTTGGGGCCTTTGCCTTCGAGCGTCATCCAGTCGATGAGCTTTTCTTTTTCGAACAACCCCGCGACGAGCGCGGGCGAGCCCATACACAAGGTGACGTCGTCGGGCGTGGCGGGGGAATACAGCCGGAACGTGGTGGGGATCTCGGCGTCCTGCTCGGAGACGAACCCGAGGGCGTCCGCGACGGCGTTCGCGCGTTCGGTGCTTCGTTCCAGCGCGCGACGCTCCGCGCGCGGGCGCGGGATCATCCCGCTCGCCGTGACGAGCAGCAGCCCGAGGATCAGGGCGGCGAGGACGCCGAGGAGCAGGGGGAGGACGATAGGGAAGGATTACGCCGAAATCGCGGCGGCGTCATCTCGAAGCGGCGGCGTGCGCGAGGCGGGCGCGTCTTCCGGGGCCTCGTCGTCCGTCACGTCGACGTCTTTTCCGCTCGGCGTCGTGCGCAGGAAGCCGAGCTGCCGGAGCAGGCTGCGCTGGGTGATGGCTCGTCGCGCGATGGCGCTCCATTCGAGGTACCAGGCCCAGAGCGCCGCCTCGGCCTTCTCGAAGCTTTCGTCCTCGGCGGCGATCTTTGCGAGGTCGGGGATCGGCCCGTCGACGTTGCGGAATTTTTCGAGCAGCGCCTTGGCCTCGTCGATCACCTGCTCCGTGAGCCCACGCTGGGCGAGGAGACTCCGCGCATCTTTCCCCGCCTGACCGAATCCGCCGTCCCATTCGGGACGGTCGATGATGTCGAGTCGTTCGACGAAGGTGCCGACGGAGACGATGACGGCCATGCCGTCGGTTTGGGAGAGGTTTCGGAAGACCTGCGCGTGAACCTCCGGCGCGTGCCGCTTCAGGGTGGCATCACCGATGACGAACCATTGATTTTCCCATGCGTCGAGGGCGCGCAGGGCATCGGGGTCCGTATTGGGCGGGGCCTCGACGAAATCGAGCTTCGTGCGCGTCACGTTTTTGAGCAGCGTCCATCCCTCGTCGAGGTCGGCGCCCGTGAAGCCGTGCCGGGCGAGGGCGGCGGCGATCCGCGGGTTGCGAAGGGCGATGAGGAGCTTGAGGACGCGTTCAGCCTTCTGACCAATCGTGAGCCTTGCCATATGGAACCTCCCTGGGGGGTCTGGGTAATGGGTGGTTCCCGATCGGGACGTATGTGACGGTCCCCGAAGCGACGGAATCCTGCTTGCGTCCGCCGAGTCCCCTGCTCTGGGAAGCGGGTCCCCGTGGGGAATCGGTCGGCGGAGGTGGGGATCGAGGAGGCGGGAGCGGGGGAGTGTAGGGACGGATACGGGGATCGAGTGTTCGGAGCAGGGGATCGAGCTGCGGGAGCAGGGGATCGAGTCGTCGGAGCAGGGGAGTGTGAGATTCGATACGGGGATCGGGTGTTCGGAGCGGGGGCGAAAGGACGACCGGCGAATCCACGTGCGGGTCGACTCGGTAGAAAAGGCGTCCTCGAAAAGGAACTTCACGAAGAGGGGATGATTGAATCGGCGTGGCAAAGAAACGACGCGCAGCCAGCGTCCTCCGCCGCACCGCGCCATCATTTTCTCCCCGTACGTCCGCGCGATCCCGCGTCCCGGCCGAACCTCGTTCCGTGGTACTCATCACCTCGGAAGCATCCCGGGGGTTCTCATGTACGACTGGAACGAAAGCGTCCCGTTCGTCGATGCATCGGGCCGCGCGATTTCCCTCTCCGGTGGGCCTGTGCGGCGCGACTTCGCCCGCAGGGTGCGGCCCATCAAGGTCGTCGACGAGACCCTCCGGGATGGATTGCAGAGCGCGGCCGGCCACCAGCCCGACGCCGCGCAGAAGATCGATCTGCTCTACGCCATGGCCGCGATCGGCGTTGATGTCGTCAGCGTCGGCCTCCCCGCCGCCGGCCTCGCCAATGCCGAGGATTGTTTCCTCCTCTGCCGCGAGATCGTCCGTTCCAAGCTCGGCCTCGTCCCCACCGCCGCCGCGCGCACCGTCGTCGCTGACGTCCACGGGATCGCCCGCGCCGCCGATCGCGCCGGGATCCCCATCGAGGTCTACGCCTTCATCGGCAGCTCCCCCATTCGCCTCGCCGTCGAAGGGTGGGACACGGACTTCCTCGTCGGCGCCATCACCGCCGCCGCGCGGGAGGCCAAGGCCGCGGGCTTGCCGTTCTGTCTCGTCACCGAGGACACCACCCGCTCGAACCCCGATGTCCTCCGCAACCTCTACAGCGCCGCCATCGACGCCGGCGCGAGCCGCATCTGCCTGTGCGACACCACCGGCCACGTCACGCCGTACGGCATCGAGGCGCTCGTCGAGTTTGCGCGCCACACCCTTGACGAGCTTGGCGCGCGGCACGTCGAGCTCGACTGGCACGGGCACAACGACCGCGGCATCGGCTTGCCGAACGCGTTATGGGCCGCCGCCCGGGGCGTCGATCGCGTGCACGGCACGGGCCTCGGCGTCGGCGAGCGGGTCGGCAACACGAGCCTCGAATTGCTCGTCGAGAACCTCGGCCTCCTCGGCGCGCGCCCCCGTGTCCCCGAGGCGCGCCTCGTCGAGTACTGCGAGCTCGCTTCCCGCGCGCTCCGATATCCCATCCCCGCGGGGCATCCGATCGCCGGCGCGAACATGCGCGGCGCGCGTTTCGAGGTACGCCCCTACCACGCGACGCCCGAAGATGCGTCTGCATCTGAGCCCTTGGAGCCCATGGAAAAACTCGTACCGATGTGCATGAAGATCGGCGGCAGCGCCGTCGCGCTCGCGGTCCCTGCGCGCAGGACGCTCCTCGAAGCGCTGCGGTACGACCTCGACCTCGTCGGCACGAAGCAGGGCTGCGACAAGGGGGATTGTGGCGCGTGTACGGTCGTCGTGGACGGCGTCGCGACCCTCTCTTGCCTCACGCTCGCGCTCGATGCGGACGGCAAGGAGGTCCGCACGGTCGAGACGCTCGAAGGCGCGCCGCACATCGACGCGCTCCTCGACGGCTTCGACAGGCTCGGCGGCGGGCAGTGCGGGTTCTGCACGCCCGGCATGCTCATGACCGCGACCGCGCTGCTCGACCGGAACGCGCGGCCCACGCGCGACGAGATCAAGTGCGCGATCGCGGGCAACCTCTGCCGCTGTACGGGGTACGGGAAGATCGTCGACGCGATCGAGCTCGCGGCGAAGATCCGCCGCGGCGAGGCGGAGGCGGGCGTGGGACTGCCAGGGATCGAGAACACGCCTCCGCCTTTGCCTTCGAACAAGAGCTCGCGCGAGGGGAGGCAGGGCTAGCCATGACGGACACGCGAAAGCCGAGTGAGCTTCGAGGTCTCGTCGGCAGCCGCACGCGCACGCTGCTCGCGCCGCGCGTGACCGGGCAGGTCCGCTACACCGACGACATCCACCTGCCGCGCATGCTCTGGGGTCGGATCGTCCGCTCGCCACATCCCCATGCGCGCATCGTGCGCATCGACGCGACACGCGCGCTCGCAAAGCCCGGCGTGCTCGCGGTCATCACGGGCAAGGACATGCCCGAGCGCTTCGGCATCATCCCCTGGACGCCGGACGAGTACCCGCTCGCCCTCGACCACGCGCGCTTCGTCGGGGACGCCGTCGCCGCCGTCGCCGCGACCGACGAGCGCATCGCGCACGAGGCGGCGGAGCTCGTGGACGTCGCGTACGAGGTGCTGCCGGCCGCGACGGATCTGCAAACCGCGATCGACAAACCCGAGGTCGGGCTCGGCAAGGGCGGCAAGGACAACGTCTCGAAGGAGGTCGACCTCTCGTTCGGGGACGTCGACGCCGCGCTCGCGGAGAGCGAGGTCGTCATCGCGGGCGACTACTATTACGAGGGTAGCGCGCACGTCCCGATCGAGACCCACTGCGCCATCGCGAACCTCGACAAGAACGGCCTGCTCACGGTCTGGTCCACGACGCAGGTCCCGCACTACCTGCACCGCGAGCTCTCGCGCGTCCTGCGCGTCTCGCCCACGCGCATCCGCGTGATCCAGCCGCCCGTCGGCGGCGCCTTCGGCGGCAAGAGCGAACCCTTCTCGCTCGAGTTCTGCGCCGCCAAGCTCGCGATGGTCACGGGCCGCCCCGTGAAGTTCCTCTACACGCGCGAGGAGGAGTTTTACGCGCATCGCGGGCGGCACCCGATGCAGATCCACATGAAGGTCGGCGCGAGGCGCGACGGCAAGCTCACCGGCGTCGACGCGCGCACGTTCATCGACGGCGGCGCGTACTCCTCGTTTGGCCTCGTCACGACCTACTACTCGGGCCAGCTCCTCACGCTGCCCGCGTTCGCCGACACCTACCGCTTCCGCTCGACGCGCCTCTTCACGAACAAGCCTCCCTGCGGCCCGAAGCGTGGCCACGGCAGCGTGCAGCCGCGCTTCGCCTTCGAGGTCTCGCTCGACAAGATCGCCCGCGCGCTCGCGATCGATCCGATCGAGCTCCGCCGGAAGAACCTCGTCCCGCCGAACACGACCACGCTGAACGGCCTGCGCGTCACCTCGAACGGCATCGAGCAATGCCTCGACGCCGTGGAGAGGGCGAGCGGCTGGAAAGACCGCTTTGGCAAGCTGCCCAAGGGGCGCGGGCTCGGCGTGGCCACGAGCGCGTACATCAGCGGGACGAACTACGCGATCTACCCGAACGCGATGCCGCAGAGCGCCGTGCAGCTCAAGGTCGATCGCTCGGGCGTGGTGACGGTCTTTTCAGGTCAAAGCGAGATCGGCCAGGGCTGCGACCTCATGCTTGCCGTCCTCGTCGCCGACGAGCTCGGCCTGGATCTCGGGTCGGTGCGCGTCATCTCGGGCGATACGGACCTCACGCCCGTCGACCTCGGCGCCTACTCCTCGCGCGGCACGTTCATGAACGGCAACGCGTGCCTGATGGCGGCGCGCGAGATCAAGAGCAAGCTCGTCGCCGCCGTCGCCGAGAAGCTCGACGTCGATCCGCGGAACGTGCTCGTCACGCGCGGCGCGCTCGTCGTCGTGCACGACCCGGCCCGCGGCGTCTCCGTCACCGAGGCCATCCAGCTCGCCGAGGCGAAGTTCGGCACGCTCGGCGCCGTCGGCCACTACAACACGCCGAAGCTCGGCGGCGAGTACCGCGGCGGCACCATCGGCGCCTCGCCCGCGTACTCGTTCACCGCGCACGTCGCCGAGGTCTCGGTCGACGCGCGCTCGGGGTTCGTCCGCGTCGAGAAGATCTGGGTCGCGCACGACTGCGGCAAGGCCCTCTGTCCCACGATCGTCGAGGGGCAAATGGAAGGATCGGCGTACATGGGCGCGGCCGAGGCGCTGCTCGAAGAGCACGTCATCGGACCCGACGGCCTGCACAAGGGGCCGAACCTGCTCGACTACCGCATCCCGACGAGCCTCGACGTCCCCGACCTGCACGCGCTCATCGTCGAGTCCGAGGATCAGGAGGGCCCGCTCGGCGCCAAGGAGTCGGGCGAAGGCCCGCTGCATCCGTCGATCCCGGCCATCGCGAACGCCATCTTCGACGCCGTCGGCGTACGCGTCGACAGGCTCCCTTTCTCGCCCGCGCGAGTCCTTTCGGCCCTTCGAAAGAAGCAAGCCGACGAGCAAGCCACCGCGACTGCTGCGGCGGAGTGAGGTCCTGGTGTTACCGCTGCCCGTCTTCGATCATCACAGGCCACGCACCCTCTCGGCGGCGCTCGATCTGCTCGCGCGCCTCGGCGACAAGGCCGTCGTCCTCGCGGGCGGCACCGACGTGCTGCCCAACATGAAGCACGGGCTCGTCGAGCCCGACCACGTCGTCTCCATCGCCGGCATCGACGAGCTGCGCGGCATCTCGCTCGACCGCGAGGGCGACGACGACAAGCTCGTCCTCGGCGCCGGCGCGCGCCTCGCCGAGATCGAGAGCTCGATCCTCGTGCGCCGCATCGCGCCCGCGCTCGCCGAGGCCGCGGGCCAGGTCGGCGGACCGCACCACCGCGCCATGGGCACGCTCGGCGGCAACATCTGCCTCGACACGCGCTGCCGCTACTACAACCAGACCTACTTCTGGCGCAAATCGCTGGGCTTCTGCCTCAAGAAGGACGGCACCGTCTGCCACGTCGTGCGCGGCGGATCGCGCTGCGTCGCCGCCGCCTCGAACGACACCGCGCCCGCGCTCATCGCGCTCGACGCCGACCTCCACCTCCTCGGCCCGCGCGGCGCGCGCATCGTCGCCGCCCACGATTTCTACGTGGCCGACGGCATCAAGAACACCGTGCTCGAACCCGGCGAGCTCGTCGTGCGTGTCTCGATCACGCGCCGCCCCGGTCGCCGTTCGAGCTTCGAAAAACTCCGGCGCCGGAACGCGATCGACTTCCCGCTGCTCTCGATCGCCGTCCGGCTCGACGTCTCGGGCGTGGAGACCGCGCGAGTCGACGCCGCGGACGTCGTCGTCTCGGCGCTCGGCGCTCGCCCGCGCCGCGTCCGCGCCGCTTCGAACGTCCGTCCTGGGACGCCCTTCGACGTCGCCGCGCGCGAGCTCGCCGAGGGCGCCTATGCCGAGTGCAAACCCCTCCCGAACGTCGACGACGACACCGAGTGGCGCCGCGAGATGGTCCCCGCCCTCGTCGAGCGCGCCGTCACCCGCCTCGAAGGCTGAAGGCCGAGATCCCAGGCTCTTTGCGATCTCCACCGCCTAGCAGGGCGTGATCCCCGCGCGCCCCCCGAATTCCTCCCTTGCGGCGCCGACGCGCGCGGACCAAGGTCCCTGTAGGTGCGCTTTCTCCCGTTCGTCCTCGTCGCCACCGGGCTGCACTTCTTCATCCCGGTCGTCGCTCGGGTCGCGCCGCGGCCGAATGGCCCGCTCCTCGCGATCTCGAGCGGCATGGCGCGGCGCATGGAGATCGACATCGAGGACGTTCCGATCGAGCCGATGCGCCCGGACGAACCTCGTTTCGAGCGTCCGCAGGACCCCGCCGTCGCGATGAACGATACGCGTCCGCGCGTGACGGACGCGGTCGATCCGCGCGTCGTGGAGCCGAACACGCAGCCGAACACCGTCGAGCCGCAGCAGGTCGAGCCCGTGCCCACGGCGATGCCTTCGGCCGCGCCGCCCGACGAGTACGGCGCGCCGCCGCCCGCGGTGCCCGGCGGGGGCCCTGGGATCCCGGGCCTCGGCGGGCCCGTGTGGGCGATGCCCGGCGTCATCCCCGAGACGGGCAAGCCGAAGCCCGCGCCCACCACGGTCGGCCCTCCGCCCGAGGTCGATCGCAAGATCGCGGGCCGCGTGATCTCCGACGTGATGCGCGAGAAGGATCGACAGCTCGGCCTGGATCTGCCGGGCGCGGGCACGATCGCGAGTGTCGTCTCCGACGTCGTGCGCGGCTCGGGCACGCCCGACGTCTCGCGCGCCACGCTCGAAGTGCGCATCGCACCCGGCGGTCGAGTGGCGAGCGTGCGTGTCGTGCGTTCGTCGGCGGGCAACGCGGGCGACTGGAGCGCAGTTGCGGGCGCCGTGAGCGGGCGGCTCGCGAGCCGACAGTTCACGTTGCCGGAGTCGTATGCGGCGGGCGCGATCGTGATGGTCGAGGTCGTCTCGCAGCTCCAGATGCCGGACGGCAGCACAGGCGGCACGAACATCGGCAAGGGCGGTTCGAGCGACAGCCTCGGCGGCAGCGTGAGCTTCGACGTGGCGAACATCGGCGCGCGCCCCAAGCGCCACGTGCGCGCCTCCGCCAGCGCGCGCCCGGCGACCTGAAGACGCAAGCGCGCAAAATTCGCGGGCGACACGCCGATTGGTGGGCTCGCCCCCCGGATTGCGTGCTCGTTGTGGCAAGAGCCACAAAATTCTTCGCAGAAGGGGGCTTTTCGGCGACCCATGGGACGGGCAAGACTGCTCGCGGCGACGACCACGGGCGGTGACATCCCGCGCGGCTCGTGCGACTCTCCCCAATCTCCCGCTCATGGCGAAGGAACGAGTTTTCTCTCTCGATGCGGTCCGCACCGACGGCTGGTTCGAGCGCATCGGCGATGGGATCGGCAGCTTTCAGGCTCTCTGCGACATCGTCGGCGAGACGTTTTTCGCCTTCTCGATGATCACAGGAGCGCGCATCACCGCGCTCACGGTCGACCGCCGCAACCCCGACAACACCCTCGTGGACTTCGTCATCGCGCCTCCGGGCGACGAGGAAGAAGACAGCGAGGTCCAGCGGTTGACGCTGGCCGACTTCCGGCATCGGCTCGTCGGCGCGCTCCTCACCGAGGACGCGACGCCCGGCCCGCCGGAGCGCGACACGGACATCGAGGCGCTGCAGCTCCACATCGGCGTCCGCTACCTCCTGCTCGCGCCGCTCTTCGGCTACAGCCTGCGCAAGCTCTACGTCGACGGTCGCACGTCGAGGTTGCTCGTGCTGCGCGACGGCCTCGAGCAAACGTACGAGCTCAGCGAGTTCCGCGCGCGCATCCGAGCGCACGTGCGCGAGGAGCTCGAGCGCGCCTCGGCGGGCTCACGCTCGGCGATCGATCTGACGCGCGTGGCGGAGGCCGAGGCAGCGAGCCAGCGCAACGATTGGTCGCGCGTGGTGCAGCTCCTCGGCGCGTGGCCGGCGCCGCTCGCGATCTTCCTCCGCACGCCCGAGGGGCAGATGCTCACGACCGACGCGCGCGCGCTCATCGCCAAGGGGCTCGGCCTCCTCGGCACGGCGTGCGTCAAGCTCGGCGAAGAGCATCAAGGCGAGGAGGTCATGCGCCTCGCGGTGCAATACGCGCAGGATGGCGCAGCGGCGGCGGACATCTTCCGCCGGCTCGGGGAGGCGCAGCTCGAGAACGGGCGTGCAGGGGAGGCCATCGGCGGGCTCCGGCGCGCGGCGAGCCTCGGCGCGCCGCCCAAGCTCATCTGGCCGCTCCTGGCGAAGGCGTACGTGAAGCGGCAGCGCTACGTGGCCGCGTTCGCGTGTGTGCGGGAGGCCCGCGCGGCGGGCGTGCCCGACGCCGAGCTCATCGAGGAGATCCGCGAGATCGAGACCCGGCTCGGCACGGCGCTGACGGCGTTCCGTGGGCTCGTGTTGAGCTCCCGGAGTTGACCGGGCTCCTGGAGCCCCTATACACCCTGGCCGCCCAATTGACACCCCAGAACGCCAAAGCTACATAGCCGCGGCGATTGTGCCGAGATCGCACGGATTTCGCGTGATCTCGGAGCCTGCCAGCGCCCGCTCGTGATCGCGAGCGATCGCGAGAGAGGTCCGCACCTTCTCGGTCGGCACCAGAACCGGGTACACCACGTACCCGGAGCACCCGGAGCACCCGGAGCAAACGATGTTGTCCACCTACGTCCCCCTGTTCCTGCTCTTCATCGTGGCGGCGGTCCTAGCGGGCGCCTTGTTCACGATCAGCACCGTGCTCGGACCGAAGAACCCGACGCCGGAGAAGATGATCCCGTACGAGTGCGGGAGCGAAACGACGGGCGGCCGCTTCGTCAAGCCGAGCGTCAAGTTCTACCTCACGGCGATCCTCTTCGTGGTCTTCGACATCGAAGCGGTGCTCATCTACCCGTGGACGGTGGAGTTCAAGAATCTCGGCTGGATCGGCCTCGCGACCATGGGGTCGTTCATCCTCATGCTCGTGGTGGCGCTGCTCTACATCTGGAAGAAGGGAGCCCTCGAATGGGAGAAATGACCACTGGCGGCGCTGGCACGACGATCCAGGTCCTCGAGGGATCGGAGACCGGGTTCGCGACGACGCGCTTCGATGCGCTCTTGAACTGGGCGAGGAAGTACTCGCTGTTCCAGTACCCGTTCATCACGGCGTGCTGCGCGATGGAGTTCATGGCCATGGCGAGCCCGCGCTTCGACATGGCGCGCTTCGGCGCCGAAGCGCCGCGCTTCTCGCCGCGCCAGGCGGACCTGCTCTGGGTCGTGGGCACGATCAGCCAGCGCCAGGCGCCCGCGCTCAAGCGTATCTACGAGCAGATGGCGGACCCGAAGTACGTCTTCGCGTTCGGCACGTGCGCGTCGTGCGGCGGCTTCTACGACAACTACACGACGCTCGCGGGCATCGACAAAGTCGTTCCTGTCGACGTCTACGTCCCCGGCTGCCCTCCGCGCCCGGAGGCCGTGATCGATGGCCTTCTGCTGCTGCAGGACAAGATCGCGCGTGGCGACCGTACGCCCGCGATCGTCAAGCCTCGCCGCGACCCCATCGTGCAAGCGGGCAACCTCGTCAGGCTCGGCAAGAAGAGCACCGCAACATGAGCAAGCGCGTCCTCGAAATCCTGAAGAGCAAGTTCGGCGACGACATCTACGAGACCCACTCGCAGTTCGGCGACGACACGGCCGTGGTGAACCCCGAGAAATGGCGCGAGATCGCGCGGTTTCTCCGGGACGATCCCCAGTGCGCGATGAACATGTTCGTCGACCTCACCGCCGTCGACTACCTCGGCCGGCAGACGCCGCGCTTCGAGGTCGTGCTGCATCTGCGCTCGATGGAGCGAAACCATCGCATCCGGCTGAAGGCGCGCATCGGCGACGAGGACGCGAACGGCGCGGACATCGACTCGCTCGTGCCCGTCTGGAAAGGCGCGAACTGGTTCGAGCGCGAGTGCTTCGACATGTTCGGCGTGAACTTCAAGGGCCACCCCGATCTGCGGCGGATCCTGATGTACCCCGAGTTTGTCGGGTACCCGCTTCGCAAGGATTATCCGGCGGACAAGACCCAGCCGCTCGTCGAGCTGCGCAACGTCCCCGACAAGCTGCCCCCCTTCGGCATCGACGAGGGCATGCCGTTCGGGCGACAGACCCACGACTACCCGCGGGGCGAGGAGACGAACTGAGCCATGGAACCCTTGGATCGTGATCTCGAGGAGGGCCTCCTCGAGCTGCCCAGCGAGCCGATGATGCTCAACATGGGCCCGTCCCACCCGGCGATGCACGGGACGGTGCGCATCGTGCTCGAGCTCTCGGGCGAGATGATCCAGAAGGCCGACGTGCAGATCGGCTACCTGCACCGCGGCTTCGAGAAGATGTGCGAGCGGGGCACCTGGACGCAGATCTTCCCGTACGTCGACCGCTGCAACTACGTCTCGCCGATGCTGAACAACGTGGGCTTCGCGCTCGCGGTGGAGAAGATGCTCGGCGTGACGGTGCCCGAGCGCTGCCAGTACTACCGCGTGGCGCTCGGCGAGCTCGCGCGCATCTGCGACCACATGATCTGCTCGGGCGCGATGTGCATGGAGCTCGGCGCGTTCACGCCGTTCCTCTACTTCGCCCGCGCCCGCGAGATCATCTGGGACATCTTCGAGGAGGAGACGGGCGCGCGCGTCACGCACAGCTTCGGTCGCGTGGGCGGCATGGCGAGCCCGCCGACGAAGCACTTCAAGGACATGATCCGCGCGGGCGTGCCGCGCGTGCTCCAGCTCATCAACGAGGGCGAGAAGATGCTGCTCAAGAACCGCATCTTCCTCGACCGCCTCGAAGGCGTCGGCGTGATGTCGAAGGAGGACGCGCTCGCGCTCGGGTGGACGGGCGTCGTTCTGCGCGCCTCGGGCGTGCCGTACGACGTGCGCCGCGCGCACCCGTACATGGTCTACGACCGGATGGAGTTCGACGTGCCGGTGGGCACGACGGGCGACAACTACGACCGGTTCATGTGTCGCCAGGAGGAGATCCGGCAGACGTGGCGGATCATCGAGCAGGCGCTCGATCAAATGCCGGACGAGGGCCCGATCAACATCGAGGATCCGCGGATCATCCTGCCCCCGAAGCAGGACGTCTACACGACCATCGAGGCCACCATCCAGCACTTCAAGATCGTGATGGAGGGCATCAAGATCCCGGCGGGCGAGTGTTACTCGTACACCGAGGCGGGCAACGGCGAGCTCGGCTTCTACCTGGTCTCCGACGGCAGCGGCACGCCCTACCGCGTGCGGATCCGGCCCCCCTGCTTCGCCACCACGCAGGGCCTCGAGCAGCTCATCACGGGCCTGATGATCCCGGACGTCGTCCCGACGTTCGGTTCCCTCAACATGATCGGCGGGGAGTGCGATCACTGAGATGGCTACGATCAAGATCGACGGGCGCGAGATCCCCTTCGAGCAAGGGGAAACCATCATCAAAGCGGCGCACCGCGCCGGCATCGACATCCCCCACTACTGCTGGCATCCGGGCCTCTCCGTCGCGGCGAACTGCCGCATGTGCCTCGTCGAGGTCGCGCCGCCTCCCGGCCGCCCCGCGATGCAGCTCGACATTCTGCGCTGGGATCCGGAGAAGAAGGACTACGTCCCTGCCCGCAAGCCGAAGCTCGTCCCTGCCTGCCAGCAGGCCTGCGCGCCCGGCATGGAGGTCCTCTCCGAGGGCAGCGATCACGTCGAGGAGGCGCGCGGCGCGGTGCAGGAGCTGTTGCTCCTGAACCACCCGGTCGACTGCCCGATCTGCGATCAGGCAGGCGAGTGCCGGCTCCAGGACTACTGGCTGGAGCACCAGGGCACGGGCAAGCGCATGCAGCAGGAGGTCGTGCACAAGCCGAAGGCCGTCGATTTCGGGCCGACCATCGTCTACGACGCCGAGCGCTGCATCATCTGCACGCGTTGCGTCCGCTTCACGGCCGAGGTCGCGAAGGATCCGGTCCTCAGCGTGCGCGAGCGCGGCAACCTCAACGAGATTGTCGTCTCGCCGGGCCGCGAGCTCGACCACGACTACACGCTCATGACGGAGCACGTCTGCCCCGTCGGTGCGCTGACCTCGAAGGACTTCCGCTTCAAGGCGCGCGTGTGGTTCCTCCGCAGCGCGCGCACAGTCTGCCAGGGCTGCGCGACGGGCTGCAACGCGTACCTCGACTACGATCCGCGGTCGAACGTGCCGCATCGGCACCGCCCGCGCGACAACGAAGAGGTCAACAAGTACTGGATGTGCGACGAGGGCATGCTCTCGTACCGGCGCGCGGTCGAAGGCCGCCTCGGCACGGCGCTCGTCGGCGGCGAGGACGCGAGCCTCGAAGAGGCGCTCGCGGCGGCGAAGGATCAGCTCGCAGGCATCAAGGATGATCCGAGCCGGGTCGCCATCGTGCTCAGCGCGCAGCATTCGAACGAGGACAACTTCGCGCTCCTCAAGCTCGCGCGCACGTTCATCGGCGCGAAGGACCTCTACGTGTCGGGTCGTCCGCTCGGTCGCGGCGACAAGATCCTCATGAGCGAGGACAAGAACCCGAACACGCTCGGCGTCATGCAGCTCGCGGGCGCGCCGGCGCCGAAGCCGATCGCGGCGCTCTTCGACGCGATCAAGGCGGGCAAGTACTCGTTCGTGATCGCGCTCGGCGCCGAGATCGAGGTCGACGCGAAGGACGCCGAGAGCGCGCTGTCGAAGCTCAAGGGCGTGGTGACGATCGCCGCGCACGACGGGCCGCTCGCGCGCGCCGCGCACGTCGCGCTGCCCGCGACCGCGTGGGCCGAGGCGGACGGCACGTACGTCAACCGCCAGGGCCTCGCCCAGAAGAGCGAGCGCGCGCTCAAGCCGCGCGGCGACGCGCGTCCGGGCTGGGAGCTCGTGGCGAAGCTCGGCAAGGAGCTCGGCTACGCGATGACCGAAAAGACGCTCGCGGACGTGCGTCGGGCGATGACGCCCGAGGCGCCTCTCGCGAGCCGTGACGCGGATCGGGCCGCGAAGCCCGAGGTGAGCGCATGAGCCTCGTCGAGATCGTCCTGGCAGTCGTCAAGATCCTCATCCTGGCCCTGTTCTTCTTGAACATGGCGGCGCTCAGCACGTGGGCCGACCGCCGGCAGGGCGCGATGGTGCAGGACCGCGTCGGCCCGAACCGCGCGGTTGTGTACCTGCCGAACATGGTGGCGCGGGTCATCGTGCTCCTGCCGCCCGCGCTCTTCGGCGTGCTCGCGATCTTCTCCTCGCTCGGTCAGCTCGCGGGACGCGCGGCGGCCGAGCGGTTCACGATGAACGTGCAGCTCACGATCCTCGTGGCCTGGTTCAGCCTGCTCGTGCTCTGCGCGAAGGTGCGGAGCGGCGGCGCGATCAACCGCGCCGAGCAGATGTTCGAGGACACGGACCCGCGCTCGATCTTCTTCGCGGGCCTCGGCGTGCACGCGATCGGCCTCGTGGCCGGGCGCCTCGTGCCGCCGGCGGCGATCCCGCTTGCGGCGCAGGTCTCGGGCTTCGTGCTCGGCGGCGTCTTCCTGCTCGTCGGCCTCTACGCCACCTCGCGCGTGCCCGACGGCAAGATCCCGCTGCGCCTCGCGGGCACGCTCCACGCGCTCGCCGACTCGGTCAAGATGATCTGGAAGGAGGACTTCATCCCGAAGAACGCGGATCGCCTCCTCCACGGCCTCGCGCCGGTCCTCGCGGTCTTCTCGGCGCTCGCGGTCATGGCCGTCATTCCCTTCGGCAACGACCTCTGCTTCGCCGACGGCAACAAGAACGGCACGCTCGACTTCTCGGACCTCGGACACCTCCTCGCCACGGTCCCCGCGAGCGGCGCGTGCAACGGCTTCCGCGTGAAGCTGCAGATCATCGATCTGAACGTCGGCATCCTCTACGTCTTCGGCATCGCGGGCACGGGCATCATCGGCGCAGCGATCGCGGGCTGGGCGAGCGACAACAAGTTCGCGCTCCTCGGCGGCCTGCGCGCGTCGAGCCAGATGGTCTCGTACGAGGTCGCGATGGGCCTCTCGCTCGTCGGCCTCTTCCTCATCTACGGCAGCGTCCGGATGAGCGACATGGCCGTGTGGCAGGGCCAGAACGCGTGGGGCGTCTTCGTGCAGCCGCTCGGGTTCGTCCTGTTCCTGACGGCGCTCTGCGCGGAGACGAAGCGCGTGCCCTTCGATCAGCCCGAGGGCGAGAGTGAGATCGTCGCCGGCTACTTCCTCGAGTACTCGGGGTTCAAGTGGGGCATGTTCATGACAGGCGAGTACATCGAGCTCGTCTTCTCGAGCGCGCTGCTCGTCGCGCTCTTCTTCGGCGGCTACTCGCTGCCCTTCCTGCACCCGGACGGCCTCAACATCGCGTTCGGCGACACGGTGCTCTTCCAGTACAAGATGACGCACCTCGCGGTGAGCCTCATCTCGGCGATCGCGTTCTTCGGCAAGACCGTGTTCGTCACCTGGGTGCAGATCTTCTTCCGCTGGACGCTGCCGCGCTTCCGTTACGACCAGCTCATGAAGCTCGGCTGGACCAAGCTCCTGCCGCTCGCCATCGCGAACATGATGGTGACGGGCGTGGTCGTGCTCGCGCTCCGCAACGCGGGTCCGGCGGCGGATTCGTGGCTCAAGCTCCTCGCGGACATCACGCAGGGCGTCGTCGCCGTGGCCACGCTCGCTGGTTTCGTCGCGGTCGTGGTCGGGTTGCTCGAGCCGGTCGAGCGCAAGAAGTTCCTCGCCTCGTCGGCGGCGCGTTTCGCGGCGGCGATGGGCGGGGTCAAGCCGGAGCCTCAGCAGGCCTGAGAGGATCGAACGATGGCGAAGCGCACTCCGTCGAACCCGTGGACCAAGCCTGCCGGCGCGCCCGTGCAGGGCAAGGCTATCCCGCGGCCGCGCCGCACGGCCGAGGTCCAGTCCTACCTGCCCGAGCTCTTCCGGGGCATGGCGATCACGATGCGTCACTTCTTCAAGAACACGAAGGAGATGATGCTCGGCCAGAAGCCCGACCCGGTGCTCGAGGCCCTCAACGAGGGCGTCACGACGATCTGCTACCCCGAGGAGAAGCGCCCCTACCCGGAGCGCTTCCGCGGTCTGCATCGCCTCACGCTCCGTGACGACGGCTCGCCGCGCTGCGTGGCGTGCCTGTGCTGCTCCACCGCTTGCCCCGCGCAGTGCATCCACATCGAGGCGGGCGAGTACACCGAGGGCGACAAGCGGCGCGGTTACGAGCGGTTCCCGAAGACGTTTGTCATCGACGAGCTGCGCTGCATCTTCTGCGGGTTCTGCGTCGAGGCTTGTCCCTGCGACGCGATCCGCATGGACACGGGCATCCACGCGACGCCGTACGACTCGCGTGAGCAGTTCATCTACAGGAAGGACCTGCTCATGGAGTTCACCGGCCGGGACGGTTCGCGCAAGTCGGCGAACCCGCGCCACGAGCCGGGCGATCCGACGCATCCCGGTCTGTCGCGCGAGCAGATGGATCACTGATCCGATTCGCTGACGGACAGAAGCCCCCTCTTCTTCGCGTGGCCCGCGAGGAGAGGGGGTTTTTGCTTCCTGCGGGAAAACAGGGGCGTTCGCGTTTCGGCTTGCCATAATCCGCCCGATGAGCGCCTACGGTGAGTACGAGCCGGTGATCGGGCTCGAGGTGCACGCGCAGTTGCTCACGCGGACGAAGGCGTTCTGCGGCTGTGCCACGAGCTTCGGCGACCCGCCGAACACGCACACCTGCCCCGTCTGCCTCGGCTTGCCCGGCGCGCTGCCTGTGCTCAACGCGGAGGCCGTGGCGCTCGCCGTGCGCGCCTCGCTCGCCCTCGGTTGCTCGTTGCAGACGCGGAGCGTGTTTGCCCGGAAGAACTACTTTTATCCGGACCTGCCGAAGGGCTACCAGATCAGCCAGTACGACCTGCCGCTCGCGCTCTCGGGCGTGCTCGACGTCGAGGTGGAGGGCACGCCGCGCCGCGTGGGGATCCATCGGGTCCACATGGAGGAGGACGCGGGCAAGAACCTGCACGGCGTCGGCGACGAGTCCGTCGTCGACCTGAACCGCGCGGGCACGCCGCTCATCGAGATCGTGAGCGAGCCCGATCTGCGCGCGGGCGCCGAGGCGGCCGAGTATCTCCGGCGGCTCCGCGAGGTCTTGATGTTCACGGGCGTGAACGACGGCAACCTCGAACAGGGCAGCTTCCGGTGCGACGCGAACGTGTCGATCCGCAAGGTGGGCGAGACGCGGCTCGGCACGCGCGTCGAGCTCAAGAACATCAACTCGTTCAAGTTCGTGGCCGACGCGATCGACGTGGAGATCCGCCGGCAGATCAACCTCGTCGAGCGTGGCGAGCGGGTCCGGCAGCAGACACGCGGCTACAGCGCGGAGAAGCGCGAGAGTTACCTCCTGCGCGACAAGGAGAGCGAGTCCGACTACCGCTACTTCCCCGAGCCAGACCTGCCTCCGCTCGTGCTTGCGGAGGCGTACATCGAGTCGATCCGCAGCGCGCTGCCGGAGCTGCCCGTCGCGAAGCGCGCGCGATGGGCCCTCGAGCTCGGGCTCACGGCGTACGCGACGGGCGTGCTCGGCGGGCATCCCGCGATCGCGCGTTTCTTCGACGAGGCGCGCGCGCTTTATCCGGACGCGGTGAAGCTCGCGAACTTCGTGCAGAGCGAGGTCCTGCGCGACGTGACGACGACGGGCCTCTCGGCGAGCTTCCCGGTGACGCCCGCGCAGGTGGCGGAGATCCTGCGGCTCGTCGACGCCGGCACGATCAGCGGCAAGCAGGCGAAGGAGCTGTATGCGGCGGTCGCGGGCACGGACCACGCGCCTGCGGACGTCGTACGGGAGCGAGGCATGGCCGTGCTCGGTGATGCGTCGGCGATCGAGTCCATCGCGCGCGGCGTGATGGAGGCGAACCCGAAGCAGGTCGCCGCGTACCGCGCCGGCAAGACGGCGCTCCTCGGATTTTTCGTCGGACAGATCATGAAGCAGACGAAGGGCAGCGCAGATCCGGCGACGGTGAACGCGGTGCTCGTGCGTCTCCTCGGCGAAGGGAGCGGGGCATGAGCGATCAGTCCCTCGTGGAGAAGGGGCGATTCGTCGGGCGCACGGCGGCGTTCGTGGGCCTCACGTTCAGCATGTACGGGATGCTCGAGCTCGACACGGCGATCTCGCCCGCGTCCGAGCGTGAAGCTGTCCTCCACGCGTGGATCCGTCGGTACGGCGAGGCCCTGCTCAAATTGTATGGGGTCCAAATGATCGCGCGGGGTCCTCACGTGGAGCGCGGCGACGTCTACCCGGGTCGTGGCGCCGGGGAGCGCGGGCGTGTGTTCGTGATGAACCACCGCTCCGGTTTGGACATCCCGATCTGCCTGGCGTACATCGAGGCCACGATCCTGAGCCGCGCCGACCTCTCGGGCTGGCCCGTCATCGGCGTGGCCGCGCGGCGCGTGGGTACGCTCTTCGTCGATCGCACGAACAAGCAGAGCGGCGCGGCCGCGATCAACGCCATGACCGCCTCGATCGAGCGAGGCCGCGCCGTGCTCGTGTACCCCGAGGGCACGACGTACGAGGGCGACGAAGTGCGACCGTTCAAGCCCGGCGCCTTCCTCGCCGCGCAACGCACGGAGGCGGAGATCGTCCCGGTGGGCCTCGCCTACGAAGGCGCGGCGGCGTCGTTCGGCTCCGAGAGCTTCGCCGATCACATGGTCCGCGTGAGCGGTGCGCCGAGGACACGCGCGGCGATCGTCGTGGGGGAGCCGATCGTCGATGTCGGCGGCGACGTTGGCGTCCTTCGCGAGCGAGTGCGCGCCGAGGTTCAATCGCTCGTCTACGCAGCGCGCCGCGCGCTCGACGTGGACGGAGAAGGCTCCTCCTGACAAGAGAGCAAGGGCCCCGCACAGTGGCGAGCGTGCACACCGATCGCTAGGCTGAGCGATCGGGGCACGATGGCGGGGGATGCATCGAAGACGGAGCGCGTCCGGGATCTTGCGCAGACCGGGGTGACGCACATCAACGACGCTCGGACGAGGCGCCGCGCCGCGTTCGTGGAGCGAGCGGCCGACGAGCTTCTGCGCGCGTCGACGCTCGAAGAGGTGCTCACGCGGGTCGTATGGCTCGCGGTGCCAAACCTCGCGGATTACTGCACGCTCGATCTCCTCGAGCGCGGCGAGCTGCGCCGCGTCGCCGTGGCGCACGTGGACATCCGCGACGAACAGCGGCTCTGGGACGTGTGCAGCCCGGATGGCGACGCCGAGGCCCACGAACGCGCCGCGCGCGCGGCCCTCGAAGCCGGCGAGCCGCAGACGCGGCGTGGATCGATGCGCGTCACGAAGCTCGCCCCCCAGGGCGCGGCGACGCCTGCGCGGTCGCAAGCGACGCGTGCTCTGCGCGAGGTCGTCTACCCTTTGCGCGTCGCGAACCGCACGCACGGTGTCCTTTCGGTCGGCGTGGGGCCGTTCCGCGAGGTGATGCCGCGTGAGGAGCGCAGCCTGATCGAGGCGCTCGTTCGCATCGGCGCCTCGGCCATCGACACGGCGCTCGCGCGCTCTTCGCGCGAGCGGGCCTTCGAGGCGGCCGAGCGAGGGCTCTCGCAGATGAAGCGCCTCTCCGAGGTCACGGCGGCGCTCTCGCGCGCAGTCTCACCGAACGAGGTCGCGCGGCGCGTGGTGGAGGACGGAGCGCGTGTGCTCGGGGCTCGCGCGTGCGTGATCGCGCGCCTCTCGCCTTGCGGCGCCGAGCTCGAGATCGTTCATGCGGCGGGTTTTCCCGAGGTGATCCCTGCGCACAGCCCGCGCATCTCCATGGCCACGGAGGCGCCCGTCGCCGAGGCCGTGCGCATCAAGCAGCCGATCTGGCTCCGATCGCGCGCCGATCTCGCGGCACGTTACCCTGGCCTCCCGCTCGGCGATCTCGTGCAGGGCAGCCACGCGTGGGCCGCGGTGCCGCTCTTCGTCGACGGCCAGGTCGTCGGCAGCCTCGCGCTCTCGTTCCAGGAGCCGCGCTCCTTCGACGACGACGAGCGCTGGCTCGTCCTCTCGCTCGCCCAGCATTGCGCCGACGCGCTCGATCGCGCCTCGCTCTCCGCCGGCGCTGCCGAGGAGGCGGTCCACCTCTCGCACGAGATCTTGAAGCAGATGCCCGAGGCGATCCTCGTTACCGACCTCGGCGGCACGATCCTGCGCTGGATGGGCAAGGCCACGCAGATCTTCGGCTTCACCGAGACCGAAGCCATCGGCCGCCCGGTCACGATCCTCGCGCACCCCGACACGGTCGAGCGCCTCGGCCCGCACATCCTGCGCGGCGTCCGCGATCAGGGCGCGTTCCTCGGCGAGCTCATTTGTGTTCGAAAGGATGGAACGACGGTCCCGATCGAGACCACGGCCAAGCCCGTCTTCGACAAGGAGGGCCGCGCGCGGTTCCTCGTCGGCGTTTGTCGCGACATCAGCGAGCGCAAGCGCGCCGAGGAGGAGAGGACGCGCCTCATCCGCGAGCAGATCGCGCGTGCGGAGGCCGAGGACGCGGCCCGGCGCTCGTCGTTCCTCGCCGAGGCGAGCGCGCTGCTCTCCGCGTCGCTCGACTACGAAGCCACGCTCGAAAAGATCGTGCGGCTCGTGGTGCCCACGATGGCGACGTACGCGATGCTCGACATCGCCTCCGAGGATGGCACCACGGTCACCGTCGCCGTCGCCCACGAGGATCCGGCCCTGGAGCGCGACGTCCAGGATCTCCGCGGCGGTGATGCGCCTGATGGCTGGCGCGAAGGCCCTGTCGCGCGTGTGCTTGGCGGCCGCACCTCGGAGATGTACACGGACCTCGGCCTCGTGTCCCTCGAACGCATCGTGGGTTCGTCCGAGCAGGCCGCGCGGTTCGCGAAGCTCCGGGCGCGCTCGGCCATCGTCGTCCCGTTGACCGTGGGCGACACGGCGTCTGCCACGCTCTCGCTCTTCCGCGTCGGGGAGCGGTACTCGACGAAGGATCTTCCGTTCGCCGAGGAGCTCGCGCATCGCGCCGCGATGGCCCTGGAGAACGCGCGCCTCTACCAGAACGCGCAGGAAGCCACGCGCTTGCGTGACGAGTTCCTCGGCACCGTCTCGCACGAGCTGCGCACGCCGCTCAATGCGGTCCTCGGCTGGACGCGCATGCTCCGCACCGCGTCCTTGAACGGCACCTCCCAGGAGCGCGCGCTCGCGACGATCGAGCGCAACGCCATGCTGCAAGCTCGCCTCGTCGAGGACCTGCTCGACGCCTCGCGCATCGTCATGGGCAAGCTACGCCTGGAGCTGCGTACGCTCGACCTCGTCGGCCCGATCAACGCCGCGATCGAGGCCGTTCGTCCCGCGGCGACGGCGAAGTCTGTCCGCCTCGAAAGCAGCCTGGAGCGCGGCGCTTGCCTCGTGGAAGGTGACCCCAGCCGCGTGCAGCAGATCGTCTGGAACCTCCTGACGAACGCGATCAAGTTCACTCCGCACGGCGGCCGTGTCGAGCTTTCGCTTGGTCGAGCGGGCCAGCATGCGCGCATCACGGTCCGCGACACGGGCGAGGGGATCCGGCCGGAGTTCCTCCCGTACGTCTTTGATCGTTTCCGTCAGGGCGACAGCACCACGACGCGCAAGCATGGCGGCCTCGGCCTTGGACTCGCGATCGTCCGGCACCTCGTCGAGCTGCACGGCGGCGCGGTGCGCGCCGACAGCGCGGGCGAGGGCAAGGGCGCGATCTTCTCGGTCCTGCTCCCGCTCAGCCCGAACCCGGATCTGCTCGCGAGCCTCGACCGCTTGACGCCGCAGCCGGCCGGCCTCGAAGAGCTCCCGTCGCTCGAAGGGCTACGCCTCTTGCTCGTCGACGACGAGCAGGACAGCCGCGAGATGCTCGCCGCGATGCTCCAGCAGTGCGGCGCCGTCGTGCGGTGTGTGCCCTCTGCGGCCGCGGCGTTGTCCGCGCTCGACGAGTTCCGCCCCGACGTCCTCGTCTCCGACATCGGCATGCCCGGCGAGGACGGTTATGCGCTCATCCGGCAGATCCGCGCGCTCAAGCCTGCGCGCTGGGGCGCGCTCCCCGCGGTCGCGCTCACGGCGTACGCGAGCGCCGAGGACCGCGTTCGTGTGCTCGCAGCGGGCTTCCAGATGCACGTCCCGAAGCCTGTGGACGCGGCCGAGCTTGCTGCGACGGTGGCGAGTTTGTCCCCGCGCACCACGTCACGCGACTCTGCGCCGCCCTCGATGACGACGTGAGCGATGGGCCTCTGCGCGGGCGGGCGTAGATGGGCCCGCGCGGAGGCGCTTGCGTGACGATGCGAGGGGATGTCGGGGGAGAGGGGCGGGGGTGGGGCGTCGTCCGGAAGGTCGCGGCTCAGAGCGCTTCGACGGACTTCAGCAGCTCGTTCACGAACTGCACGCGCGGGCGGATCAGCTTGTCGCGCATCCCCGTCTGCCGGACCTTGATCAGGCCGTACTGGTTGCCGATGTCGTTGCCGAGCAACGCATCGTCCGTGAACGTGTAGCCGTAGTCCTGGGACTTTTCCTTCTTGGGCTCCGCGTACGCCGCGCTCGTAAAGAGGGTCGCGCCGAGGGTCGCAAGGGTCAGGATCATCATCTTTCGCATCGTCGTGCCTCCGTTCGCTCCTTCCGACACGGCGCCCTCGCGCGGCTTTGGGCCCGGATCGCGGACGGAACAATTTTCGGTTGAGCCCCGCGTGAAGCTCGGTCGAAGCTCGTATCCCTGAGGCCACGCGCCTCGCGCCCCGAGCCCCCATGAAGCGCGTCGAGTTCTTTTTCGATTTTTCGAGCCCCTTCGCGTACCTCGCCTCCACGCAGATCGAGGCCCTCACGGCGCGGAAGGGCGCCTCGCTCGTGTATCGGCCCTTCCTGCTCGGCGCGCTCTTCAAGGCGATCGGTACACCCAACGTCCCGCTCTTCGCGATGCCCGCGCCGAAGCGAAGGCTCGTGACGGCCGACCTTCATCGCTGGGCGGATCACTGGGGCGTGCCGTTCCGGTTCGCCTCGCGGTTCCCCATGAATACGGTCAAGCCCCTGCGGATGGTGCTCGCGACGCCGGAGGATCACGTCGCCGCCTTCGTGAACGCCGTGTACCGCGCATATTGGGTCGAGGATCGCGACATCTCCGCGGACGAGGTCCTCGCCGACATCGCGGCCTCCGTGGGGCTCGACGGCGCGGCCCTCGTCGCAGCGACGACGGACGAGCGGATGAAACAGGGCCTCAAGGACGTTACAGAGCAGGCCGAGCGGATCGGCGTCTGCGGGGCGCCGAGTTTCCTCGTCGGCGACCTCTTGTTTTGGGGTCAGGACCGGCTGCTCTTCGTGGAGAAGGCGCTCGATGGTTGGCGTCCCAAAGACCCGTGAAGGCCGCGGCTGCCCGGTGGAAAGTCGAGTCTCGATCGTGGGAATCCTGTAAGATGGTGGCCATGCGTGCGCGGTTTCTGTCTTCCCTCCTGACCCTCGCTGCCGCGTCGGCGGGCCTCGTGGCCACGTCAAGTGTCGCCCGCGCAGACACGAACGACGCGCCTTCGGCCGGCGAGCCGCGCGAGATCGGCGTGGGGATGTACTTCGTCGCCACGGAAGACGTGAACCTGCGCGACGCCGCGCTCAGCAAAGGCGCGCGCATCCACGTCACGCGTGTCGGCCTGCAGAAGGGCCGCGTGGCCACGGTGGACGTGGAGCTCGCGGATGGCTACGTCCTCAAGCGCGTCGCGGTCGACGCGATCCGCAAGGCGTTCGTCCTCGCCGACGAGTCCCGGGACTAGCGAGCTCGACCGCGGATCGCCCGCTGGATCCTGCGTGGATCGGGGCTCCTCGGCCGGATGTTTCACCGGGCCCGGGCACCCTGCTAGGGTGCGGCCTTCATGAGCGCCCCGCGCAAGCTCCGTGTCGCCGTGCTCTTCGGCGGTCGCTCTGCCGAGCACGAGATCTCCCTCCTTTCGGCCCGCAACGTCGTCGAGGCCCTCGACCGGGATCGCTTCGAGCCCGTCCTCATCGGCATCGACAAGACGGGCCGATGGCTCTTGCAGGAAGAAGCGCTCCTCCTCGGCGCCTCGCGCGATCCGCGCCTCGCGCGCCTCAACCAGTCGGCCCCGGACGTCGCGCTCCTCGCGCACCCGAGCCCGACCGGCGACGCCGCGCTCACGGTCGGCGGCGCGGCGCAGGCGATCGACGTGGTCTTCCCCGTGCTGCACGGCCCCATGGGCGAGGATGGCTCCGTGCAGGGCTTGCTCGAGCTCGCGGGCGTGCCGTACGTCGGCTCCGGCGTGCTCGGCTCGGCCGTGGGCATGGACAAGGACGTGATGAAGCGCCTGCTCGCGCAGGACGAGCTGCCTCTCGTCCCCTACGAGACCGTGCGCCGCCTCGCGTGGGAGCGTGAGCCGAGCGAAGTCCTCGCGCGCTGCGAAAGGCTCGCGCTCCCGCTCTTCGTCAAACCCGCGAACCTCGGCTCGTCGGTCGGCGTGACGAAGGTGAAGACGTATGAAGCGCTCGCCGACGCGATCAGCCTCGCGTTCGAGTACGACACCAAGATCGTCGTGGAGCAAGGCGTCGAAGGCGCGCGCGAGATCGAGTGCGCCGTCCTCGGCGACGAGGAGCCCATCGTGAGCATCCCGGGCGAGATCGTGGTCGATCACCCGGACGGGTTTTACTCGTACGCCGCCAAGTACATCGACGAGCGCGGCGTCACCACGCGCGTCCCGGCCGACCTCACCGACGCCGAGACGCGCGCCGTGCAGCTCCTCGCGCTGCGCACCTTCCGGGTCCTCGAAGCCTCCGGGCTCGCGCGGATCGACCTCTTCATGTCGAAGAGCGGCGAAGTCTACGTGAACGAGATCAACACGCTGCCCGGCTTCACCTCGATCTCGATGTACCCGAAGCTGTGGGAGGCGAGCGGCATCCCGCCGCGTGAGCTCGTCGCGCGCCTCATCGACCTCGCGCTCGGGCGGGCGGAGCGGCGTCGCAAGCTGAAGACGTCGACCTGACCATGCGCGCCGTCGTTCTTCGCGAGGTCGGCGGACCGGACAAACTCGTCCTGTCCCCGAACACCCCGAACCCCGTCCCCGCGGCCGACGAGGTCCTCGTCCGCGTCCGCGCCTCGGCCGTGTGCGGCCGTGATCTCATCGATCGTCGCGGCGGCTTCCCGCTCATGAAGCTGCCGACCATCCTCGGCCACGAGTTCGCCGGCGAGATCGAGGCCGTGGGCGACGAAGCGGCGCGCGCCGGGTTTGCCCCGGGAGATCGTGTGGCCAACCTGCACCGGCCCGCCTGCGGCGAATGCCCGCGTTGCGTGGGCGGTGAGGAGTTGCTCTGCGAGCGCGCCCATCAGAGCTTCGGCCACACCGTCGACGGCGCGTACGCCGAGCTCGTCGTCGCGCACCACCGCGCCCTCGTCAAAATCCCTGCGCCCGTGCCGTTCGAGGACGCCTCGACCCTCATGTGCACCGCGGGTGTCGCCTACCAGGCTCTCGCCTCACGCGCGCGCCTCGTCGCGGGCGAGACCGTCGTCATCACGGGCGCGAGCGGCGGCGTGGGCACCGCGGCGATCCAGGTCGCGCGCCACCTCGGCGCCCGCGTCGTCGCCGTGACCGGCAGCCCCGCCAAGGCCGCCGCCCTGGCCGAGCTTGGCGCGCACGAGGTCCTCGTGAGCCCCGACGGCAGGTTCGAGGACGACGTCAAGACACGCCTCGGCGGCCCCGTCGACGTCGCGCTCGAGCTGACCGGCAGCGCCACGTTCGGCTCCGCCTTGAAGTCGCTCCGCCGCGGAGGCCGCTTGGTCGTCGTCGGCAACATCGACCAGGCCAAGGTCTCCATCAAGCTCGGCGCCTTGATCCTTTGGAGTCATACGATCGCTGGGTCGGCCTCCTGCACGCGGCAGGACCTCGAACGCGTGCTCGACCTCGCAGCCTCGGGCGCGCTCCGCGCCGTGATCGATCGAAAGCTCCCGCTCCGGTACGCCGCCGAGGCGCACGCCCTGCTCGAAGCGCGCGCCGTCTTCGGCCGCGTCGTCCTGATCCCCTAGGCCGGCTCGATCCGCACGCCGGGCGCCGAGAGCGCGGGCTTTCGCACGGTCGCAGGGCCCAGCGCGCGCAGAATCTCCCCGTGACGCGCCTCGGGCGCCCACACGAGCACGTGCCCGCCTCCGCCTGCGCCGCACGCGCGGATCACCTCCACGCCGAGCCCTGCGAGCCGATGGCCGAGCTCCGTCGCCAGCGCGCTCGCCGAGGGCGCGCGCCGCACCTTGGCCATCGCGCTCCGGCGCATCCCCGCGAGCGCTCGTCCGAGGGATCCCTCGCGCAGCGCCGCGGCCACCTGCGTCGCGGACTCCACGAGATCCGCCACGTTCGCGAGCGCCGCCGCCGCGTCGACCTGCTCCAGCACCTCGCCCGAGACGCGACGCACGCGCGTGTCGACGAGCAAAAGCCCCGCTTCGAGCTCCGCCGCGAGCGCCTCCTCCGGCGTGACCCGCTCGATCCGCGTGCACCCCGCCTCGCCGAACGTCAGATCGAGCATCCCTCCGCATGCCGCGAAGGTCGCGTCCTGCGCGCCGCACACGATCGAGAGCCCTTCTCGCTCCATCGTCGTCGCCTCGCGCGCGAGCTCCTCCACGGCCGTCACTTCCCCCACGCTCCACCGCAACGCCGACAGCGCGGCCACCGCCGTCGACGCGCTCCCGCCGAGCCCTGCGCCGGGCGCGACATCGGTGTCGATCCGGAGCTTCACGCCGTCCGTCACGCCCGTCCGCGCGAGCGCCGCTTCCAGCAGGCGAAACGCGAGCTCACTCGACGGCGGCTCGTGGCTGCGTCGTGTCGTCGTCTCCTCCGCCACGGGCACTTCGAGCCGCACCCAACCTCGGTCAAACGGCTCCACGAGCGCGCGCACCCGCAGGCCGATCGCGCTGCCCACGACGCGCCCCGGCAGACCCTCCACGAAGGGCGGCAGGTCGCTGCCGCCTCCGGCGAACGAAACACGCATCGGTGCGCTCGCGACGGCGTGCCTTTGCGGGCTGCGTGCGGAGCGGGCGTAGGGCATGGGGACGGCGCAGGTCGTCATGGGGTGCGCGCGGAGGTGCCGCCCCTCAGCGCCCAGCGCCGGCTCGGACGTCCGCGCCGCGCGGTGCAGCACGGACCGCGCCAGGAGGCTTCGGGGACGCGTGCGCACCGGGGTGACACGGCGAGCCCTCGTGCTCGGCTAGTTCAGGACCAGCGGCGTGGACGGCTCGGCCGCCTTCGCTCGCTCTTTGGCCTCGTCGAGGATCCGATCGATCAGCCGGAGCCCTGCGAGGAGCACCTTGCCCTCCTCCTGCTCACCGCCGTCTTGGGCAGCCGACGCGAACACGCGGAGCGACTGCGCATCCTTGCGGATCGTCGAGAGATCCGCGGCGCGCGCGGCCGACGCGATCTGGTCGGCCAGCTCGATCACCGTGTTCGCGTCTCCGAACTCGAAGCCCGTCTTTGCGGCGCGACTGAGCACGCCCGTGAGCTCCACCCGGTACGTCGCGAGCACGAGGAGGAAGAGCGCCTCCCGTTGCCGGAACGAGCGCAGGATCAAGTGGTGGAGGGGAAGCGCGTCATCCGGAAAGGAGCGTTCCATGCATGAAAACCCATAAGCCCAGTGCGCCCCGGTCTCAAGACCGCCGTGGACCCCGGGCATCCCGCGTACTTTGGAACACGGAACCGCCCGCGATTCGCGCCTGCCCGCGTTCTGTGCGATCCTTCGAATTCGGATCAATTTGAGCGCGTGGGACTTCGGCGTTTGCCGGGGTTTGCCGCGTACGCTACTCCCCTGTCGGCCCTTCGGCGGCGGGGAAAACCAAGCCGGATACGGAGCAGAGCAAGCGATGGCCAACGCGAAGACGAGCGGCGCCGGGATGACCCGGCCAAACCTCAGCCCGCTCGCGAACCTCAAATACGACTTGCCCGCGGGCCTCGTCGTGTTCCTCGTAGCGCTGCCGTTGTGCCTCGGCGTCGCGCTCGCCTCGAACGCCCCGCTCTTCGCGGGTCTCACGGCGGGCGTGATCGGCGGGCTCTTGATCCCGCTCATGAGCCGCTCGTCGCTCAGCGTGTGCGGGCCGGCCGCGGGCCTCACGGCGATCGTCCTCGCCGGTATCGACAAGCTCGGCACCTTCGAGAACTTCCTCGTCGCCGTGGTCCTCGGCGGGGTCTTGCAGATCGTCCTCGGCGTCGCGCGCCTCGGCACGGCCGTCTACCTCATCCCCTCGTCCGTCATCAAAGGGATGCTCGCTGCGATCGGCCTGATCCTGATCCTCAAGCAGTTCCCGCACGCCGTCGGGTACGACCTCGATCAGGAGGGCTCCGAGCAGTTCGTGGTCTCCGCGGAGGAGAACACGTTCACGATGATCCTCCACGCCTTCGGCCGTCTCGAGCGTGGCGCGCTCGTGATCAGCGCGGTCTCGATGGGCATCCTCGTCTTGTGGGAGAAGACCGAGCGGCTGCGCAAGCTCTCGTGGCTCCCGGGCGCGCTCGTCGTCGTCCTCGTCGGCACCGGGCTCAACATCCTGTTCCGCAAGGCTGGCTTGCCCATCGCGCTCGAACAGACGCACCTCGTCACGTTGCCCGCCTATGACGGCGTGAGCGGCGCGCTCGGCCAGCTCCGCACGCCCACCTTCGCCGCGTTCACGAACCCGCAGGTCTACGTCGTCGCGTTGACGATCGGCATCGTCGCGAGCCTCGAAACGCTGCTCAGCATCGAGGCCGTCGACAAGCTCGATCCCTGGAAACGCAACACCCCGCTCGACCGTGAACTCATCGCGCAGGGCATCGGCAACGCGGCGAGCGGCCTGCTCGGCGGTTTGCCCGTGACGAGCGTGATCGTCCGCTCCAGCGCCAACATCAACGCCGGCGGACGGACGCGGGCGGCGACGGCCTTCCACGGGCTCTTCTTGCTGCTCGCCGTCCTCTTCATTGGCCGGTTCCTGAACATGATCCCGCTCGCGTGCCTCGCGTCGATCCTGCTCATGACCGGCTACAAGCTGGCCAAGCCCGAGCTCTTCAAGAAGATGTACAAGCTCGGCTGGGATCAGCTCATCCCGTTCGTCTTCACCATCTCCGCCATCCTCCTCACGGACCTCCTGCGCGGCATCCTCGCGGGCATCGTCGTCGGCGTCGGCTTCGTGCTGCGCAGCCACATGCGCGCGGCCTTCACCGTCGCGAAGGAGGGCAAGAAGCGCGTGATCACGTTCAAGAAGGACGTCTCTTTCCTGAACAAGGCGACGTTCATCGGCGTGCTCAAGCGCATCCCCGACGGCTCGTCCGTCATCATCGACGGCACCCGCGCCGAGTTCATCGATCAGGACATCATCGAGGTGATCGAGGACTTCCAGCTCTCTGCGGCGCTCCGCGGCATCCACGTCGAGGTGCGCGACGTCCGCACGAAAGAGAACGCGCGCCGGGCCACGATGGCCTCGGTCTCCGAGCCGAGCCAGGCGCACGCCGAAGCGCGCACCTGACGCGCGCCGCTCCTTCCGCTGCCCGCCCGGACGGCCGAACCGGTCCACCCGAGCGACGCGCTCTCCCCCCGACAAACTCTTGCGCGGCCCGAAAGGATGGGTCAAAACGCGCGGTCGCCTCGCGGCCGAGGGACGTTTTCCGCGACATCCGCGAGGTCTGCCGTCCGTCCACCGGTCCTCCGGGCCGCGACGGATGGAAATGGAAATCGAGGGGCAAACTCCCTCCCAACCCCGCTCCGCGCGCTACGTAATCCACCGTGACCGCCAAGCAGACGACCGCGCAGCCGCTTCGCCCCGAGCCGAGCTCGGGCAACTCCCACAGCAGCCCGCAGCCGGACGGCGCGGACGAGCTCGCGATCGTTCGCGAAGAGCAAGCGCTCCTCGATCGCGTGCGCGACCACCTCGCGACGGTGAAGCCCTCGCGCCCGCCGCCCACGGAGGACTACGAGTCGCAGATGATCTCGCTGCGTGATCAGATCGCGGCGAGCCGCCTCGAAGATGTCCCTGCGCTCGTGCAGCAGATGGAGCGCATCGCGGGCGTCGCCGCGCGCCGCGCCGAGGTCGTCACCGAGCCCGTCGACCCGCGCTCGCCCTACTTCGGCCACCTTCGCCTCCGCGAGCGCGACAAGCAGGACCGCGACGTCCTCATCGGCCGCACGACGCACGTCGACGCCAAGGCCGGCGTGCGGATCGTCGATTGGCGCCACGCGCCCGTGAGCCAGCTTTATTACCGCTACGAGGAAGGCGCGGAGTACGAGGAGACCTTCGGCGACCGCGAGGTCGAGGGCAAGGTCCTCGCCCGGCGCACCGTCACCATCGAGGACGGCGAGCTCTATCGCATCGCCTCACCGCAAGGCGTCTTCGTGCGTGTCGAGGGCGGGTATCGCCGCCTCGATAGCCGCGCCGTCGTGCTCGCGGGGGGCCAGGGCAAGGCCGTTCGCCCCGAGGACATGCGCGGCGCGCTCGGCACGGGCGCGAGCTTCGCGGCGAAGGAGGATCGGCACCTGCCCGAGATCGCCGCGCTCCTCGACCCGCGCCAGTTCGAGCTGATCTCGCGGCCCGACGCGGGCATCGTGGTCATCCAGGGCGGCGCGGGCAGCGGCAAGACGACCATCGGCGTCCACCGCATGGCCTTCCTCGCCTTCAACAACCGCTCCCGCTTCTCGGCCGACAAGATGCTTGTCATCGTCGGCAGCCCTGCGCTCCGGGCGTACATCAGCGAGGTCTTGCCTGCGCTCGGCATCGGCGAGGTCCAGGTCGAGACCTTCGCCGAGTGGGCGCGCGCTGCGCGCACGCGCGCCTTCCCGTGGCTCGAAGTGCCGGTCGAGGAGAACACGCCGAGCGCGGTCACGCGGTACAAGACGCACCCGGCGCTCCTGCGCCTGCTCGAAGAGCGCGCCGCTGCGTACGGGCAGGACCTCACGACCCGCAAGGACTCGCGCGGCATCCTCTGGTTCTGGGCCGATCTTCTCACCGACAAGGAGAGCATCGAGAAGGCGTTCATCGCGGCGAACGATCCCGAGTTCGGCCTCGACAAGGTCCGCCAGGCGTGGCGCTGGTGCGCCGAGCGTTGCCCCGCGGTCCTCGATCGCGACCCCGGCGATCGCGCCGAGCGCAAGGCTGCGCTCGCCGACGAGCCCATCGCCGACGAGCCCGAGGAAGAGCGCCTCGGCGCCGACGACAGGCCCATCGAAGAGGACGAGCGCGCGCTGCTCGATCCCGAGGACGACGCGCTCCTCTTGCGCGCCTACCAGGTCATCAAGGGCGACCTCAAGAAGGGCAAACAGCCCTACGTCTTCGAGCACCTCTTCGTCGACGAGGCGCAGGACCTCGCGCCCTTGGATCTCGCGGTCCTGCTCGGCGTCGTCTCCAAGCAGAAGTCGGTGACGCTCGCGGGTGACACCGCGCAGCGCCTCTTCATGGACTCGGGCTTCCGCGACTGGAGCCGCGTCCTCGAAGACCTCGGCCTCGACTCGGTCAACATCGAGCCTCTGCGCATCGCGTATCGCTCGACGCGTGAGGTCCTCGCGGTCGCGCGTGACATCCTCGGCCCGCTCGCCGATCCCACGCCGCCCCTCGCGCCGCGCACGGGTGCGCCTGTCGAGCACCACCATTTCCCGAGCCAAGGCGCGGCCGTCGCGTTCCTCGCGGACTCGATTCGCCCGCTCTTCACGCGCGAGCCGCGCGCCACGCTGGCGATCCTCGCGCGCCACCCCGAGCAGGCGGACGCGTACTACGAGGCGCTCAAGATGGCCGAGATCCCGAGCCTTCGCCGTGTGCGCGCGTTCGACTTCCTCTTTCGGCCGGGTGTCGACGTCACCGAGATCCGGCAGGTGAAAGGCCTCGAGTACGACTATGTCGTGCTCGTCGACGTGAACCACTCGACGTACCCGGCGGATGACGAGTCGCGACACCTCCTGCACATCGGGGCGACGCGCGCGGCGCATCAGCTCTGGGTGGTCTCGACGGCCAAGCCGAGCCCGCTCGTGCCGGCGTGGCTGCTCAATGCCTGACGGGGACCCCGGAAAAACGGCCTTCCCGCGCGAAGCGTGATCGAACGGTCACGAGGGGCTTGACTCCTGCACGGACAGGAGTAGGTTCCGACCCGTCGTCGCCGCTTCGTTTGGCGAACATGACGCGCGGTGGAGCAGCCTGGTAGCTCGTCGGGCTCATAACCCGAAGGTCGTAGGTTCAAATCCTACCCGCGCAACCAGCGGAGCGTGGGGACAGCCGTAGTCGCTGTCCTCCACGCTCAGTTGTTTTGTAGAGGAAACACAATGACGCGCGGTGGAGCAGCCTGGTAGCTCGTCGGGCTCATAACCCGAAGGTCGTAGGTTCAAATCCTGCCCGCGCAACCAAGTCCGAAAACCGGAAAGCAAGGGGCCGACTCGAATGGGTCGGCCCTTTTGCTTTTGTGGCTTCGGATCTCACAGTCGGCCCGGGGTTCAGACCGGTCGCGCTTGCGACAGCCCGCCCGGCCCGAGCGTCCCTTCCGCGCCGACGCAAAACGCCAGATTGCGTTTGTCATGGCCGAGCGTCAGCCGGGACCATACGGGCAGCCCCAGCGGCTCCAGCGCCTCGCGCAGCACGTCCGTGAGCTCGTAACGCGCGCCCTCCGGCGGGTCGCATTTCACGAAATCGCCGAGCGCGATCCCCACCGCCCCGTCGAGCGCCCCGCTCAGGCGGAGCTGCATGATCAGCCGATCGATCCGGTAGGGCACCTCCGTCACCTCTTCCAGCACCACGATCGCCCCCCGCGCGCCGAGCGCCCACGGCGTCCCGGCGAGGCTCGCGAGCACGCACAGGTTTCCCCCGACGACCCGCCCGCGCACCTCTTCCTTCGGCCCCGCGAAATGCTGCGCCGCAATGGGCGCGACCTCATTGCCTTCCAGCATGGCCCGGATTCGCTCGCGTGTCGCGTCGTCCACCTTCGTCGCGATCGTCTCCAGCATCGGCCCGTGCACGAGGTGCCCCCCGCGCGACTTCACGAGCGCCGCAAAAAGCGCTGTCGCGTCCGAGCAGCCGATCACCGGCCGCCCGTCGAGCCCCTCGGGCAGGCTCGGCAGGCAATGCACGCACCCGTAGCCGCCTCGCGCGAGCCACACCGCGTCGATTCCCTCGGCCGTCAGCGCCCACAAGAGATCCTGCGTCCGCACCTCGGCCGTGCCCGCGGTGAAATGGTGTTGTTTTTCCAGATTCGGAGCGAGAAGGACCTCGTAGCCCCAGCTCTTCACGAGCGACGCGCCGGCTGCGACGCCGGCGAGCTGCGGGATGCCTGCGGGGGCGACGACGGCGACGGTCGCGTTTCGTTTCAGCACGAGCGCATCATGCGCCGGCTCGATTGTGCGGCCAAGCCAAATGCTAAATCGAGCGGCACGCGAAGATGTGCTCGACCGCGTCGACGAGCATCTGCTCCACGTACTCGTGCGTGATCTCCTTCGGCGCCGCGAAACGCAGCAGATCCATCGGCGGCGGCGCGACCACGAGGTACGCGAGCACCTCCGGGAAGTCGCGCCAGTGGATCACGCAGAAGCCCACGAGATTCGTCCCGCGCGTCTTCGGCACGCCCGAGAGACCGAGGCATAACTCCATGCTCGGCTTTTCGGCGGCCTCGTCGACGGCGATCCACGGTGAATGCCCGGCGCGCTCGAGCTCCCTTTGCACATCCAGCATCGCCGGCCGGATCACGCGCTCGCGCGCCTCGTCGAATTCGCGAAGGAATCGGGCTCCGTCCGCCTCGGACTTTTCTTTCTGCCGCGTCGCATAACGCGCCGCCATGCGCTCGATCCGGAAGCGGTTCTGCTCCTTCATCGCTCGCCGACTATACACGTGGCTAGCGGCGCCGGCCATGGTCCTGATACAGTCTCGCCCGTGGACCTTCCCACTCCGCCGAATCCTGGCAGGACGACGCAGCTCGTCCTCGGCGCTGTTTTCACGGGCCTCGGCGTGCTCCTCCTCCTCGCCGGCCTCGCGCAGCTCCTCTTCTTCTGGAACGGCACGCCGCGGGGCCTCACGATCGAGCCCATCGTCCTGCCCATGGGCCTCATCCTCACGGTCGTCGGCGCGCGTTTC
This sequence comes from Polyangium sorediatum, assembly GCF_029946465.1. Taxonomy (NCBI): domain Bacteria; kingdom Pseudomonadati; phylum Myxococcota; order Polyangiales; family Polyangiaceae; genus Polyangium; species Polyangium sorediatum. Next base: position 319,278 of record NZ_JARZHI010000001.1, read on the forward strand.
CTCGTCCGCGAGCTCGGCGCCCGCTGGCTCGCCAAGAACGGCCTCGACGCGCAGGCCGAGGTCCTCCGCGTCGATCACACGGGCGAAGTCGTCGATCGCCAGCAGGTCGTCTGCAAGGTCGGCCTGCGCGTGCACCTGCCCGGCCAGCCGCCGTACGACGTCTCCATTCGGTGGCTCATGGGCCCGTACGACGGCCTGCGCCTCATCCCTGGCAAATATGTGAACGTGAAGGTGAGCCCGAAGGATCGGATGCACGTCGCGCCCGCGTGAGCGCAGCACTCCGCGTCTTTCAGGGCCCGAGGCTCAGCACCGTCGGCTGGCTCGGCACGATCCGCATGCCGGGGCAATTCGTGCTGTTTTGGATCGACATGCTCGTCATCTTCGTGACGGGCATTCCGCCGACGAGCACGGTGAACGACCCGGTCACGTGACGCACCGGCCCCATCACCATCCCCGACGCCACGCCCGTCGCGATTCCTGGGTTATCGCCCACGCTCATCGTGATCGGCGTCGCCATGTTGTGCGTCGGTGTGCACATCGTGAGCACGTTCCACACCGGCGGACAGGCCATCGGCCCGAATCCCATGTTCGGATAAGGAATCGGCACCGGGGCCGGCGCGGGCGGCACGGGCGTGAGGCACACGTCCGGGAAGCCCATGTTCATGCCCATCATCTGCGTATTGACGAACATTGGACGAGCCCTCCTTTTCAGCCGAGATGCACCTGATCGGCGTTCACCTTCACGAGGTCCGTCGCCGTCACGAGCGTGTTTTCGCCCCGGAGGTGCGCATTGCCCTGCGCTGCCCAGTCGATGTGCTGCGCGCGCACCTGATCGATCTCCTCGACCGTCCGGTACGAGCGCTTCACCCGCTGGCTGAATCGATCGAGCGTCGCGTCGAACGTCGACGCCAGCATCTTCACCTTGCCGAGCTCCGCCTTCACCGCGGCGCCCACCACGTCGATCCACTCCGCCGACAAACGCGCCCGCAGCGCCTTCACGGTCACCTCGGAGCCCGTCACGTTCACGGGCGCCGCGGCCACCACGTCGACGCCCTCCTGCGCCGCGATTTCCACCTTCCCGCTCGGCGTGCGCAGTTCGAGATCCCCCTCCACGGCGATCGTCGTCTTCTGCGATTCTTTCCGCTCCAGCACTGCCAGCACGAACGAATCGCCCTCCTCCTCGGTCGCCACGAGGACGCGGTCCCCCGGGGCCGGCGCGACGAGACAACTCGCGGCGCGTTTCGCTTTCACCTCGGCGAGCGCCGTGCGCACAGAAAACCCTTCCGGACCCGCTGAAACGACCTCGCCGAACTCCTGCCACACGGTCTTCGCCGCGAGCTTCCGCGCCGCGTTATGCATCGCCGTCTCCTTTCCAGATCCGCTGGTGCTTGTCTCGCCAAACTTCCGCTTCTGCCAGGTCGGCGTCGTCGCCGAGCGCGCCCGCCCGTCCCAGCGGATACCGCGCGCCCCCGTCCTTCACCCGGTGGAGCCTCGTCCTGTACATCTTCGCGCCCGAGAAATCCGCCCCCTCGATCGACGCGTGCGAAAAATCCGCATACGTGAGATCGCAATTCTTGAAGCTCGCGCCCGGGGCCTTTGCCTCGTGCCAGATCGACATCTCCAGGATCGCGTCATCAAAAGGCACGGCCGGCGCGATCACCTTCGGAAAGAGCGCCTCTTTCAGGTTCGCCCCGCGCGCGTCGACCCCTTCGAGCCGCGCCTCGAAAAAGATCGCATTCTTCGCGTCCGCCCGCGTGAGCTTCGCGCCCTTCAGGTTCGCGCCCTTGAAATTGACCTGCGTGATCTTCGCCTTCTCGAAATTGCACCCTTCGAGGTTCGCGTCATTGAGCTGCGTCAGGTGGAGATCCACGCCCGCGAACGAGTGCCCGGCGAGCTTCGCCTCGGTCAGCACCGTCATTTCGAGCTTCGCGCCGGAGAGCGTCACGCCCACGAGGTCCGCGCGGAAGAGGGCCGTGCGCTTGAGATTCGCGCCCGCGAGGCTCGCGCCCTTGAAGCTCGATTCGAGCAGCGACGCGCGCTCCAGGTTCGCCCCCGCGAGCGTCGCCTCGTCGAAGCAGCTCTTCGAGAAATTCGCGAGCAAGAGCGACGCCGACCCGAGCTCGGCCGCCGTGAAATCACACCCGTTCGCCGTCACGTTGACGAACTCGGCCCCGCCAAGTTTTGCCATGACGAACCGCGTGTTCATCACGGTCGCGTGCCTCCACGTCGCCCCTTCGAGCACCGCGTTCGCGAAATCGCATTGCGTGAACGTCGCCTCGCGCAGGTTCGCGCCCGCGAGGTTCGCGCCGCGGAACGACGTATTCGCGAAGACCGCGCCGCGCAGGTCCGCGCCCGCGAGGTCCTTGCCGCCGAGGTCCGCGCCGTCGAAGAGCTCGCCGCTGCGGACGAGGTTCTCAAGCGTTGCCTTGTCCATCGTCCCCTCGGCTTTGCAGATATCGGAAGTACTTCAGATTCGCGCCCTTGAAGCTCGTCTTCGTATCGCCCACCATCCGCGCCCCGTCGGCCCGGAACAGGTTCGCCTCCTCGAAATTCGCGCCCGCCACCGTGGCCCGCGCGAGCATCGCCGAGAGCAGATCGGCCCCGCGCAGATCCGCATTCGTGAGGTTCGCGCGCTCGAAGCGCGATTCGGGCGCCCGCACGCCCATGAGCTTCGCGCCCGTGAGGTCCGTCTCCGAGAAATCTGCCGTATGCAGGGTCGCGGCCACGAACGTGCTCCCGGCGAGACGCGCGCCCCGTAGATTTGCTCGGGTCATGTCCGCGTCACGGAAATCGGCGTTCGTGAACCGCGTGCCCTTCTCGACCCGCACGACCCGGAGGTTCGTGAGGCTCGCGCGCCGGAAGACCGCCCCGTCCCCCTCCACGTCGAGGAACACCGATTGATCGAGCTTCGCCACCGTGAAGTTCGTCTTCGTGCAATCGACTTCGAGGAAGTTGCATTTCTCCAGCACCGAGCCGGAGAGGTCCGCCCCGGCGAGCGAGACCTTCGAGAACATGAGCTCCTCGGCCTTGCAGCCGGCGAGCTTCGTCCCTTCGAGCTTCGCCTCCGTGAAATCGGTCCGGTCGAGCGTCGCCTTTTCGAGGTTCGCCCGCGTGAGGTTCGCCCGAAAAAAGATGACGCGCGTGACGTTCGTGTTCTCCGAGAAATCGGCCTCCGTGAGGTCCGCGCAACCGAGGTTCGCCTCTTCGAGCCGCGCCCCGCAGAAGATCGCGCCCTTCGCCCGCGCATGCGCGAGGACGGCGCGATGGAGATTCGCCTCGTCGAACCTGCACCCTTCAACGTTCGCTGATTCGAAAAACGACTCCGAGAGATCGGCCTTTCGGAAATCGATGCCCGAGAGGTCCACGCCCGAAAAATCCCGTCCCGCGAGGCTCTCGCCATTCCGCAGCGCTTGCTCCACCTCGGCGCGGACCTTCCGCCCGTCCTCCTCGTCGAGCGGCGGCATGGCCTCCGTCCGGTGCACCGATTGCCGGTAGGCTTCCTTCACTTTCTGCTCGGCGAAGACGAGCTTCTCCTCGATGGAAGGATCGTGGAGCTTCTGAAAGACTTCCTCCGGCATGGGCACGCCCGTCGCCTCGCTGAGGGTCGCGAGCCCGCGCAGCGTTTCGAGCTCCTTTTGCGCGCTGAACTTGGGCGGCCCGAGCGAGCGCCGCTTCTGCCGTTCGAGGACCTCGTCCGGATCGAGCTTCGCGTCCTTGCACGATTGCCGGAACTGCTCCATCGCCTGCTTCTTGAGCGCCTCGCCCTCTTTCTTGGCAGCCTCGACCTTCTCGTCGACGGACTCCATGAAGGCGAGCACGTCGCCCTTGGGCATTTCCTCGCGCGGCGGCAGCTTTTCGGGCAACCTCGGCCCCGGATCGAGGCCCGCGGCGCGGATCTGCTCGTGGGCGCGCTGCAATTCGAGCTCCGCGCGCCGCCGCATGTTCTCTTCGAGCGAGCCCTCGCGTTCGAGCAGGACCTTTGTATCGTCGCTCCCGCTCGGCTTGAGCACGCCCACGCCCTCGGGCAAGAGATCGCTGTCCTTGAGCGCGTGGAGCGGCCCGCGCTCCTTGTCGAGCCGCCGCCGCCGCACCTCCTCGTAATGCGACCGCGGCTTCGCCTCGCCCAACCGTTCGAGGCCCACCATGACCTCGTTCACTTCGAGCTCGTCGTCCGTCGCGACCTGGAAAATGCCACGATAGATCAGCGCGACGCGCTCGACGTGCGGGAAGATCCACACCGTATCGCAGTGCATCGGCACCTCGACGGGCGAAGGCGCGCTGCGCGTCCCGAGGAACGCCCGCGGCAAGAAGCCCGGGAGGGCCGCCTCGATCTTCGGTTTGTTGGGGTGCATGTTCTCCACGACGAACGCCTCGTCGCCGCGGAAATACCCGGGCATCCACTGGTCCTCGGGCGCCACGTTGAAGAAGAGCGGATCGAAATCCTCGGGCAGCTCCGGATACCGCGTCTTCAGCCATTTCTGGCCATAACTGCCGACGCGCTTCGAGCGCGGCTCCCACGTCAGGTCGAGCGGGCCGAAGCCCGCGGGGGGCGGCTCGTCGCCCGGCGATTTGACGAGCCGGTTCGGCCATTCCACGTTCGGCAAGGGATGCACCTTCTTGCCGGCCGCCGTGATCGGCTTCTTGCCCTTGCCCACGGAGTTCCTCGGGTCGCCCTCGCCGCCGAGCGCGTTCTCCCACGAGATCCGCATTCTCGTGTACGGCACGGGCTCGGACGGGCCTGTCGCGCCCCAGGTCCGGTCGCCGACGACGTAGAGCTTCTTGTCGATCCGGCCGAGGGCGAGCCGCACCTGCCGCGCAATCGCGGGCTCGGGGCCCGTGGCAAAACCCTCGCAAAGCACCTCGCCGCGCACCTTCGGCAATCCCTGGTCGAAGACGCTCGTGCCCTCGTCGGTGAACGTCGTGACGAGGTTTCCATCGTTGACGAGCAGGCCCGCGCCCTCGCCGCCGAATTGCAGCATGAAGGTCACGGACAGGCAGCCGCGCCCAGGCAATCCGATCGCCTGGACCCGGACGGACGGGATCAATCCTGCGGGTTTGATCGTGCGCACGTGAATCTCGTCTCGGCGAGCGCGCTCAGTTGATGAGCTGGATCGCGGCGCGCGACATGAACGCCGCGCCCGTGAACACGAGTGTCGGCGTCTGGACCATGAAGACGCCGGCCGACATGAACGCGAACCCCGCCGTGGCCTCGGAGACCTTCATCGGCGTCGCGCGAAGATCGATCACGCTGGAGAACTCGGCCTTGATGCCCGTGGCGAACGTGAAATCGGCCGAGCATTTCACGTCGATGAACACGCCGACCTTCAGGTTGAACTCGGCGGCGAGCGTGAAGTTCGCGTTCGCGTTCGCGTTGAACGTGATCCCCGTGCCGTACGTGATCTCCCGCTTGTCGCTGCCGACGATCTTGAAACTCGTGCCGAGGATGTTCGTCGTCTTGTCGCCGCTGACGGAGCCCGTGTATTTGCCCTCGGTCGTGACGTTGATGTTGCCCTTGGCGAAAATGTCGACGTCGCCGTCCGAGCTCTTCAGCGTCGCTTTCCCCGTGCTCACGTACGACTGCGTGCCCGCGGTCGCCTTCATGTCGATGTTCTGGTTCGTCGTCGCCTTGAAATTGCCCCCGGTCACGCCGACGTTGAAATCGCTGTTGCCGGGCGCGGCGAGCCCCGTGCCGGCGCCGACGTTGAACGAGACGCCGCCGTCCACCGCGACGCCCATGCCGCCCCCGATGCCGATCTTCTGCCCGCCGGCCGTGATCGAGAGGTCCTGCCCCTTCGCGACCGTGATGACCTGACGATCGTTGTAGTTCTCGGTGACGAGCTTCGTGACCGTCTCGGTCTTTACGTCCTCGAACGTCTCGGTGACGGAGCCCTTGACCTTTTCGGTCTTGTTGCCGACCGGTCCGCCGTCGTGATAGCCGACCTCGATGTTCCAGTCGCCGCCCGCGTCGAGCAGGGTCGCGGCGTCGGTGTGGATGATCATCGTGTGGCCGTCGTTGGGCGACCCCATGCGCACGTACGAGTTCGTGTGCGGCGTCGACATCGTGATGCGCTGCTGTCCGGACTTGTCCTCGAGCTCGAGCCGGTTCCGCCCGCCCGTTTGAATCACGTTTTTCGTGTGATTGCCGCTCGTGACCGGGCTCGGCGTGTGCGCGTTCGGCACGACGCCCGAGATGACGGGGCGATCCGGGTCGCCGCCGAGGAAGCTGAAGACGACCTCGGTGTTCCTGCGCAGCGGGAAATGGAACCCCTCCACGCCGCCGCCGTGCGGCTGCATCATGCGAACGAACGTGCTCGCCTTGCCGTCCTTCAGGTTCGTCTCGTCGAACTTGAACTTGACCGAATAACGCCCCTGATCGTCGATCTGCGCGTACTCGCTGTCGGCCGGCCCGTCCACCGTGCCATTCTCGTACCCGTAGATCCGCGGCCATTGCGTGCGCGCCTCCGGCCGGAACTGCGTGCCCTCCGGGATCGCCTCGACCTCGACGAAATACACCTCGTCGTGATCCAGATCGAGCAGTTGCTGGAACGCCGACCCGCTCGCCGCCTGGTTGCCGTGGTGGCGCGCCTCGACCGCGAGGTAACGGGCGTTGAGCGCCGCGCGCGGGTGCTCCTCGATCTCGAAGACGTGCCCGGCGCGCAGGTGCGAGCGCGTGCCGCGGGCCTGGTAGACGACCTCGCGCGCGAGCATCTCCTCGGCCCGGAGCTTCGCCAATCGCTCGCCCGCCGCGGCCGAGAAGAAGCGCTCGCCATACAGGCTCACCTCGCCCGCGCCGTTCGACGCGACCGGCGCCGAGCCGGCGATCGTCAGGTTCGGCCGGGCATAATCATAATCCTTGAGCTTGACCAGCGACGGCAGCGTCCGGTGGCGGCTCGTGAACGCGCGGAACGAGGCCCCGGCGCTCCGGTCCTGCCCCGTCTGCGGGAAATACCGCACGGGCTTGCCGATGATGTCGTCCTCGTACGACGCCCCGTCGCTGATGACGAGCTTCTCGCCGTCCTCGTTGTGGATGAAGTAGTAAAAAATGCCCTCGCGCTCCATCCAGCGCGAGATGAAATCGAGGTCGCTCTCCCGGTACTGGCAGATGTGCTCTTCCGTCTCGTACGAGCCGAGCCGCAGCTCGTAATCGTCGCCGGAGAGGCCATTGTCTTCGAGGATCGACTCGATCACCTCGGGCAGCTTCTTCTTCGTATAGATACGGCTGTGCTTGGACAGGCTGAGCAGCCATAACCGCGGGACGAGCACCGCGCGGACGAGCGAGCGGCCCTCGACCGCGTGCAAGAGCTCCACGCTCGCGAGGATCCCTGCGAACACGAAGGGCGGCAGCTTGTCGTCCGCCCGATCGATCACGAGCTGCGCCTTGGCCCCGATCGCGTCGCCGAGATCCAGCCCGTCGCCCTCTTCCCCTTCGAGCGAGAGGAAAATTTCGAACTCGTACGTCCGTGAGATCGCCTCGACGCCGCGGAATGCGACCACGCGCGTCGTGTCTGGCAGCACGCTCGACGAGATGGTGATGAGGTCGGTCAAAGCCATGGCCCGCGCTCTCCCGGGGATCCCCCCAAAGTCCTCGAAGCGGCATCGAGCGTACCATTGTCCGTCCCATCCCGGGAAGCGCGCCGCGGGCTTTGGGACCAAAAAGAGTCGTTGTAGGATGCGCCACGGCGCGAGCGCGCCCGGAGCCCGGAGGACGAGCCGTGAAGACCCTGATCAAGGACGTGGACATCGTGACCCTCGACGAAAAAGGCACGGTGATCCGGGGCGGCGCCATCGCCATCGACGGCGCGTTTCTCGTGGCCGTCGGCAAAACGCCTGAAGATTTCGCGCCCGACACGACGATCGATGGCACGAACCACGTCGCCGTACCCGGATTTTTCAACGCCCACTGCCACGCGTCGATGTCGCTCGTGCGTGGCTACGCAGAGGACCTGCCACTCGATCGATGGTTCAACGAGCGCGTCTGGGTCGCCGAGTCCGCGCTCGGCCCCGACGAAGTGCGCGTCGGAGCGCAGCTCGCCGCGTGCGAGATGATCCGCTCGGGCACGGTCGCCTTCAATGATCACTACTTCTACATGGACCACGTCGCCGAGGTCGTGGAGGCGTCGGGGCTGCGCGCGTCGCTCACGTGGTGCCAGTTCGGGACGGGCAAGGAGGTCGGCGTGGACCTCGAAGGCGCGCTCGCCTTTGCCGAGCGATGGAACGGCAAAGCAGAGGGCCGCATCCGCGCGATGCTCGGGCCCCACTCGCCCTACGTCTGCCCGCCCGCGTTCCTGCGCGAGATCGCGGCGCTCGCGAAGGAAAAAGGCCTCGGCCTGCACATTCACCTCGCCGAGAGCGAGGAGCAGGTGAGCCGCTCGCTCGCCACGCACGGCGTCACGCCCACGCGGCTGCTCGAAGACACGGGCGTGCTCGACGTGCCCACGATCGCGGCGCACGCGCTCTACCTGAGCGACGACGACGTCGCCATCCTCGCGCGGCGCGGCGCCACCGTCGCGTATTGCCCGATCACGTACATGAAACTCGCGATGGGCCCGGGCGACGTGCCGCGCCTGCTCCGCGCGGGCGTCTCCGTCGCGCTCGGGACCGATGGGCCCGCGTCGAACAACGACATGGACATGAAGGAAGCCGTCCGGTTTCTCACGCTGCTCCAGAAGCTCGCGTGCCGCGACGCGGAGGCCCTCGCGGGCGACGCCTCGTTGCGCGTGGCCACGCAGGCCGGCGCCCGCGCGATGGGTTTTCCCGAGGCGGGCGCGCTCGAAGCCGGACGCGCGGCCGATCTCGTGCTCTTCGATTTCGACAAACCACACCTCGTGCCGCGCCACGACCTCGTGGCGAACCTCGTCCACGCGGCGAAAGGCAGCGACGTGAGCCACGTCTTCGTCGCAGGCAAACTCGTTTACGCGGACGGGACGATCCTGACGCTCGATGAAGAGAAGATCCGCGCCGAGGCCGAGCGCGCGGCATTTCGCATGGTTTCCCGTGATTTGACGGTTCTCCGCGCCTACACCTCCTGAGGGAGGAAGGCCGGAGCGGAATTTCGTGTTGCGCGTCTTTTGCATCGACGCGCCATCATGGAAGAAGTCAAGACGAGGCCAGCGGGCGTCATCGCGGTGGCCGTGCTGATGGCGCTCAGCGGTGTGCTCACGGTTCTCTCCAGCATCCCGGCCGTCACGGGGACGGCGCTGCCGCCTTGGGCGATCGCGCTCGATGTCGCGGTCGGGCTCGCCATGTTCGCCGTCGCGTGGGGGCTCTTCATGCTGCGGGCCTGGGCGTGGGTCGTGACGCTCGGCGTCCAGGCGGTCAACGCCCTCTTCGCGATCATCGCCGTCGCGTCGGCGCCGGCCGCCTGGCCGATCTGGCTCGCCATTGCGATTGCAGCGGTGGTGATCTTTTATTTGACGCGCCGGAACGTCCGATGGGCCTTCGGGGTGGGCGCACACCCCGCCTGATCTCCCCTCCGGACTTTCCGAAAATGACTGTCGACCCACCACGACAGGTGTACGCTCGGCTCTTCTGCGAATCGACCATCGACGTGATTGTCGATGGGGCGCCCGCAGGGAGGTCCGAATGCGCGCTTTTCATTCCCCCGCTTCCATTCCTGTTCTCCTGCTCGCCACCGCTTGTGGCTTCGCCGGTTGCGGCGCGGAGCCCGGAGATCCGACCCCGCAGACGAATCCCCTCGTCCCGGGCCCGCCGCCCGCGATCGTCGGCCCGCCCGAGGACGAAGTCTGCGACGGCATGGACAACGACCACGACGGCGAGGTCGATGAGGACGATCCGTCGTACGGCCTCGCTTGTGACACCGGCCAGCCCGGCATTTGCGCCGCCGGCACGCTCACCTGCGGCTACTATGCCGAGCTCGAATGCGTGCCCGATCAGGTGCCGCAGGTCGAGGATTGCAGCACGCCCGAGGACGAGGATTGTGACGGCTTCGGCGGCTGCCCCGGCGGCATGCACGTCTGGAGCCGCGGGCTCCTCGGCGTAGGAGGGCAGACCTACGGGGCCGTCGCGACCGACGGCTCGAACAACATTTTCGTCGGCCTCGGCGCGAACGGCAGCGTCGATTTCGGCAGCGGCCCGATCCCCATCACGGGCGGGATGGCCGTGGTCAAATACGACGCGGCGGGCTCGCACGCCTGGATGAAGCCCCTCTGCCCGAACCTCGCCGGCACCAGCGGCGGGACCGTATACTCCGTCGCGACGGACGCGGCGGGCAACGTGCTCGCCGCCGGCATCTTCAGCGGCACCTGTGATTTCGGCACCGGACCCATGACGGTCACGGGGCTCGGCTCCTTCGTCGTGAAGCTCGACGCCGCGGGCAATACGCTCTGGGCGCGGCCCTTCACAGGGGGCACGCACGGCGGCAGCGTCGCCGTGGATGCGACGGGCAATGTCTACTACGCGAGCTACAGCAACGCGCCCTTCGACTTCGGCGCGGGCGCGCTCACCGGCGCCGATGACGACATTGTCCTCGGGAAATTCGACGCGTCGGGCAACCTCGTCTGGGGCAAGCGGTTCGTCGCGACGAAATCGCAGAGATCCCCGGTGATCGACGTCGACGCCGCGGGCCATGTCATCCTCGGCTTCACCTACAACAGCTCGGCCAATGTGGGCACGGGTGCCTTCCCTGCTTCGGGCGCCGAGATCCTCCTCGCGCAGATCGACCCAACAGGCAATGCGGTATGGGCGAAGAGCCTCGGCGGCCCGTACGACCAGCTCCTGTCCTCGATCCGCGTCGCTCCGAGCGGCGACCTCGTCCTCGGCGGCTACTTCTACTACCGCGCGAACTTCGGCGGGCCGACGCTCACCGGCATCGACAACCTCGACGGGTTCGTCGCCAAATTCAGCCCGACGGGCAACCACGTCTGGACCAAAGGCCTCGTCGGTCCGAACTATCAGGAGCAGGTGCTGCTCGACGTCGACGCCTCCGGCAACATCAGCGTCGCCGGCAACTACCAGGGCAGCGTCGATCTCGGCCTCGGCTACGTCCCCGGCTCCTCCACGACGACGTACGACGTCTTCGCCGCGAAGCTCGATCCTTCGGGCGCGACGCTCTGGGCCGGGCATTTCGGCGACAGCGGCGATCAGCGGCTCGGCGGCCTCGCCGTCGACACCGCCGGGAACACGATCCTCGCGGGCGCGCTCTACGGCGGTTCGATCGACTTCGGCGGCGGGCCGCTGAATGCGTACCTCACGAACGGCGACGGCTTCCTCGCGAAGCTCTCGCCCTGATCGGAGGCGGGCTCAGCTCGCCGCGCCCGGCTCGCCCGATCCCGCCCCACCTTCCTCGTTTGCCTTGGCTGCGGCCTCCGCCTCGGCCTTCTTCCGCTCCGCCTCCTCGCGCCGCTTCTGCATCGCCGCGGCTTCCGCCTCGCGCCGCTCGACCGCGTCCTGCGCGCTCCGGATCGCCGCCAGCGCCGCGCGCGCCTTGATCCGCGTCTCCTCGGCCTCGCGCAGCGGATCGCTGTCGGCCACGATCCCCGCGCCCGCCGTCACCTCGAAATCCGCGCCGCGCGCGATCACCGTGCGGATCGGGATCGCGAAGTCGACCGTTCCATCCGGCAATACGTACCCGATCGCGCCGCCGTACACGCCGCGCGGGCCCGGTTCGAGCTGCCGGATGATCTGCATCGCCCGCACCTTCGGCGCGCCCGAGAGCGTGCCTGCCGGCATCGCCGCGCGCACCGCGTCGATCGGCGATTTGTCCTCCGCGAGCGTCCCTTCCACCTCGCTCACGAGGTGCATCACGTGCGAGAAGCGCTGCACCTTCATCTCGCTCGTCACCGTCACCGACCCCGGCGCGGCCACACGACCCACGTCGTTCCGCGCGAGATCCACGAGCATCACGTGCTCGGCGCGCTCCTTCGGATCGGCCACGAGCTCGCGCTCGAGCGCCTCGTCCTCCTCCTGCGTCGCCCCGCGCTTGCGCGTCCCCGCGATCGGCCGAAGCGTCACCTTTCCGCCCGACACGCGCACCATCGTCTCCGGCGACGCGCCTGCGATCGCCATCCCCTCGGCGAACGGCGTCTCCGCGAAGTCCAGGAAGAACAGGTACGGCGAGGGCGAGAGCACCCGCAGCGCGCGGTACACGTCGAACGCATCCGCGTTCCGCATCGGCGCACGGAACGTACGCGCGAGGACGATCTGCAAGCAATCGCCCGCCTCGATGTACTGCTTCGCCTTCGCGACCTTCGCCGCGTAGGTGTCGTCGTCGATGTTCGGCTCGGCGAACAGCGCTTCCAGCGTCGGGTCCGGCGAGGGCAGCGGATCGAGCTCGGGCCCGTGCGTCATTTCCCACGCGCACCGATCGATCGCGCCCTTCGATCGCCCTGCGATCGTGAGCATCTGCGTGAGGTTGTCGAACACGACCACCGTGCAGTCGCGCATGAGCCGCCCGCTCATGCCCTCGTTTGGCCACGGCTTGATGCCGTTCGCCACGTTCGCCGCGTCGTAGACCAGGTAGCCGACGAGCGCCTGCGAGAAGCGCGCGGCGAGGCCCTCGGCGTTCTCCAGCTCGGACGCGTCGCTGGCGAGCAGCTCGAGCGCGTTCGCGCCGGGCGGATAGGCGTGCTCGGTGCGCGCGCGGTAGCCGAGGATCGAGTAGCGCCCCCAGCGCTCGCCGGGCAGCACGGATTCGAGCAGGAATGACGAACGACCGGCGGATTGCGCCCGGAGCGCGTTGTACGCGCGGACAGGCGTGACGTGATCGGCGGCGAGGGTGCGGGTCAGGATCTGGCTCTGGCTCACGCGCGAGAGCCTACACCGAGCGAGCATGCCTTGCCGCGTGGATTCAGGCCTACGCCGTGGCCTTGCTCGGGTGTGACCGGGGCGGCATCGTGAGATCTTCCGATGCGCACCTCGCTGAAACACCTGTTCACGTCGTCCGTGTTCGTCCTGCTCACGGCGTGCGGCGGCGCGCGCTCCTATCCGAAGGACGCGCGCACCGTCGTCGTCTCGCTCGACAAGATCGACTGCAGCGACTGCGGCGACGGGATCGTCGCGGACTTGCGCGAGCGCCCGGGCGTCTACGACGCTCGGTTCGATCGCCGCAACGCGGAGGTCGTGGTCGTGGCTTCGCCCGGCTTCGACGTCTTCACCGCGGTGCGCAAGCTCGCCGCCGAGGACGGGTTCGAGGCGATCCTCGGGGCGGGCAAGGGCCGCTACCTCGATCATGTCCCGTTCCCCGAGGGCGCGGACGTGCACACGGTCGTGGAGGGCGGAAGGGACGTCCCGGACCTCGCGCCGCACCTCGCGAGCGGCAAGGTCACGGTCGTCGACTTCTCGGCCACGTGGTGCGGCCCGTGCCGCAAGGTGGACGAGCACATGGTGAAGGTGCTCGGCGCGCGCAAAGACGTCGCGTATCGACGGCTCGACGTGGGGGACTGGGACACGCCGCTCGCGAAGCGCTACCTCGCGAACGTGCCCCAGCTTCCGTACGTCGTCGTGTACGACAAGCGCGGCGCTGCGGTCGACCGCATCGCTGGCGTGGACATCGCGCGGATCGACCGCGCGATCGAGAAGGGCTCTTTGCCCTAGTACTGGCCGAAGAGGTCCTGGATGCGGGACTCCAGGGCGACCGCGATCTTGTAGAGCGACGAGATCGACGCGCTCGACTCGGCGCGCTCGATCTGCGAGAGCAGCGACACGCTGAGGCCCGTGCGGCGAGCCATCTGCTTCAGCGTCAGATCCTTCTCCTTGCGGAGGTTGCGGATCGTGTCGCCGATGACGCGGTGCAGTTGCTCTTCGGGGGTGCGCGCCAGGCCCTTCTTGCGCATGACGCGGGCGAGCACCTCGCGGAACTCGTCCACGTTGAAGGGCTTCTTGATGTAGTCGACGGCGTCGAGCTTCATCGATTGCACGGCGCTCTCCAGGTTCGGGAAGCCCGTGAAGATGACGACCGCGATGTCGGTGTCGACCTTGCGGATGCGCTTGAGCACCTCGATGCCGTCGAGCTTGGGCATCATCAGATCGAGGATGATGAGGTGATACCCGCCGGTGCGGACCTCCTCCTCCACGGCCGAGGGATCCACCAGCGTCTTGACTTGGTACCCATCCCGTTCGAGCAGCGTCTGCATGTAGTCGCAGATGGCTCGGTCATCGTCCACGATCAGGATGCGAACTGCCGGAAGCTCGATTGCCACCTTGTCCTCCTATTCGCGGCCACATCGACCGGGGGTTTGGGGGCACAGCCCCCAAACGTTAAAAAAGCTCACGTCGACGCCCGAGGGGTTCCCCCGGACCGCCGGGCTTCTCCCTCGAACCCCCCCCTGGAGTCGCCGCAGGTTCGGCCTGGGGGGAGCTCTGAGCGCCCCCAGGTCTCGTCTCGATTCCAGTAGCACTTTAACACGAGCCCGTCCGCTCTGGGATCGACTTTTTTACTTGCGTTTCAAGATTTTTACAGTCAGGCGACGTCCCCGGCGGACGTGAGGGCGCCCAGGGCGATGGCGCCTCGGATGAAATCTCTGCTCGTCAGGACTTGACAGAAGCGTCCGCTGCGAGCATGGTCCGCCCCCACGTCGGTGGCGAAAGCCCGCGGCGTACGGGGCGTAGCGCAGCCTGGTAGCGCACTCGGTTCGGGACCGAGGAGTCGGAGGTTCAAATCCTCTCGCCCCGACAAGACAGACACGAGACCCGAAAGCAGTCCCCGGTAGGCGCCGCCTCCCGGGGATTGTTCGTTTGTGCTCACGATCGCGTTCGACCGGTCGGTACGCCGCATGCAGGCGTGCTCACCTCTGGAGAGCGCGTTGTGATTGTCCACGTCAGAGCCTCGGCATCGCCGTTCGAGTACCCGGTCTGCTTCACGAGCGACGTGTTCTCGCCGATGAACCGTGACTTGCGTCACCTCATCGTCCAGCGCGAGCCCGACGTCCGTCACCGCATCGCGGCCATCGTCGACCGGGGTGCGCTCGCTGCCCAGCCCGAGCTGAATTTGCACATCGAGCGGTATGCCCGGTGTCACACCGACGCGCTGGATCTCGTGGCTCCGCCGATCGTTCAGGGCGGGGGCGAGCGCGTGAAGGACGACGCGGCGCTTCCGTCGCGCCTGCAGGCGTACTTCCACGCCCTGGAGCTCGACCGACGCTCGATCTTGCTCGTCGTGGGCGGCGCGTCGCTGCTCGACCTCGTGGGCTTCGCCGCGTCGACGATGCAGAGCGCGCCGCGGGTCGTCCGCGTGCCCACGACGACGCTCGCGCAGGCCGGCCCCGCGGTCTTGCCGAAGAGCGCGATCAACGCGTTCGGCACGAAGGACTTCTTGTGCACGTTCCGCGCGCCCTGCGCGGTCGTGTGCGACCGGCGCTTCGTCGAGACGCAGAAGACGCGCGAAAAGGTCTTCGGCCTCGTCCAGGCCGTACGCGCTGCGCTCCTGTGGGACGAGGGGCTCGTCGACTGGATCGTCTCGCACGCGCACCGGCTCGTCTCGGGGGAGCGCGACGCCGTCGCGGAGCTCCTGCAGCAGAGCGCCACCTTGCACGCGAACCTCGCGGCCACGGTGCCGAACGAGGACATCTACGGCCCCGAGGGGCCGCTCGCGTTCGGCGCGTGGGCGGCCGACCGGATCGAGCTCCACACGGAGCGCCGCATCCGCCAGGGCGAAGCGCTCGCGGTGGGCATCGCGCTCGACACGACGCTCGGCGCGCTGCACGGGACGAACACGGAGGCGGAGCGCGAGTCGATCCACCGCCTGCTCGAGCGGCTCGGGCTGCGCCTGTGGCACGACGCGCTCGGCAACGTCGATTCGGAGGGGCGGCTCTTGCTGCTCGACGGGTTGTCGGAGCGATCCTTTGGCCGGCCGCCGCATGTGCCGCTTCTGAACGGCATTGGCCATGGCGTGATTGCGCACGAGCTACGCGAGGACCTCCTGCGCGAGGCCATCACGCGGCTCGCGTATCGGGACGCGCATCGGGCGCACGCGTTTGCATTGGCGTGAGGTGACAAGGAGGGCGGCGGCGCTATTGCGCCTCTTCCGCCCATGCGACGGCTCTGTGGCCTTTTCCCGTGCCCGGATGCGCGTGGTGGACGCCGCGTAGGGAGCGGTACTCCTGCGGGACCGGACGCACGGGTTCGGGCGGTGGGACGGGCGTTCGGATCGGCGGCATCAGGTGGAGCGGCTCGCGACTTCGGGCATCGCCGAGGAGTTGTGTCCGCACAGCGCGACCAAGGATCTCGGCCAGAAGCGACGGGACCGCGTTTCCAACCTGCCGTTGAATGGCGCGGTCGTTCCCCTGGATGTGTACGTCATCCGGGAATGTCTGCAGGCGGCAAAGTTCGCGCATGGAGAGACGTCGGTTTGCCCAGTGGAATGGACCTGTGCCAGGCCCCGGCTGCGCCTGGATCGTCCATGAGGGCCGGTCCTTCGCGAGCTTCAGGAGAAAAGACCAGAAGCGACGGCGCCAACCGAAGAGTGGCATTCCGCCGCCGCGGTCCGTGTGCCAGAGGTAGTTTTCTCCCTCGGGAATCGAAGGAAGCAGGCGCGCCCACTTCCCCCTCATCTCCAGCTCCTCGCTAGGGTCCACCCGCAAATCCCCGAGCGCATCCCATGCAGTCCGATAGGGCGGCAGAGCAAGGAGGGATGTCTGCTGTGCCGTTTCGTTCTTCGGGGCGTGGGTCGGAGATGGGAAAGAGAAAGGTTGTCCTTCGCGCGAGGCTATCAGAAACAGACGGTAGCGGAGCTGCGGGACCCCGAAATCAGCGGCGCACAGAACGCGGAAGGAGGGGATATAGTGGACCTTCTGTCGCCGGTTGATCTGCTCGATCATGTCGAGCACGAGCGTGAGGCCCTCGTTCTTCTCCGTGTACGCAAGGCCCTCGACGTTCTCCAGCACGAACGCGCGGGGAAGGGCCTCCTCGACGACACGCATGTAGGCGCCAAGCGTTCCTGCGCGTGGATCCTCAAGTCGCTTGGTGTCGCCACGCGCCCAGTATCCGGACTTCGAGAACGGTTGACATGGAGGACCCCCGATCACCAGGTCCAGCTTGCCCCGCTTCGTGCGAGCTGCGGCGAGCATGTCGCCGGTGGGCACATCGAAGATGCTCTTCTCGATGACCGGGAAGGTGCGGTTCGCGCGGAGCGTGTCGCAACAGTCGTGATCCATCTCGACGGCAACGCCCGTGCGAAACCCCGCCTCCTCGAACCCGTAGTCGAGTCCGCCAGCACCGGAGTAGAGGCTGATGAGAACCGGTTTGCGGTCCATCGGGCAGGTCGAGTACCACGCGGGTCGTCCGGCGGGTAGTCCTGTTAGCCTGCGAGATGAAGAACCTGGTGTACGTCGGCCGACCAGCGGTCGTCGATCCGTACGTTGCTCGCGAGTTTGCCCACGCAAGTTGCGTGCGGATCGAGCGTCTTGGGGAGCGCGAACTTGAATGTCCACTCCTCCGTCACCGCATGGAGGCATGCCGCGACGATGTCGAAGTCGTGCGGCGAGTAGTATCGCGAGCATGGATCGGCCTTCGCGGCACGGGTGCGCTGAAAGTCAAGGCGAGCCAGCCCGTCCCGAGAGCGCTGTCGTAGAACGTTTTTGCATTGGATGCCGATAGGACGGCCGCCGTCGAGTCGGATGGACACGTCGACCTCACCGTCCCCCGGCACGCGATGTACGTCCGTTGCGCCTGGGAGCCTGGCAAGAACGCGGACCAGGTGCTCCTCCGCAACGGAGCCCCGCACGGCTTTTTTAACGTAGGGCGTGGACGCGATCAGGTCGAGCACCTCGGACTCGGTCATGGCGAACTCGTGAGAGAGCGTGTGTAGGCGTTCAGCCGACGGGACCGCAGACCGCGTGGCCTGACCGCCGCCTCGCGTATTGCGCGGAACGAGCAGGCGGTCACTTCTATCTGCGAGGAGGTGACGATGGCCTTGGTCTTCGCCGAGCGCCTCGCGCTCGAACAGGATGTACCGGAGGAATGCGGTAGGCTGGCCACCGGCGAGTATCTCGACGGGATCGTCTGCTCCCTGTCGTTCACGCTCCCACGCATGCCAACCGAAGCGCTCGATCGCTGTTGCGTGGGCTTCCTTGAACTCTACCGAGATGAAGAACTTGGTGGGGCTGTGCAGCACGGGATCTGCGCCCACGAAGAACCCTCGCTCGGGGTTGATACCTACGAACAGCGTCGTGTAGAGGCCGAAGGGATCCTGCCAGAGCGGATGGAGTTCACCGTCCTTCGAGCCGTACTTTACCTGGAAACGATGCTCGTCGTCGGGCCGATTTTTCGTGAGCCTGGTGTTCGCAAGGAACGCGTAAGCGATGATGCCCATGCGCTCACCCGTTGGAAGCTCGAATGAGATTCGGAAAGGTGCAGACCGCGGCCCGCTCGTGTGGATGATACGACATCCGCACTGAGCGAGCGCATCCACCATCCATCGGAGCAGGGGTTCTCGGTCTTTGGCCCGCACCTGGTACGTGCGCGGCAGATCGGGGGGAGTCTGCATGGGGCAAAGATAAGCTCTTGTCTCGCCGTCTGGGAACCCTCGAGCCTGCGTTCCCTGATCGTTCGTGGCGACCCGGCAGTTACGTTCGCGCTGGCTTGGTAGGGGAGGGTCGGGTGGGGCGGCGGCGCGTGGAGGGGAACGCGCCGCCGCCCCCCTTCTTGCATCGTTCAGCCGGTGGTGGGCGTGGCCTTGGCCGCCTCGGCGTTCTTGCGACGCGTCTTCGCGGCCTTCTCGGCGATCTGCGCGTTGTACTTGATCGTCTTCTCGAATGCGTTGAGCAGCGCTTTGTCTTCGCCGCGGCGCGCCCTCGACTTCACGGTGTCGACGATCGAGGCGATGTCGTTTTCGCGCTCGTGCACCTTCTTCGCCCGTGACTCCCGGACGACCTCGAGGGCCTTGGCGAGCACGACCTCGTGGATGGCGAGCTTGTCGATCGAGCCATTGGAATCGAGCAGGCGCTGATAGACCTTCGGCAGGATGCCGGCTTCGTCACCGAGCGCCGGCACGCTGGCGGCGAGCTCTGCGAAGACCTCGGTGAGGCCATCTTGCTCGCTGCGGAGGTGGCTCATCGCGCCTGGAGGGAGGTCGACGAGGTCGGCCTCGCAATCCTTGAGGGAGAACTCGAACGGACCGGGATACGGCTTTGCAGCTACATGGGACATCGCGATACCTCTTTTGCAAGGGTTGCGGGAGAACGGGGAACGTAACCAGGGGGATTGCGTCGTCGAGGGGCGGGCGTGATTCAGCACGAATTCGACGACGGGATCGTCGGGGGAGGTCGACGAAGTCGTCGGGCTGGGTCGACGATGTCGTCGGGGGAGGTCGACGATCGCGTGGGGGTTGTCGGTGAGGTCGTCGAGGGAGGTCGACGATTGCGTGGGTGGCGTCGACGAGGTCGAGGGGGCGGGCGGCGATTGCGTTGGGGGGGAGGGGACGAGGATGCTGGGCGGGTCGACGATTGCGTCGGGGGAGGGGGAGGAGGGGGTTGGGCAGGGCGATGCGAACGTCGGGGGGAGCGGCGAATGCGCCGCGCGTGGGTGTCGATTGGGCGTGGCGGGTCGAAGAGGTCGTCGGCGCTCAGGGACACGCGACGGGCCGCTCGCGTTCGCGGACCCGGTGGTGTAGGGTCCACTCCGCGCGCGACGGGAGGGAGCATCACATGAAACGTCATGGAGCCGCGCTCATCGTCATCGCCGCCGTCGCCATCTTGAATCTCGGCTTGGGGCCGCGCGCGGACGACAGGCGTCCGCCAAGCGCAGAGTCTTGCAAGACGGAACTCGGGTTCATCTTCGATTGGTGCGAGAGCCGAGCCCACTGGCCGTGCGGCATCTCTGTCGAAGATGAGGACAGGGCCGCCTGCCAGGCAGGCTGTGTGATGTACCTCTGCCCAGAGCAAATCACCTGCACCGAGCTCGATCCGATATGGTGCGGAACCCCCTGCGAGGATCCGAGCGGCGCCACCTTCTGGCGCAACAGCAACATCTCCGCGGATCGCTGCGATCACCTGATGGGTGATCAGGACGGCAACGGCGAATGGGATTCGCACGAGTTCCGGGCCTGGCGCGATTGCAGGGATGCGGTCATGACGGAGCGATGCCCCGCGTACCCTGCATGGCGCGAGCAGCAGATACAAAAAGCATTCGACGACCTTCTTCAGGAGGAGGCCGGCTCGGCCAAGTAACGCGCCGCTGGTCGCTCACTTCGCGCCCAGCGCGCGACGCGTGGGTGATGCAGGCCGCGCGGGGAGGTCATAGGACCGCGGATCGAAGGCAGCGCGGACCCGCTCGTCCCAGTCCGTATCGACGAGCGCGGGGCAGAGGTGCTCCACCTTGGCCCAATCACATGCCGCGAACGCTTCCAGGTCGAAGGGTTCATCAAGGTTGGCGAGCGTTCTGGAATCGCAGCGCATGGTGGCCATGTCGAGCGTGTACCAGAACGCCGCCCCATGCATGTCGTCGCAGGGCGCGCACCCGACCGGACCCTCGTCCACGCATGCGGCCTCGTCCAGGGACGAGAGGCCATCCCCTTCCCAAAGCTCCTCCCTCGGAACCACCGTCTTCCTCCCAGACGCCCCCATCCCCGGCGTGAGCATGAGAGCGACAGCGACAGCGACGGCCAACCTGTGGAGGCGCTTCATGACGTGCTCCCCTCTTCCTCAGGACACCGACCCCTCCACCACCCGTCGGGCGGACGGGACGAACGTTTGTCCTCGCGCTCGAACTCGAACGAAAACGTTTGTCGCGGTGCTTGACAACGGAGTTTGCCCGCGATAGGACCACCCTCGGAAGCTGGCGCGGAGCCGCTGTTGCACCACTCCCACATTCGCGACACGGCTCCGCGTCGGTTCCCTTGAACTGCCGGTCACTCCTTTCGCTCCCGCATCCGCGCGAACCAATCCGTACCCCTGATCTCCGGGCATTGCCGCCCGACCGCCTCTTTCAAGCACGCATCCCAGACCTCCGGGTCGACCTCGGCGTATCCCACGCCGAGCTCCCCATCGCACCAGGCCGCGGTGCTGAAGAGGTTGCTCCAGAAGAGAGCGCCCCGCATATCGGTGCACGACGCACACCACACGGGATCCCCGCCCGTGCACCTCGTCTGCTCCGGGCAGACGCCCGCCACGCAGCCGGCCTGACACGCCTCCTCGAACGCTTTGGACACGTGCTCGCAGGGGCCATTCGTCCGGCCTCGCTCGCACATCTCGAAGACGACGCGGAGGTCGGTCTCGCAGGTGGTTGCTTGGAGCATCTCCGACTCCGCCCGGCGGGTCATCAGCCCCACGGTGACGACGATGGCGATGGCGATGGCGACGAGGGCGGCCAATGCTCGACGGCGCTTCATGACGTGCTCCCCTCTTCTCGTACGCCGAACCCTACACCACCCGCGCGTGGGCAAGACGAAAATGTTTGTCCTCGGGCTTGACCGTCGCGTTTGTCCGCGGTAGGGGGGCGAGGCCGGCGCGGGGTCGTGTTGGCGGGTGGCCAGGTGGCAGGGCCTCGCGCCGGCTCTTTTTTGTGGGACCCGACGGAAACGTTTGTCCCCGGGCTTGACAACCAAGTTTGTCCGCGGTAAGACGCGTCTCGGAAGCTGGCGCGGAGCCGTTGTCGTTCGAGCCCAGACGGGCGGCACGGCTCCGCGTCGGTTCCCGTTGGACGAACCCCCCTTGCGGATCACCCTTCTTTCCGGGTATCTTGGGGTTCGTCATGATCAACCGGGTTGCCGTCGCCGTTGCATGCGCCGCCCTGACGCTCTCGGGCAACGTCGCCGCCGAGGCGCCGCCGCAGATTGCGTTCGGGCTGGAGTACCAGGTCCACCTCCCGGGGCGCGGTTGTCCGAACGCGGACGAGTTTGCCCTGATCCTCGCGGGCGAGTTCGGATATCTGCTCGTTCGAGCGGACGCGGCGGCCACGCTGCGGGTGGAGACCCGGACGAACGGCAAGGGGATCGAGGCCGAGCTTTCCGCGCCAAACCCGACGGGGGAGGGGGAGTGGCGGCGGGTCGTCACGAGCCCGGACTGCCGGGAGCTCCTTTATGATGCGGCGACCCTGATCCGGATCCGGTTTGGCCCGGGCGGTTGGCAGGGGGAGGAGCCGCCGCCGTGGCTCCTTTCGCCGCCCCGGTTCGAGGTGGAGCGCCCCGAGCTGCGGATGGAGATGCCGGCGGCGTTCCTGGATGCGATGGCGGGGGAGCCGTCGGAGGCGCCGCTGACGCCGTGGGAGGGGACGGCGCCGAGGTGGGTGCAGCGGGCGCCGGCCGAGGAAACGGACAAGCTGCCTTTTCAGATCGAGATGGCCCTGGGTGCCACGGTCATGCCCTACGGAATGCCGCAGGTCGCCATCGGAGGTGGGGGCCTGCTGGGCATTCGGTGGAAGAACCTCGCGTTTGGCATGGATCTTCGGGGCGTGATCACCCCGGTCGCCGGGGTCGGGGATCCAGAGCTGAAGGATGCCCGCGCGTCGCTCTTCACCGTGGGCTTCCTCCCCTGCGTCGGCGTCCGATTCCTCGACGTCTGCGGCGCGATCAACGCCTCGATCATCGGTCTCGATGCGCCGCCGCCCATCGTGGTCAGCGCATCGGACGGCTTCTCGATGGGATTTGGCGGGCGGGTTGTGGGTAGGTACCCGCTCTCGTCGCGCTTTACGCTGTTCGGCTACGGGGATGTGAGCGGGCAGCTAAGGGCCATCACGATCCGGGGCCCGCTCGACGGCGGCTCCACGGACATCGTGACCCACTGGCGATCGCCATACATGCGCGTCGCGCTGGGGCTCGGCGTTGCAGTTTCTTTTATCGAATGAGGAGTATCAGAGATGCACAAGGATCGGCATGTGCTGGTCAAGCTGGGTGCGGTTCTCGTGTTTGCCGCCTGCGTGGTGGCGAGCGCTTGTGGGCAAGGGGAAGGTGTCATCGAGGTCATCGTCCCCCCCGACGGCGAGGGGGGTGAAGGGGGTAGCACCCCCGACGCCGGCACCGATGGCGGCGAGAAAGAGGACGCAGGCCCGAGTAGCAGCAACTGCGATTTTACCTGTGACGGCGACTGCGTGCCCTTCCACCCCGGCGACAGCTCCTACCCCGTCCTCGTCTGGATCGGCCCGAACGACGGCACCGCGCCGGATTGCCCCGACAACGCGCCCGTCGAGCAATTCGTCTGGTACACGGACCTCGTCATTCCACCCAAACACTGCGGCCCGTGCTCCTGCGGTCCCTCGGACGGCACCTGTTCCCTCCCCGAGACGATCACCGCCCACGCCGCTCCCTGCACGCCGCCCGAAGGCACCGCCGCGACGCCGAATGATCCCCCCGCGGCGTGGGATGGCACCTGCGCCGCGGACCATGCCATCGCCGCGGACCTCTCTTGCGGCGCGGGAACACCCTGCGTGCAATCCGTGACGATCGGGCCGCTCGGCAAAGAAGACATCGGCTGCGCCGCCCTCGACAAGACGGGCGCGACCACGATGGCCCCGCCCAAACCCTCTTGGAGCCGCATGGCGCGCGTGTGCGAGGGCAGCGCGTATGGCAAATGCGCGCCTGACGAGCATTGCGCCCCCAAGCCATCCGCCGACTTTCGGCAGTGCGTGTATCTGACGGGCCTGCACGCTTGCCCAGCCGAAGGGTACGTGGAGCAGTTCGTCCTTTACGAAGAATTCAAGGACGAACGCACCTGCACGGCCTGCACCTGTGGCGCGCCCGAGGGCAGCTCGTGTTCCTCGGAGATCTCCCTCTTCGCCGATGCGGCCTGCACCACGTCTCCTTGGATTGCCAGCGCAGGGTCGGATGGTCCGACCTGCCACGACGTCGCTTCCAAGGGCCGCGCGCTCGGCGCGAAGACGGCCGCTCCGCCCGTGTATCACGCCGGGTCCTGCGCTCCTGCGGGCGGTGACGTCGAGGGAGATGTCGCGCTCGCAGGGCCCCGCACCCTTTGTTGTCTGGTTTGAGCGAGGTCGCCATGGACGAACGCGAATTCACGAGAGCTCTGGAGTCGCAACGGATCAAGCTGCAAGCTTGGCTCTCACGCCGGTTCCCCGCTGCCGATGTGCCCGACCTCGTGCAGGAGACGCTCCTCTCTTGCTGGAAGAAGCGCGAGGAATATGACCCTGCCAAGGAAATCGGGGGCTGGGTGCATTACCAGATGCGCACGGTGGCCTACGCCTACCAGAAGCGCGCCAGGGTACGCGAGCAGTTCGCGCAGCTCCCCCACGAGGACGATGCCGCCCCGTCGACCCCGGAGCGCGAAGCCTCGATACAAGAGACGGATTCGCTCCTCTACCAGATCCTCGATTCTCTGCCCACGCAGGAGCGGGAGATGGTCGCGGCGCGGTTCTTCGACGAGCTTTCGATTCGCGAAATCGCCACCTCGTTCGGCCGAACGGCGGACGCCGTCGACGCGGCCTTGCGGCGGGTCAACAAGAAGATGCGCGAGGCGCTCCAGCGCGTCGGCGTCGAGGACGCGCGGCGGGGCGTGGTGCTGCCGTTCCTCATGGAGAGGTCTGGTGGCGCGGAGGTCGAGGACGACACGCAAGGCGCGCGGCCGACGCCCGTCTCGACCTCCCTCCCGGTCCCCGTTCCGCCTGCAAGGCCCACCACGGACACATGGGGGCCATGGGCGCGCCGTTTCGCGGTCGCGGCCGGCGTCGTCGCTCTTCTCCTTTTTCTGCTCTCGCGGAGGGACGCGCCCTGGGCGAACCACCTCGCGCTCGTGGTGCCCGACCTCCGGCCCGGTGGCGTGGTGCCGGTCGTGACCGAGCTCATGCAGCCGCGTCCGACGGTCGAGCCGCCGCCCTTCTGCCCCCCGTCCCCGCCGCCGCCGCGCGCGCTCCCGTGCCCGGCGGACGACACGTACAAGAACGCAGGGCCGCGCTCGCTCGGGCGCGCCGCCGCGATCGCCCACGACCGCGGCGACAAGAAGAGCGTTGCCGAGGCGTGCCGCATGGCCGGTCCCGGCAACGTCTTCTGTCGCGAGCTCCAGAGCCTCCACCCGTAGGGCGCGCAGGCGCCGCGGGCCTCGATCCGAAAAAACACCGTGACCCGTCACGACGCGCGACGGATTTGCGCGCCTCGGGTGCAGTACGTAGCGAGCGGCGTGCGCGCGGACCGTTTCGGGCTGCAGCGCGCTTTGCTGTTGTTCGGAGAAACCACGCCTGGACGGCGGCGCCGGGTTGGCTTGCTCTTTTCTGGGCGAGCACGCCGTCCGACGCCGTCGTCCAGGCGTGGTCATTCGTCAGGTCCCATGAAAACGCGACCCCTTCCAGAACCCGACCCGCGCCTCCCGACGGAAATCATGCTCGCGAGCGACGGCGGGCTCTTCATTGCCCTTCCCGAGGAAAAACCAGCCTCGTACGTCGGGCGCGAGATCTTCGTCGGCTACGCGCTTCGTCCGCGTGAATTGGCCGCTCGCGGCAGGGCGGCGCTGCTCCTGTGGGGCACCGAGGTGCTTCTCGGGATTGGCAGCGACGGCCGCATTTACGTGACCGAGGAGGTGATGCCCGGGAAGGGTGGACGCAAGGTGTTTCGAGGATTCCGGGCGACCGACGAGGAGCGAGCGCATATCGTCGCGGAGCTGCATCGAATGGTATTCAATCTGGTCGGCGGCGTCCCGAGGGCGTGATCCGGCGTACGCCAAGTGCATCGTCGACTGCGAGCAGGAAAAACGATGCTAGTCATCGCTGAACGTGAATACGAATTCGTGTTCGACGACGCCCGGCCATCGGAAAAGGTATGGCTCCGCGTCGGGGCGCCCGAAGAAAAGGACGCCTCGAAATGGGTCCTCCCCTTCGAGATCATCGGTCCCGGGCAGCGTCGCATGGAGCACGCTTTTTCCGCCGTGGATGCCGTGCAATCGCTACAATGGGGCCTCCAGATGATCGCCCTGGAGCTCCGGTCCCTGCAAAGCAGCGCGAGGGGCAAGCTCCACTTCCTCGACGAGGAGAGCCTCGGGTTCGACCCTCTGAACATCCCGTGACCGCTCCCGTGGACAGGAGCCTCCGTCCCCGCCGCCCCCCGCCCCCCCGGGGCTCTGCCTTCCGTCCGGGCGTCCAAGATCCTGCGACCGCGTTGCGCGTCGCCCCCTCACGTGATGCAATCCGCCCCGCCATGAGCGACGTCGAAAGTCGGCTGAGCAGCGCCATCTCCGCGGTCCGCTCCTACCTGGAGGCCAAGCTCCTCGGGGAGGCCGTCGTTGCCTCCGAGAAGGCGATGGAGATCGCGCACGAACTCGGCCGAGAGCATCCGCGGTACGTCGAGGCCGCGCGCATCGCCGCCCTCGCCTACGCGCTCGACAACAACGCCGGCATGTCGGCGCGCTACCAGCGCCTCGCCATCGCCAGCGCCGAGCGGCAGCCGACGTATCCGAAGGATCGGCTCGGGTCGCTGCACTTCGATCTCGCACGCGCCGAGCTCGATCGCGGCCGGCAAGAGGAGGCCTCCGCCGAGCTCGAAGCCGCCATCCCCCTGCTCTGCGAGAACCGTACGGATCGCGACGCCGAGGCGCGGCAGGCCATGTTTCTGCGCGTCGCGCTGTGCATGGTCGCGGGGGATCCGAAGGAGGAGATGGACGCGCTCGTGGGGCGCCTCGGCACGTGGCTCGAGCCCGTCTTCGAAGATCCCGAGGCGACGGCCGACACGAAGGCGCTCGCCGAGCACGACATGGTCACGGCGCTCTGCTCCTCGGCGCGACTCAAGATCGCGCAGCGGCGCTGGGACCGGACCGAGGCGGCGTTGCTCGAAGCGTTCGAGCGCGCCGAGCGGCACATGCTCACGGCGGATCGACCGAACCCGCACCTGCTCGGCCTCGTGAGCGAGGTCTACAAGGAGATGCGCCGCGCCTCGAAGGACGAGAGCGCGGCGATCCGCACGCGCGCCGAGTCGCTGCTCGGGCCCGCGGCCGAGCGGGCCGAGCGGCTCTTCTGGGCGCAGCTCCGCGTCGTCGTGGTGGACGCGCAGAAGAGCCTCGGCTGGTCGGAGAAGCAGATCGCGCGGCTGCTCGAACCCGCGCTGCACGAGGGGGACCTCGCGGCGGATCTGAACCGCCATCCGCTGCTGCATGGGCTCACGGAGGTGCTCGGTCGGCATGCGGCGAAGGGCACGCATCTGCGGGAGCAGGGGCCCGACGAGCTGCGCCACGTGATGCGCGGAGACAAGACGCTGGCCGCGGCGATCGACGTGATGGAGGCGGCCGGCCTTTCGGATGTTTGATGGGTGAAGCTCTCCGGCGCGCCGGGCTCGGCCTCGCGCTCGCCACGTCTCTCGCCGCCGCGCCTGCGCGCGCGGAAGCACCCCCGTCCGCGGAGCCTGCGCCGCCGGAAGCGCCCGCGCTCGTGCCCGCGGAGCCCGCGCCTGCGGAGCCTTCGCCCGAGCCGCCCCCGGAGCCGCCTCCGCCGCAGCCGATCGAGGTGACCGTCGAGGGCGACAAGGCGCCGGCTGGGTCGGTCTCGCTCAAGCGCCGGGACATCCGGGAGATGCCGGGCGTGCTCGGCGATCCGTACCGCGCGATCGAGGTGCAGCCGGGCGTGACGCCGACGGCGAGCGGATTGCCCTATTATTACATTCGCGGCGCGCCGCCCGGCAACATCGGGTTTTTCTACGACGGCGTGCGCGTGCCTCTGCTCTTTCACGTGGGCGCGGGGCCGAGCGTGATTCCAGCGCCGCTCGTCTCACGCGTGACGCTGCACATGGGCCCGTATCCGGCCGACATCGGCCGTCTCGCGGGCGCGGCGGTCGAGGCCGAGGCGGCGCCGTTTCCGAATGAATGGAAGGGCGAGGGCGCATTCCGGTTCGTGGACGTGGGCGGCGTGGTCGAGGGGCCGATCGGCGACAAGACCACGGTCCTCGTCGGCGGGCATTATGCGTTTGGCGGGCATATTCTTGCCGCGCTGATCGACAACGTCGAGTTCGGGTACGGCGATTACCAGGCCCGCGTGAGCCGCCGCGTCGGGGAGCGAGGCCGGCTCACGGCGCTCGCGTTCGGGGCGTGGGATTATCTGGCGACGACGACGACGGGCGACGCGAGCGGGGAGAAAGACGTCCTGCTCGACGCGGATTTCCATCGGCTGGATTTCCGGTACGATCATGAATTCGATTCGGGGGCGAAGCTGCGCGCGGCGGTGATGCTCGGCCTCGATCGGTCGAGGCAGGTCGGCGCGGAGAGCGCGACCAACTGGAAGATCGGGGCGCGCCTGCGCGGCTCGAAGCCGATCGGCGGGGGAAAGGCGCTCCTCCGTGGCGGGCTCGATCTGATGGTCGATCGGTACGACATCGTGCACAAGGAGCCGTGCGACATCGCCCTCGAAGAATGCGCCTCGGGGCCGCTCGGCGAGCTCGACGAGGCGTTCCGCGCGCTTTTTCCGAGCCGCTGGGACACGGCCGTCGGCGCGTGGGCGGACGCGCTCGTGGTCCTCTCGGATCGGGCGACGATCACGCCCGGCCTGCGCGTCGACCATTACACGTCGATGGGGAACACGGCGCTCGCGATCGACCCGAAGATCACGGGCCGGTTCGGGGTTTCCGAGCGCGTGCGGATCGTCCTCTCGTTTGGCGTGGCCTCGCAGCTCCCCGGCTTCGCGCCCTTGCCGGCGCTGCAGATCGGGGCCATCACGGGTGGCCTCCAGCGGGCCTTGCAATCGAGCTTCGGCGCCGAGGTCAAGCTCTCGCCCATTCCGGTCGAAATCAGCGGGTCGCTCTTCCGTCAGGTGACGTTCAACCTGACGGACCCGATCGGCTCCGATCGTGGCACGAACCTCGGCACCGCCCGCTTCCTCTCGCGCAGCACGGGCGACGCGTATGGGCTCGAGCTCTCCGCGCGCGGCGCATTACGCAAGGATCTGCTCTTCCTCGCCTCGTACACGCTTTCCCGGTCGACCCGCACGTCGAAGAGTGGCCTCACGACGCCCTCGGCGGTCGATCGGACACACGTCGCGCACGTGGCCTTGATGTACGACCTCGGCAAGGGCTGGAAGGCGGGCGTGCGGCACGTGTTTTACAGCGGGTTTCCCGCGCAGGAGGCGGGCAGCGGGGCCGTCATGGAGAATCCGCCGCGGGTCCGGCCTTTTTATCGGCTCGATGTGCGGGTGTCGCGGCGGTGGAAGGTCGGCGAGACGGGGTTCGTCTCGCTCGTGCTCGACATGCAGAATGCGACGTTGAGCAAAGAGGTCTTCGACGTGACGTGCGCCCGCGGGATCTGTCAGCCGCGGCTGCTCGGGCCGATCACGATTCCGCAGCTCTCGGTGGAGGCGGGGTTCTAAAGGTATTTCGTGACGGCGGGCGGGTTCCACCAGTTGTTGTTTCGCCCGTCGTAATACTGGATCGGGGCCGCGGCGAGCTCCTCCGGGTCGACGTCGTCGAGGCAGGCCACGTTGATCGCGTAGAACGCGCCGCCGAGCTGCTCCATCGATCCGGGCCCGAACGGCGCCACGCCGCACGTCTTGCAGAAGCGGTGGTGCATGCTCTTCGAGCCGAACTGATAATCGGCGAGCGACGATTCGTCCGTGAGCAGCCGGAACGCGTCGGGCTTCGCCATCGTGCCCCACCACCGGATCTTCGCGCAATACGTGCAATTGCACCGACCCGTGCCCGCCGAGAGGTCGATGTCCGCCTCGAAGCGGACCGCGCCGCAGTGGCAGCTCCCCTTGTAGGTCTTCTTCATTCGTCGCTCTTCCCGAAGAGCCGGTGCCGGAAGTATCCGATCTGGCTCTTCGCGATCTCTTTCACGAGGTCGAGTTTGTCCACCTCGCGCGCGCTCGTCCTTCCGAGGAGCTCTCCGGATTCGTACAGCTCGCGGGTCCTCGCGCGCTGGAGCTTGCCGCTCGACGTCTTCGGCAAGACGCCCGGCGCGAGCGGCACGACGTCGTCGACGGTCAGGCCCACGGTCTGCTGCACGGCCTTGCGCACGTCGGCTTCGAGCCGCTTCTTCGTGGCCTCGTCCTTCTCGCCCGTCTCGAACGCGATGACCACGCGCTCGCGATCGGAGGGGCCCTTCATCGTGCCGAACGCAATGACGTTGCCCTTGCGCACGCCCTCGACCTGGCTCGCCTCCCACTCGATGTCCTGCGGGTAGTAGTTGCGGCCGTTGACGATCACGACCTCCTTCGAGCGCCCGCAGATGTAGACCTTCCCCTCCGCGATGTACCCGAGGTCGCCCGTGCGCAAGAAACCACCCGCGAACGAGCGCTTCGTGACCTCCGGATCGTTCCAGTAGCCTTGCATCACGCTCGGCCCGCGGATGCGCAGCTCGCCGACCTCGCGCTCGGGCAAGGGGCGCGCGCTCTCCGTGTCGTCGGGCGCGAACGTCTTGATTTCGTGCTCCTCGAAGGCCGCGCCGCACTCGACGATGCCCGAGGCGCGCGGCGAGCCTTCCGCCGCGGGTTCGGCGTGGCCCTTCGCCCAGAGCGTCTCGCCGTCGACGACGTCGGCCCGCACGCCTGTCCAGATCTTGCTGAACGAGACCGCGAGCGTCGACTCGGCCATGCCGTAGCAGCACACGAACGCGCGCTCGTCGAAGCCGATGCGGGAAAACTTCTCCGCGAAGGCGCGGAGGTTGTCGGCGCGGATGGGCTCGGCGCCGCACCCCGCGATGCGCCAGCTCGACAAATCGAGCCCCTCCATCTCGCTCTCCTTGATGCGCTTCACCGCGAGCGCGTAGGCGAAATTGGGGCCGAACGAGATCGAGCCCTTGTACTTCGAGATCGACTCGAGCCAGCGCGCCGGGCGCTTCAGGAAGAGCAGCGGCGGCAGGAAGGTGATCTGGTTGCGGTGGTAGATCGGCGCGATCACGAAGCCGATGAGCCCCATGTCGTGGTAGAGCGGCAGCCACGAAACGCCGTGATCGACGCCGTCTTTGATGCTCAGGCCCACGGGCATGATCGCGTGCACGTTCGCGGCGAGGTTTCGGTGCGTGAGCGTCACGCCCTTCGGCCGCGCGGTCGAACCGCTCGTGAACTGCAGGAAGCAGACGTCGTCGAGGTCGATCTTCTCGGGCCGTAGTTTGTCGCTCGCCGTGCGCACGCCCTCGACCGCCACGACCTTTTCGAGCCCGGGTGCCTGGGCCTGGATCGTGCCGAGGATCTTCTTGATCTCGCTGCTCGTGAGCAGCACACGCGCGCCGCTCTTCGCCACGATGTGCAGCGTGTTTTCGAGGTAACCCGAGAGCTTGCCGAGGCCCGTGGGCGGGTAGATCGGCACCGGGATGATGCCCGCCCGCACGGCGCCGAGGAACGCGAACACGAAATCAGCGTTGTCGGGGAGGATCAGCGCGATGCGATCGCCTTTGCGCAGGCCCATCGCCTGCATCGCGCCGCCGAAACGAGCGCTCATCCGTTCCACGTCGACGTACGAGTGGAAGGGCGCGACGTCGGGCGACTCTTCGAGGAAACGGTACCCCGTGCTGCTGCCGCTCGCCGCCGCGTCCTCGATGGCCTGCGCGACGGTGCGGGGCGGAGGCGCGCTCATCCTTGGAGCCTTCCGTCGCCCTCGAGGCGCGTGAGGACCGCGGTCGCGACGTCGCCGATCGTGTTGATCTCGCGAAGCGCCTCGTCGGGGATCGTGAGCTTGAAGGTGTCTTCGAGGTCCGCGAGCACCTCCATGACGCCAAGCGAATCGATGCCGAGGTCGGCGACGATGTGGCTCGTCTCGCTCACCTCGACCTCGGTCTGCTTGTGCTGACGGAACACCTTGAGCAGCTCTTCGTGGACGGTTTCCCGATTCCAAGTCATGGGGCGCTTCCTACTCCAATTCGTCGCTGTTCACCAGACGCCTGAGCCGATCGAAGCCCTCGACGCTGCGCGCGCCGTACCACATGAGGTCCTTGCCGTTGCAGAGGAGCACGCGGCCCGTCTTCGCGGCGGGGATGTCGAGCTTGCGGAAGACGTCGGCGTCGGCCTCCGTGAACGCATGCGGCTCGTCGGGCAAGAGGACCACCTCGGGCTGCCGCGCGACGACCTCGTCCAGCGTGACCCGTGGATATCGCGTGTCCCGGCTGCCCACGCGTTCGGGCGGGAGCGGCGCGGCTTTGCCGAGATCCGCCGCGAGCGGGTAGCGGCGCCGCCGGTCCGAGAAGATATTTTGCGCACCAACGAGATCCATCATGTCGGAGATGAACGTCTCCTCGTGCACGGTCATGAGCGGATCCATCCAGATGGGGACGAACGCGCGGACGGGGACGCGCTCGCCGCGGTGCTTCTCGGCTTCGCGGTGCGCGTGGTAGGCCGATGCGAGGAGCGCGCGGGCCGTGTCGTCGCGTTCGAGGCCGAGCGCGAGGGCGAGGCGAGCGAGGTGCGCGATTCCGTCGGCGACGCGCCTCGGGAACGAGACGAAGACGGCGACGCCGGCCGCATCGAGGCGCTCGATCTGCGAGCGGGTGTTCTCTTCCTGGTTCGCGATCACGAGGTCGGGTTCGAGCGCGAGGAGCTTGTCGACGTCGACGTCTTTCGTGCCGCCGACGTCCTCGATCGTCTCGACTTCGCCCTCGGGCGCGATGCAAAAGCGGGTTCTCCCGACCAGGCGGTCTTTGGCGCCGAGCCGGATGACCGAGTAGGTATCGCTCGGGACGAGCGAGACGACGCGCCTCGGCGGTGCTGTGAAAATATGACGGCGTTGTCTGTCGTCCTGGACCTTGATGATTTTCATCGGCCCGGCTCTTTAGCGCCGGCAGCGCAGATGGGGGAGGGGGGATTGTGTCTGGCGGCCGGGTTCGACCTTGCGGTACGCTCGCCCGTGGAGGTGTTTGATGAGGAACGTGCCGTCCGTGCGCGTGGGCTGGGCTGCTTTGCTTGGCGCGCTTTTGCTTGTGGGGTGCGGGGATGGCTCGGGCAGCCAGGGCGGCGCTGGCGGGCAAGGCGCGAGCGGCGGCTCGGGCGGCAGCGGCGGCGGCGGCGGCCAGGGCGGCGGCGGAGGCCCCTCCTACGCGGATCCGTACACGATCGCCGCATTCGACGACACGCGCATCACGAGCGACGGAAACCAGCCGAATTTCCAGACGGTGTTCACGGACATCGATTTCAAGGACGGCCCGTTCGCGAGCGCGAAGCTCGTCGTCGACCTCGCGAGCACCTGTTATCCGTTCGACAAGTGGGTCGACAACCCGCCGCCCGCCGGGCAGAACTGGCCGGCCGATTGCGACGCGTTCGATCGCAATTTCGACATCTCGCTCGATGATCCGATGGATCCGGCGACGGAGCCGCCGGGGCTCGAGCTGATGCACGCGATCACGCCGTTCGGCGGGCCGCTGCACCTCGAAATCGACGTCACGGACGTGGCGAACGGCCTGCCGGGCGCGCACCGGATGCGCGCGCACATCACGACCTATTCGGACGGCGCGGGCATGGTCTCGGGGTCGAACGGCGGCTGGAACGTGACGGCGAAGCTCGAAATGGTGCCGGGCGCGCCGCCGCGGAACGTGCTCGCGGTCAAATCGCTCTATTACGGCTCGCAGACGACGGTGGAGGGGCCGGGCGCGCTCAATTTCGAGGCGCCCGAGGGCGCAGTGGCGGGCAAGATGGAGTTCCGCACGAGCGGGCACGGAGGCGGCAGCGCCGGGTCGGGTTGCATCGGGCCCGCCGAGGAGTTCTGCAATCGCACGCATACGGTCTCGATCGACGGCGCGGTGATCGACACGTGGAAGCCCTGGCGGACGGACTGCAAGGAGCTCTGTACGGAGACAACGCACACCTGGCCGAGCGGAAACAGTTTTACGTATTGCCTTGAAAACCCCTGCGGCGCCATTTCGAGCGTGAAGGCCCCGCGGGCGAACTGGTGCCCGGGGAGCATGACGGCGCCGAAGGTGTGGGAGACACCCGAGCTCGGAAAACCCGGGTCGCATTCGTTCCAGTGGGTGATCAACACGGTCGCGTCGGGCGGGAACTGGGCCGCGAGCGCTACCTATTTCGCCTACGGACCTTGAGCCAAAAGGTGTCTCCGATGTCTCTCCGCTTTCGGGCGGCGCTGGGCCTCGTCCTCGCCGCCGCGCTCGTCGGGTGCGGCGGCGGGGGGGATCCCGCGGAGGTCAAACCCCCGGATCCGCCGCCGAAGTTCGATTATCCGCTCGACGACGTGCTCAGGCTGCATCACCTGCAGACGAAATCGACGCACAACAGCTACCACATCGAGACCGAAGGCAACACCGTCGGCGAGTGGCGCTACACGCACGCGCCGCTCGACGTGCAGCTCGGCGCGCAGGGCGTACGGCACGTCGAGCTGGATCTGCGGTACAACTTCGATCTCGAAGCGTTCGAGGTGTATCACCTGCCGGTCCTCGACGAGCAGACGACGTGCAGGAAGCTCACGGATTGCCTGCGGGTCTTGAAAGACTGGTCCGACGCGCATCGGGCGCACCACCCGATCGTCGTGCAATTCGAGATCAAGGACGCCGTGCCGGCCGACGAGGCCGGGGCGGAGACGTATTTCGCCGCCTTGCACGAGGAGATCCTCCGCGTTTGGCCGGACGATCGGATCCTCGTGCCGGACGAGGTCCAGGGCGACGCGGCCACGCTGCGGGAAGCGGTCCTCTCCAAGGGCTGGCCGACGCTCGGAGAGGTCCGCGGGCACGTGCTCTTCACGCTGGACGACGCAGGTGATGCGCGGCGAGCGTACACGAAAAACCATACGAGCCTCGCGGGCCGGATCCTCTTCGCGAACGCCTCCCCCGCGGATCCGTGGGCGGCGATCGCGATCCTCAACAACCCCCTCGGCGAGGCGTCCGCCATCGCCGAGGCGCTCGCCGCGAACATGCTCGTGCGCACGCGCGCCGACGGGGACCCAGGCGCGGTGATCGAGACGGGCAGCACGGTCGAGCGAGAAGCCGCGATCGCGAGCGGCGCGCAGTTCATCTCGACGGACTTCCCCGCGAAGGTCCCGGCGGCCGAGTACTGGGTCGAGATCCCAGACGGCGCGCCGTCGCGATGCAACCCGGTGACGGCGCCGAGCGAGTGCAGCGCCGAGGCGATCGAGGATCCGAAATTCGTGGGACCCTGAAGCCCCTCAGCGCTCCTCGAACGACGCCACGACCTTCTCCTCGATCGCCTTCCACCCCTCGGGCCGCCGGCCTTTGCGCGCGTACCCGCGCACGATGAGCTCGCGTGAGCCCACGACGACGAAGTACGTGCGCAGCATGAACGACTCGTCGCCGATCGGCATCTCGTGCTCGACGAGCACGGCCTTCCGCGCGCCCACGGTCTCGATCCGCGCCTTGTCGAGGCGCACCGCCTTGTCGGGCGCGGTCTTGTCCGCCGCGACGCGCATCTCCTCGACGAACGCGTCGAGCTGCTCGGCGAGCGGCGCCGGCTCCAGGTCCACCGCGATGATTTCAACGAGCACGGGAGACGCGTCGATGTCGCCGAACGTGAGCACCTGAAGGCCGTCGCGGTCTTCCTTCCCGGCCATCTTCGCGAGCGGCGCGGGCATCTCCACGGACAAACCCAGGCCCGGCAGCGTCGTGCGGGTCATCGCGGGCGGCTTGTTCATCGCCCACGGTCCGCCGAGCGCCACGCCCGCGCCGATCGAGGCGAGCATCGCCGCGCCCACGATCATCGAGGCGAGCGAGAGCAACGGGCGCGGGCGGGGCTCCACGTCGCCTTCGTCGATGCGCTCCTCGACGGGCTTGAGCCCGCGGCCGAGCAGCAGCGCCGTGACCAGAAAGCCCACGATGCCGCCTCCGAAATGCGCGAGGTAATCCACGCCGGGGAAGAAGCTGATGAGGATGTTCGGCACGAGCGGCCGCCACGCGCCTTGCTTGAGCCGCGTGATGAAGAGCGGCGGCAAGACGCCGCGCGGGAAGAGGACGATCGCGAGCACCGCCGTCATGAGGCCCCAGATCGCGCCCGACGCGCCGACGCTCCACTGCCCGCTGCCGAGCAGCGTCGTGGCGAGCGCGCCGCCGAGGCCGGAGAGGCCGTAGAGCACGAGGAAACGCCGCGAACCGAGGATCGGCTCGAGCATCACACCGAGGCTCCAGAGCGCGACCATGTTCATCAAGAAATGCATCGGGCTCGCGTGGAGGAACGCCGAGGCGAAGATGCGCCACACGTCGCCGCTCTTCACCGCGTGCCCGCTCGTCGCGCCGAGCGCCACGAGCGCTTGCGTCGTCCCCATGCTCTGCCGCCAGAGCAACGTGAGCATGCCGAGCACCGCGCAGACCGCGATGATCCCGACCGTCACGGGGGTTCCGGCGCGCAGCCGCGAGACCGCGCGCCGATCGCGTTGCGCCAGGATCCGCCCCTTCACGAGCGCCTCTTCGAGCCGCTCGGGCGTCGGCGGCTCGGTCGCGCGGATCTGTTCGCTCGCGCGTTCGAGCAGCGCGAGCTTGGGTCCGGCCACGTGCGCGTACCGGCTCGCGTCGTCCACGTGGTGAAAGCCGAGCTTCGTCGCCGCCGCCTCGCTCGATGACGCGCGACGCAGCGCGTTCACGATCTCGGGACCCCCGCCGACCGCGGCGACGTGCATCGGCACCGGCGCTTGTTGCGTGGAGGCCACGATCTGCGCGAGCAGCTTCGGCAGCCGGTCCATCGCGTCACGATCCCGCGTGGGCAGGAGGAGGATCTGCGGCGGCGCGCTCGTCGTCACCACGTGGGACACGACGGGGCCGTGCTGGATGAGGCAGCTCTCCGGATCATCCGCGAAGATCGCGCCGAGGAGCCTGTCCCTGCGCACGACGCTCGGGTCTGTCGCGAGCTCCACCTCCTCGATCCTCTCCTCGGGCATCATGCGCCGCTCCTCGCCTCGCGTCGTTTCGTGGTGTCGGGGACGGCGCAGAGTTGCAGGCGTTTCGCGGAGCCGCAACGTGGCTTTACGCGTGCGGTCTTGGGGAAGGCTCGGGTAGGATGCGTGCGTCATGCCCGACTGGCTCAAGAACCTCCTGCCGATCGTGCTCTTGCTCGCGGCGATCGCCGTGGTCGTCAGCCGCTTGCCGAAGATCGACGTCGGCCACTCCGAGGCCTTCAAACGAAGGCGTTTCTTGAACTGGTTCCCCCTCGGGCTCACGTACGCGCTGCTCTACTTCGGTCGCTACAATCTCTCGGCGAACGCGTCGCTCCTGGAGAAGATCGGGCTCCTGACGAAGCAGGAGTACGGCGACATCGACGGCGTAGGCTCCATCCTTTACGGCGTGGCCTTCCTTCTCAACGGCCCGCTCACGGATCGATGGGGCGGCCGCGCGACGATCCTCATCGCGGCTGGCGGCTCAGCGCTCATGAACGCGCTGCTCGGCGTGGTCACGATGCGGGCGCAGGCGGGCCAGATGGAGCATGGGTCCGTCGTCACCGCGATGACCGTGCTCTTCGCGGCGAACATGTATTTCCAGAGCTTCGGCGCTGTCTCGATCGTCAAGGTCAATGCGCCCTGGTTCCACGTCCGCGAGCGCGGCGTGCTCGGCGGCGTCTTCGGCATCCTGATCTCGCTCGGCCTCTACTTCGCCTACGACTGGAGCCGCTTCATCGCGAAGGGCATGGGCATGACCGCGGCGTTCATGATCCCGGCGGGCCTGCTCGTCGGATTCTTGATCCTCGACGCCTTCATGATCCGCGATACGCCCGGACAAGCAGGTTTTGCCGATTTCGATACGGCCGACGCGTCGAGCGGCGACACGGGCGAGCAGGTCGGGCTCGCCGAGGTCGCGCGGAAGATGTTTTCCCAGAAGGTCATCTGGATCATCATCGCGATCGAGTTTTGCAGCGGCTTCCTCCGCAACGCCGTCATGAAATGGTACCTCGTCTTCGCCGACAAGACGGGATTCAAGGACGGGTTCGTCTCGGAGAACTGGGGCGTCTTGCTCTGCGTGGCCGGGATCCTCGGCGGCATCTTCGCGGGCCTCATCTCCGACCACGTCTTCGACTCGCGGCGCGGCCCGGTCGCGTCGGTCCTTTATGCGGGCCTGCTCGGGGGCACGGCCGTCACGCTCGTCGTGCTCGGCAGCCCCATCACGGGCTGGGCCGTGGTTTTCATGTCGCTCTGCGTGATCGGCGTGCACGGCATGCTCTCCGGCACCGCGAGCATGGACTTCGGCGGCAAGAAGAACGCGGGCGTGGCGACGGGCATCATCGACGGATTCGTGTATCTCGGCACGGGCTTCCAGTCGCTCCTTTATGCCCGCATCCTGCCTTCGGGCGACGCCGCGAAGGATCCGGCGAACTGGAAGCCATGGCCGATCGCCATGCTCCCGGTCGCCGTCGTGGGCTTCCTTCTCGCCACGCGCGTGTGGAACGCCAAGCCCAAGGCCGCCGCCGGGGCGCCTGGCGCCGCCTCGAAAAAAGCCGAGTCCAAGCCGGAGACCGCGGCGGCTTGAGCGGATCGTGAGCGGTCGGGCCTCCGTGGGGCCGTCGCTACGGCCGGTGGACGGGTAGACACGGCCCCCGGGGACGGGATCCCGCGAGCACCGCAATTTCGCCGAAAACGAAGCCCGGCACGGATCCTGATAGTACCGTGCGCGGAGGCTTCGTCATGCGTCTCGGTTCCGCTCTCGCTGCTCTTCTGATCGTCGTGTCCGCCGTCGGTTGCTCGAAGCGCGAGGCCCTCGTCAAAATCCCCAGCGTCGAGCCCTCCGCCGTCGTCTCGCCCGCGCCCGCGCCCTCGGCGCCTGGTACCGAAAAAGCGCCCGGAATGCCGGGCGACATCGATCCCAGCCTCTTTGCACACGTTCTCGTCGAGCACGGGAAGACGTATGTCGTCCTCGACGCCAGCCCGGACGTCGATCGCTGGGCTCAGGGCGCGCCGACCCTCGTCTCCGACGAATCCCCCGTCGTCACGCGCCGCGAAATCGTGCCCACCACGCTCCCGGCGTCGCTCGTCCGGCGCATGGGGACACCGGTCCGCCTCTATGGCCCTCCGGGCGCCGTGTGCGAGGGCAAGCTCGGCCCGATCAGCCTGATCAGCCGGGTGGAGCCGGAGTACAACGTGCGTCAGCAATGGAAGGGCGAGGATTACGACGGGACGCCGATCCCGCCCGCGAATGCCGAGCAGATCGCCGAGGAGGCGTGGAGCATGGCCGAGGGCGGCCGTTCGCTCGTCGCGGAGCTCGGCGACGTGCAGGGCGATTGCAAGGACGCGATGTTCGCCCGGGATCGGGATCTCCCCCTGGCGCGCCCGTTCACGGTGAAGGACGCGCCGACCGCGCTCGCGACGCGCGCCGCGGCCGAGATGCGAAACCTCGCGGGGTATGCCGAGATCGACGAGGCGTACCAGGGCTCGGGCATCCAGACGCCCGACGTCCCCTGGGAGCAGCACAACGGCGCGACCCCCACCGTAAGGGTGTTTTCGGGCGAGGGCGCGACGTACGTGTGGCTCGACGCCGACGCCGGCGAGGTTTGCAGCGAGTTCCGCGGGAAACTCACGGCGCTCTGGAAGCTCGAAGGCGGGTCCACCAAGGACGCCCGATTCGTGAAGCTATACGAGGGCGCGGACGACTTCCTCCCGAGCACCCTCGTCCACCTCGATCGCGACGGATCGCCCTCGTTGCTCGGCTACCAATCGGTCCTTCGCAAGGGCCCGAGCGGCTTCGCGGTCCGCAGCGTCTCGGTCCCCTACTTCCTCTGCCCCTGCTGACGTCCGGCGAGCCTGCCCACGCCGCGCCTCCGCCCGTCCTTCTCGCCCCCCGCCCGCCCTCCCCTGGCTCGTCAGCATCGCGACGGCCCCCCTCGTCAAGACCGTAACGATCCCCCGCCCCCGCTCCCGACCCCGGCGCCGTTTTCGCGGCAAAACACGTGGATCGCGGCTCCTTCGAGCTAGGTACGGTTCCTGCCTTGGTTCTGTCGGTCCTCCTCCCCCTGTCATTGACGCCGGGGGCCAGGTGTGAGACGCAACCGAGTCCCTCGGGGCGTCGGCACCGGCGGCGAGGGCGCTCGGTAGATCGTGGAGAAGCACGGCATGAAGCATCGTCTCGGGATCGTCTTTGCCCTCGGCGTGGGGCTCTTCGGGCAGGCCTCGGCGCTGGCGCAGCCGGCACCGGCCGCGGGCGCGGATCAGGCCGACGCGCCCGCGCCGCCTCCCTCCCCGAACCCGGACGCGCCGCCGCCGCCTCCGCCTCCGGGGGAGCCGACCGGGACGCCCGAGCCGCCGCCGCCCGTCGCGCTCCCGCCTTATCTCACTGGCAACACCACGACCCCGCTCAACCCGCCGCCGCCTCCGCCGCCGGCCCCGGGTCAGGCGACGACGCTCACGCCGCCCGGGCCCGGCGCGGATGCGGGCGTGACGCCCAAGACGGCCCCGGCGCGCGTGCGGTGGCGCGGCACGAACTTCAACTTTGGTACGAACGCGACGACGACGGCGCTCGGGCTCGGTCGCGACAACATCGGCAGCGAGGGCGAGCAGGTCTCGATGGGCTTCGGCCTCGTGCTGAACTACTTCGTCCTCGAGCCGAAGCTCGCCGACGGCACGCCGCGCGGGTATTCGTTCCGCGTGCAGACGGCGCCCGGCTTCGACGTCGAGCTGACGAACAGCGATTTCACCTCGACGAAGCGCGAGCCGCTCTTCCGCGACCTGCCTATTCAGGGCATTTTCTCGAAGCCGCTCTGGAAGAGCGCGAACGAGGAATGGGGGCTCAGCATGGCGGCGAACGGCACCGTCCTTTTGCCGACGTCGAAGCTCTCGTACGATCGTGGGGTCTACGTGACGACCTCGCCGCGCGTGTCGCTCTTCGGGCAGATCCCGCTGCGGGGCAAGGACGCGGAGTTCTTGAAGAACTTCCTCGTCGGTGCGAGCGTGCGCTGGGATCACCAGTTCACGCGGGCGACGGTCCCGACGAACCCGGACATCCAGCGGCCGCGGCAGACGCTCCAGGGGACCGTGTCGATGTCGGACCAGCTCACGGGTGGCTCGATCGACACGAACAGCTTGCGCACCGGCGCGTTCCTCTTCTTCGATGAGAAGCTCTTCGACCACACGCTCTGGATTTTCGTGAGCGGCGGTCTCCAGTATTCGTTCCTCAACCAGCCCCAGGTGAGCGAGTGCGTGTCGATCTCGACGGGGTGCGTCGACCCGACCCGCGTCGAGAGCCCCACGACGACGCGGTACACGACGAGCTTCGGCGTTGGCGTGAGCTATTTCCCCGCCGCGGAGTGGGGTTTTTCGATCGATTACGGCAACGCCAGTACGCAGATTGGCCTCAACGGCAAGCGGCGCAATCCCTTGTATGGCCCCGACGCCACGCTCAGCGCGAGCCTCATTCTCTCGCTCGACGCCATTTACGAGCGCTTGACGGGTCCGGCGCGCGACGAGCCGTTCATCGTCTTCGGCAGCAACAAGAACACCCGCGGCGTGCCGCAGTCGGCCCGGCGCGAAGTCCTGTTCTAGTCCAGCGGTTTCTTGGCCCGTCCCCCGGCCCTCTGGCATGGGGGACGTGTCGTGACCGCCGCGCTCGCTGCCCAACCGACCCCTACGCCCCCGCCCTCCGCCGTTCCGTCCTCGCGCCGGAAGCAGCGCGCGAGCCGGCGGCTGCCCTGCAAGCTCGGCCCGTACACGCTCTTCGAGCGGATCGGCTACGGCGGCATGGCGAACGTGTATCTCGCCCGCCAGAAGATCGAGCGCGGCGGGCATCGCCTCTGCGTCATCAAGGAGGTCCTGCCCGAGCTCGCGCACGACGCGCGCATGGCGGAGATGCTCGCCGAGGAGGCCCGGATCACGAGCCTGCTCCGCCACAAAAACGTCGTCGAGGTCCACGAAATCGGGCGTGACGGCGAGAGCGTCTACCTCGCGATGGAGTACGTGGAGGGGTTCGATCTGCGCGAGCTCTTGCGTCGCGCCGCCGCGGCGCAGGTGCCCTTTCCGGTCGCATATTCGCTGATGCTCGTGGGCGACGTCCTGCGCGGCCTTGATTCCGCGCATCGATGGAAGGACGAGGCCGGCGCGCCGCTCGGGATCGTGCATCGCGATGTTTCGCCGGCGAACGTGCTCGTGAGCTTCGAGGGAGAGGTCAAGCTCTGCGATTTCGGGATCGCGCAGGCGGGCACGGTGAGCGGCGTGGACACGGCGTTCCAGGGCAAAGCCGGCTACATGAGCCCGGAGCAGGCGCGGGGCGAGGCGCTCACCGCGACCTCGGATGTCTTCGCGGTCGGCATCATTCTATGGGAGCTGCTCGCGGGGAGGCGTCTTTACAAGGCGCAGCCCGGGGAGACATTGCTTCAAGCTTCGCGCCGGGCGGAGATCCCGGAGCTGCCAAGCCGGGGTTTGCCTGAGGAGGACGAGCTCTTCGGCATCGTGCGGCGCGCGCTCGCGACGGAGACGGACGAGCGATATCCGACGGCCGCGGCGATGCTGCGCGACCTCGAAGCCTACGCCGCGAAGACGCGGATGCTGGCGAGCTCGATCCAGTTCGGCGCGTGGCTCACGCAGCATTTCGGCAAGGAAGTGATCTCCGAGCGGCGGGGGCGGCAGCGCGCGATCGAGGCGATCGAGCGCGGCCCGGTCGCGGTGATCACGCCGATCGGCAAGCGCGCGCGGCCGGCGAACGGCAATGCGGTCGAGAAAAACGCGAACCACACGCCGACGCCGCCCACGCAGCGCGTGGTGCCGCGAAAGGAATCGGTCGTGGAGGCCCCGCCGAGCGGCGTGCGGCAAACGCGGTCGCTCGATCCGGCGGAGCGGGAGAAGCGGCTCGCGAAGAAGCGGCGCAAGGCGCTGAAAGCGCAGGGGCAGAGCAGCGCGCCGGTGAAGGTCGCGCCGCGCGAGGCGTCGGAGGGCGGGTATGCCGGGGCGATTCTGCTGCTCGCGGCGGCGATGGTGGCGGGGCTCGTGATGCTCCAGCTCACGGCGGGCGGCTGACGCGGATCACTCGTCGTCGGGGAACAGGTCGCGGGCCCAGTCGCCGAGGGGATCGGGCCGGCCGAGCACACCGCGCGTGCCCAAGTGGACGTCTTTGTCGCTGAGCTCGCGCGGGACGGCGATGCAATGGCCGGCGCGGGCGTGCACCGCCGCGACCCGGCTGCTATCGCAGGAATAGACGCGCTCCTGGCATTGGCCACAGAAGCGTACCGACGCGTCCTCCGTCGGTTCGAGCGTTTCCCAGCGCGCAGGGCATACGAAGCTGAACCGGACGCGCGGTCGTTCGGCGCGGGCGTCGCCGCAGTTCAAAATCATGTCCCGGCAAAGGAGATTCCGCCAGTCGGGCGTCACCTTGCCCGACAGCTCGGCGAACCGCGCGCGGATGGCCGGATCCTCCGCGGCGCTTTCATGGAGCGCGACTTCGAGCCGCAACCACTCGGCGCGCTCCGGATCGATCTCTTCGAGCCGCGCTGCATACGCGAGGCGCATTCTGTCCGTGAGCGTGCCGTTCAGCGCGAATTTGAGCAGGTGTAGCTCCCTCGGATCGTTGAGATAATCGAAGAGGCTGGGCTTCTCCTGCGTCATGTCCCGAGGTTATCACGATCCGCGCGTGGACGGGCCCGCTCGTCCTCCTGGGTGCACGACCCCCGAAAACCTGATACCTCTCCGGCATCCATGCCCCTCCTCTGCGAGGTCGCCGTCCCCGTCCCGCTCGCTCGGGCCTTCTCCTACGAGGTCCCGCCTGCGCTCGCCGCCTCGGTTCGTCCGGGCGCGCGGGTGCTCGTCGAGTTCGGTCGAAAGAAGGTCCTCGGCGTGGTCCTCGCGACGTCCGAGGGCGCGGCGCCCGAGGGCGTGCGGCTCAAGCCCATCACGGCGGTCGTCGATCCCGAGCCGGTCCTGCCGCCGGAGCTGCTCTCGTTTTTGCGCGAGCTCTCGTCGTATTATTTCGCGCCGATCGGCGAGGTGCTCCGGCTCGCGCTGCCGGCCGTCGAGCGCGAGGACGTGCGCGCGCTCGAAGCGCAGGGCGAGCTGCCGGGCACGCTCTCGCGCGTGAAGCAGGTGGGCGGGCGCAAGATTGCGTATGCGCGGCCGACGGATGTGGTGGAGGAGCCGGGGGGGTTGCGCGGGCAGGCCGCGTCGGTGCTGGCGCTGTTGCGGTCGAACGGGGAGATGCCGATCGCGCGGCTCGAAGAGAAATTCGGCAATGCGCGGGCTGCGGTGAAGAAGCTCGCCTCGCTCGGGCTCGTGGTGACCGAGGAGCGGGAGCCGCCGCGGGATGCGTTTTTCGTGAGGCCCGAGCCACGCGACGAGCCGCCGGAGCTGAACGAGGCGCAAAGCGCAGCCGAGGCGCGCATCGAGGCGGCCCTCGAGGAAGCGAAGTC
This sequence comes from Polyangium sorediatum, assembly GCF_029946465.1. Lineage (NCBI taxonomy): Bacteria > Pseudomonadati > Myxococcota > Polyangiales > Polyangiaceae > Polyangium > Polyangium sorediatum. Next base: position 363,327 of record NZ_JARZHI010000001.1, read on the forward strand.
GTCGGCGTTTTTGCTTTTCGGCGTCACGGGGTCCGGGAAAACCGAGGTCTATCTGCGGGCGATCGCGGGCTGCCTCGCGCGGGGGCGGGGCGCGATCGTGATGGTGCCCGAAATCGCGCTCACCCCGCAGCTCGTGGCGCGGTTCCGGGCGCGGTTCGGCGATGATCTCGCCGTCTTGCACAGCGGTTTGTCGGAGGCGGACCGGCACGCGATGTGGAAACGCGTGCGGACGGGGGCGGTGCGCGTGGCGATCGGGGCGCGCTCCGCGATCTTCGCGCCCGTCGCGAACCTCGGGCTCATCCTCGTGGACGAGGAGCACGACGGCTCGTTCAAGCAGGAGGAGGGCGTGCGGTATCACGCCCGCGACATGGCCTTGCTGCGGGCGCACCGCGCCGCGGCCGTCGCCGTGCTCGGATCGGCGACGCCCTCGCTCGAATCGGTTCACCTCGTGCGCCAGGGCAAGCTCGCCGAATTGCGCCTGCCCGATCGCGCGCACCGGGAGGCGACGTTGCCCGAGGTGACGACCGTCGATCTGCGGCGGATCGGGCCGGGGGCGACGGGGAACAAGCTCATTTCGTTGCCGCTCCACCGCGCCATCGAAAAGACGCTCGCGGCGGGGGAGCAGGTGATCCTGTTCCTCAATCGCCGCGGGTTCGCGCCGAGCGTCGTGTGCGAATCGTGCGGGCACGTGGCGACGTGCCTCGCTTGCTCGGTGGCGCTCACGTTCCACCGGGCGCGGGGCGGGCGCATGCGGTGCCATTATTGCGACTGGGAAGGGCCGATGCCCGCGGCGTGCTCGGAATGCAGGGCGCCCTCGCTCGCGCTCGAAGGGCTCGGGACCGAGCGGCTGGAGGAGACGATCGCGGAGGCGTTCCCCACGGCGCGCGTCGCGCGGCTCGACCGGGACGTGGCCGACGGCGCAAAGGCGGAGGCGATCCTCGCGAAAATGCGGGCCGGCGAGATCGACGTGCTCGTGGGCACGCAAATGGTCACGAAGGGGCACGACCTCGGCAACGTGACGCTCGTCGGCGTGCTCAATGCGGACGCGGCGCTCTCGCTCCCGGATTTTCGGGCATCGGAGCGAGGGTTTCAGCTCCTCGTGCAGGTCGCGGGGCGCGCGGGGAGGCGGGATCGTCCAGGCCGGGTGATCATCCAGACGCGAAACCCCGAGCAGCCTGCGGTGCAATTCGCGAAGCGGCACGACGTGAACGCGTTCCTGGAGCACGAGCTCGCCGATCGGGCGGAGGTCGGGTATCCGCCCTTCTCGCGTTTGTCGCTCTTCCGGGTCGACGCGCTCGACGAGGAGGCGGCGCGGCGCGCGGCGGGCGTGATCGCGGCGCACGCGAAGACCTCACCGGAAGGACAATCGCGCGTGGTCGAGGTCCTCGGCCCCGCGGCGGCGCCGCTCGCGCGCCTGCGAGGCCGGTATCGATTCCGTGTTCTTTTGCGCTCCAAGGATCGCCGCGCGCTCCGGGCCGCGACCGCGGTGGCGGCGGCGGCGATCCCGGAGCTCGATCGGCGCGTCCGGGTCGTGGTGGACGTCGATCCCGTGGCGATGCTCTGATCAGGGGTTTCCGCCGGCCGCCTTCGCGTCCTCCTCGATGACGAGGTCGCGCACGGCGTCGTCGAGCTCGGCGCGGGCGATGGCCGCGTCGTCGCTGCGCTGGGTGATCTTCACGGCGAGCTCGTCGCCGGTCTTCGTCACGCTTTCGAGCCGCTCGAGCAGCATCTTGCGGAGCTTGTCGGCCTGGGGTGTCTTTTCGATCGCCTTCACGTTCTCGCGGAGCTCCACGGCGCGATCGGTCGCCTCCTGCCGCTTTTCGCGCAATCGACCGAGCTCGTCGCTCGCGGCGCCGAGGGCGCGGCGGAGCTCGACGATGCGGGCCATTCGTTTCTGCGTGCCCTCGGGGAGCGCCGAGCCTTTCAGGTAGAGCGCGAGCCGCTCGCCGTCGGCCGTGAGGACGAGCCATTGCCGCTCGACGGGGCGCGCCTCCTCGATGGCGATTTTCGTAGGCTTGTGCGGCGTGAGCGCGACGCGGATGAGGTAAGCGTCGGGTGTCTTTTCGGTGCCCTCGGGCAGGACGACCGGCTCGTAGCCGAATGTCCTCGGGTGCCGGAGCACGAGCGTGTTCGGCACGTTGTGGCCGGGTTCGACGTCGTAGGTGGTCACGAGCCGCTGCCGGTCCGTGACACGCAGGACGCCGCGCGCGAGGGCCACGATGCGCACGGGCTCGTCGAGCGAGATCCGGGCTTGCGAGACGCGCGTCGAATCGTCGATGGCGTAGGGAATGGTTGAGCGTTCGCCCGGGAGCAGGCGCGTGATCACGCCCTCGCCGACGAACGTGCCGCCCGAAAAAATCGAGACCGAGCCGGGTTGCAGGCCGATGTCGCTCTTGTTTTCGATCTCGGCCGCGCGGAAAGGATGCGTCGAGCTTTGCGGCGCCGCGGGGTCGGGGCGATAGAGGAGGACGTCGTCGCCGTTCATCGGACGATTGATGAGCGTGATCAGCGCCGACGACTTTTTCGCGAGGGTGACGGGATTCGCGATCTCGTACCGATAACTCCCGCTCGAAGCGTCGATGCGACCCGCGCCCTCGGGCACCCGCGCGAGCGCCTCCGTCGTGATGGGCGAGGTCGTCCTCGTGGGAGCGTTGTTCTCTTCGCGCCGGACGTGCTGGGTGATGTTGAACGCGACGCGCCGGTTTTTCGCGCGCCCCGGCTCCGTCGTATTGGCGTCGAGGGGCCGGTCCGCGGCGTAGGAGCGTAACGAGAGCCGGACGGAGGGGACGCCTCGCTTGACGAGCGCGGCCCGTACGGCCGAGGCGCGGCGCGTGGAGAGATCGGTCGCGTTCGGCTCGTCGGTCGAGGTGTGCCCCTCGATTTCGATGAGCGTGATCCACGGGTTTTCCAGGAGCACTTTGGCGACCTCGTCGAGGAGGGGCTGCGCCGTGGGCTTCAAGGTGTCCGAGCTCCGGTCGAAATGGAGTTGCTGGAGGATGTAGATTTCGCTGGCGGTGATGCGCACGTGCGAGGGGCAGCCGGCGTGCGCGGGATCGGTCTGCACGGTGCCGCGCTCGTTGGGACAAACGTCCTCGCCATCGGGGACGCCGTCCGCGTCCGTGTCGCGGGCGGCGACGTTCTCGGCGAGGACGGGGCCCACGGCGCCGCTCTGCGGGCCGTAAATGCCCTTGAGCTCGGGACGCTCGATCATCGTGGGCGAGCGGAGATCGGAGCTGTACGAGAGCGGCGCGCCCGTGGCGAGCGTGACGCGCACGTCGTTCCAGTCCTCGTCGCCGACGTTGTCGATGAGCGCCCAGGCTTGCAGGAGCGCGCGGCGGTCCTTTTGCTCCTTCGTCGGGAGAATGATGCGATACGTGGCTTTCCAGGCGGCCGTGGGGACGGCGTACGCAATGGAGACGGGGCGCGACGGGCGCGGGGAGAAGACGAGCTCGAGCTCGGTCGCCTCCTCGGGCGAGGCGCCGCGGCCCGATCGCGGCAAATGCGCGCTGACGGTCGAGGGCGTCTCGTTCGGGCCGAGCCCCTCCTCGACGACGACCACGCTCTTCAGGACGTCGTCGACTTCCCGCTCACGGAACCGGAGCGCGAGTTTGTCCGAGGACATCTCTCCGGTGCGCTCGAAGTAGCCGAGGCCATTCTGGTAGAGGACGACATGGCGTAAGCGCAGGCCCTTCGAGGGGCCGTGGGCGAGCGGCGTGGTGCAGGCCGAGAGAAGGAGAAGAGGGGCGAACAGGAGCGCCCGTAATGACAGCGAGGGAGCGCGCATGGGCAGGAAGCCTACTACGAATTCGAAGTCTTTCGGGATCAAAAGACGGTTTTCAAACGGAGCGGCCCGCCCTATAACCGCCCGGCTCATGCAGGATCCGCTGCCTCCCGCCGTGCTCGTCTCCCTGCGCTCCCGGCGTGAAGCTCTGCTGGAAGAGGCGCGCCGGGACCTCGAAGGCGCTGCTCAGCGAGGAGAGACGAACGCCCCCGGTTCGAGCCTCGTGGTGATCGTGGACGGAATGCTCCGCGCGTTTGAAGGCGGCGACCCGGAGGCCCTCGCCGCGTCGTTACGTGGATCTTTGGAAAGCATGGGGACCCCGCTCGATGGCGCGCTCTCTGCGCTCGGCGTGGTTCGACGCGCTTTCGTTCGTCACGTCGTCGCGTCGAGCGAGCCCGAGATCGCCGGCGCCGCGGCCGATTGCGTGGAGGAGGTCGCGGAGCGCGTGGCCGCGTCCCTCGCGAAGCAATCGGTCGAGGTCCTCGCGGAGACCCGCCGCACGCTCGCGCACGTGGAGTCGCATCACGAATGGCTCTTCAGCCATTTGCCGGCCATCATGCATTCGATCGATGCGCAAGGACGGCTCAGCGCCGTCAACGATCGATGGATCGAGGCGCTTGGGTACACGCGCGACGAGGTGATCGGGAAGCGCTCGACGGAGTTCTTGACGCCGGAGTCGGCTCGGTATGCGCGTGAAGTCGTCCTGCCCGCCTTTTTCAAGACGGGCCGATGCGACAACGTGCTGTATCAGTTCATCCGCAAGGATGGGTCGTTGCTCGACGTGATGCTGTCGGCGATCGTCGATCGGGACGAAGCAGGAAATGTGGTCCGGTCGCAGGCGGTGCTGACGGACGTGACCGAGCGGCTGGCGGCGGAGCGGGCGGCGCAGGCGGCAGTCGCGCAGGAGGAGACGATTCGCGCGCAGCGGGAGATGCTCCGGGAAATCTCCACGCCGCTCGTGCCGCTCGGCAATGGGGTCTTGCTGATGCCGCTCGTGGGGAACGTGGACCACGCGCGGGCCGAGCAAATGATGGCGGCGCTGCTCGACGGCGTGGTGACGCACGCGGCCGAGGTCGCCATTCTCGACGTGACGGGCGTGCCGTCGGTGGACGCGGCCGTCGCGGAGGCGCTCGTGGGCGTGACGAAGGCGGTGGGGCTGCTCGGCGCGCGGGTCGTGCTCACGGGCCTCGGGCCCTCCGCGGCCCGCACGCTGGTGGAGCTCCATTGGGAGCTCGGCAGCATCACGACAAAAGCGACATTGCGGGATGGACTCGCGGCGGCGCGGAAATTCGCGCGAGCAGGGTGCTGATAAACTTGCTGCGCGCCCTGGATCGTCGGTCGTCGTCCTCGGAATACTGGAGTATTCCTGCGTCCTCCTCCCTAGCTCCAGGGCGCTCGCTGCGTTTCTCAGCACCCTGCTGGGGGTTCGTCAGGGCTTCGGCGGCGTCATCTTCGCCGGGTCGACGGTGACGTCGCGCTTCAGCTTGCCGAAGCGAATGACGCTCTGGTCGCCGGTCTGCTCCTCGATCGTGACCTCGCTGATCGTCCACAGCTCGATGCCGAGGCGCATTTCGAGGCGCTTGACGTGTTTTTTCACGTCCTCGGCGCGGGGGACGGCGCGGAGGGTGATTCCGTCTTTTTTGCTGGGGATGCTGAGGTCGTAACGGCCGCGGAGTTTTTCCAGGTCGCCGCCCATCAAAATCAAGAGATCACCGAGCACCGCGCCGAACCTGCCCGCCGCGGCCTTGCCGACGCTCGCCGCGCCGCGCGGGGTCGCAAAGGAAAACCCCTCGGGGCCGACCCAGTACGTGACCGCGTCCGGGGGCAAGAGCTCCCAGCGCAATCGGTCGGGGCGAACCAGGGTCATCTCGCCGGCGCTCTTCACGGCCGTCGCGAGCAGGCCAATCGTGCGTTCTTGCTCGAAGGGACCGACGAGCGTCTTGAGATCCGCGCGCGCCTTCGTGATCCGGCCGAGGGCCTCGGAGACCTCGTCGGCATGGGCCACGGCGGGAAACGACGCGGCGGCGAGGAGCGCGCCCGAAGTGGCGAGGGCATTTCGCAAGAAATCACGTCGATCCATCAGAGCTCTCCATGATGCGGCTTGCCCGCCTTTTCCCAGGCTTCGTAGGCCGGGGACCGATACAGCGGGTCCTCGGGGGCGGTGACGAGCGGCTCGTCGTCCTTTGGTTCGTAGCCCGATTCGAGGAGCCGGGCGACGTCGAACCGCACGAAACGGCCGAGCAGGTGCGGGCCTTCGCTGACCCAGAGGACACGCGCCGTGGTGTCCATGACGACGGCGTGCGTGGCGATGAGCGCGTCGAGGGAGCGGCGATGGCCGATCGGGAGGTCCACCCCGCCGAGGCCTTTTTTGTCGCGCAGAACGCCCATCACGTGTTCGACGGACGCGGCCGGCGGGAGATTCTGAAGGAGCTCGTCGAGGCGCTCGCGGCGCGGGCGCGTGGACGTCGTGGTCTCGACGCGCTTGTTCGCAGGATCGTTCACGAGCGGGCCTTCGAGGTGGTTCGTGAGCGGGACCTTTCCGCGTCCACGACGGACGTGGATCGGCTCGCCCGGGGCACGCTCGACGATCGCGACATCGCCCTTGGCGTCGGTGAGCATGATCAGGTGCGAGACCATGGGCGACCGATCGCGGAGCAGGTCGATGGCCTCGGCGGTGGTGTGGGCGCGGCCGAGGAGGTCGCGCGTGGTGTGGACGACGGGCTCGCCGACGTTGCGAGGCTCGCGGGCGCGGGCGCCGTGGACGACGAGCGCGAGGCCCTCGGCGTTCATGCCGCTGACGGCGCCGATGAGGCCGGGCCAGGCGACGGAGGCGTACGGAATGCGGCCTTGCTCGCGGACGAGGAAGACGGCCTTGCCCGTGTCGAAGATGCTGCCGGCCTCGAAATCGAAATTGCGGGCGAGGACGGTGTGGCCGTCCTCGAAGGCGCCGTCGCCGAGGGCAAAGCTCGTGCAACCGATGAGCGGCGAATGCTCGAAGGAGAGGGCGATGTCGTAGAGGGAATGCAAAAAGACGAAGCGATGGTAGGTCGAGAGGAAGCCGTCGTACGGGTCGGGCGAGAAGCCGCGGGCCTGGGCGGCGATCTCGCGCCGGCGTTCGTCCTGCATTCCCTGGTCGACGTGGCGGAATTCGAGGCGGCTCAGGTCGACGAGCAGCCAGCGCAAGGGCGGGACGGGGACGTAATGGCTGAACTGGTCGTACAGCGTGCCCTCGTTCTCGACCATTTCGCGGTAGAGGAGACGCGAATGCTGGTGGCCGATCTCCTCGGGCGTGCCGGCGAGGCGGACTTCGAGGATCGCGCCGCGCTTTCGGGCATACGCAGGGCCGAGGACCCGCAGGCCGGGGCGCGCCTCCACGGCCTCGCCGGTCGTCTGGGCAAGGGCGGGGGGCTCGATCCGCGTGCCGGCGAGGATGGAGACGTGGGCGAGGCCCGGGACGACGACGAGGAGGACGAACGCCCAGAGGAGGCGCCGTTTCCAGCGCGCGCGCGGCCGCGGGGCGGGGGTCTTCGGGCCTTCTTCCGTCACGGCGCCTCGGATCAGAGCTCCCGGGCGCTCTCGCGCGGGGTGTCCCGCGAGGGCCGCGAAGGTTTGGCCGAGGGCACGGACGGGGTCACCGGGGGAATGGTGGCGGGGGCGAGCCTCGATTCGGCGAGGGTGCTGACGACGCGGAAGACGATACGCGCCGGGTCCCGCACGCTGTGGAAATGGGTGATGCGCTCGTGCTCCGGCGGATACACGACGTCCATGGGGACCTCGACGATCCGCACGCCCGCGGCAATGGCGCGGAGGATGATCTCGGCCTCGAACGCATACCCGTCGTCCAGCGCGCCGAGCGAGAGCGTGGTCTGGAGGGGATACCGGCGCAGGCCACATTGCGTGTCGGCGAGCGGGCGGCCGCTGAAGAGCGAGAGGAAAAAGTTCGAGATGCGGTTCGACATCTGGTTCGCGCGCGGCGCGCCGGCGCGGACGAGGTCACGCACGCCGAGCACGAGGGCGCGCGGGTCGGGGTCGACGAAGGCGATGCGGTGCGCCTCGGCCGGCGGATGCTGGGCGTCGGCGTCGAGCGTGACGGCGACGTCGAAGCCGCGCCGCAAGGCGTGCATCATGCCGGTGCGGAGGGCCGCGCCCTTGCCGCGATTGTTGGGGTGCGCGAGGACGGTGGCGCCGGCCGCGCGGGCGAGGTCGGCGGTGCCGTCGGTGGAGCCGTCGTCGACGACGAAGACCGCGGAGGGCTCGGGCCAGAGGGCGCGCGTGGCGCCGACGACCTCGGCGACGGTGCGGGCGGCCTGATAAGCGGGGATGATCGCGCAAGGACGCATCGGTTCGAGAACCGTTACCACGGCGAGCGCGTGTCGGGGAGCGCCGCGCAGGACACCGGCGTGCGCGCGGCGGACGTTCGGGGTAGGGTGGCGGCGATGGAAGACTTCGATCCCGAGGCGCTGCGGGAGCTGCGTTACCGCGCGAAGGGCGTGCTGCGGCAGCGGATGCGTGCGCTCCGGAACTCGATCCCGCGCGAGTCGTTGGCCGAGCGGTCGAGCAAAATTCGGGCGGGGCTGCTCGGGCGGCCGGAGGTCGCCGCGGCGCGGACCATCGCGCTTTTCTGGCCGATCGTGAAGCGCGGCGAGGTGGACCTCAGGCCGCTCGTCGCGGAGCTCGAGGGGCGGGGCGTGCGCGTGGCATTCCCCTCGATCCACCCGGAGACGCGGGTGATGACGTTCCGGGTCCCGGCCGACCCTGCGGCCATGGAGGAGCACGGGCTCGGCTTTCAGGAGCCGCTGCTCACGGATCCGGAGGCGCTGGAGGTCGACGTGGTGGTGGTGCCGGCGCTCGGGGTGGACGGGGAGGGGAATCGGATCGGGTATGGGGCGGGGTATTACGATCGAACCCTTCCACGGTTCTGCCCGCCGGGGGTCGCGATTGGCGTGGTGTACGATTTTCAGGTGTTATCGGAGGTGCCGGCGACGGAGGGGGACGTGCCGCTGCCGGTCGTGGTGACGGACGAGCGTGTGATCGAGGTCTGAGGCGCGGACGTCTCCGGCGGAAGGGGGGCGCGCGCCACGATCTTCGGTGAATCCGGCGAGTCGGGTGGTCACGCGCGCTGCGTGGTGTAAACCTAGCGCGTTTTGATTTCCAGGAATCACGCGCGGAGCGCCCGCGCGCGATGCGGGGGGAACACATGCGCATCAATTCTTCCGTGCTGTGCGGCGGGATCGTCCCGCTTTTGTGGCTCTGCGCCGGATGCGGGTCCGACGGGGCCGAGCGCACCGGAGTGTCGGTCGATTCGTTGGAATGGAAAGAGGGCGCCAAGCTCGTGGCGCCCGAAGGGACGAAAGAGGCGAACTTCGGCGTGTCGATCGCCATCGACGGAGATATCGCGATCGTCGGGGCGCACGCCGACGATGGGATCGCCGAGAACGCCGGCACCGCGCAGGTCTTCGTGCAAAAAGACGGCGTTTGGGTCCCGGAGCAGAAGCTCGTCGCCTCCGATGCAGAGGCGACGGATGGATTCGGCTACGCCGTGGCGATTTCGGGCGATATCGCGATCGTCGGCGCGCCCAACGAGACCGACCAGGCCGAAAACGCGGGCGCGGCGTACATCTTCGTGCGAGAAGGCGGCGTCTGGAAGGAGCAGCAGAAGCTCGTCTCACCCACCCCGGAGCTCATTGGCTCGTTCGGCACGTCGGTGGCGATTTCGGGCAACCTCGCGCTTGTCGGGGCGAGCCGCGAGGACGGGCTCGGCTTCGATTCCGGCGCGGCGTACATCTTCGTTCGGGACGCGTCCGGGAAGATGTGGGGCCTGCAAAAGAAGCTCTTGCCGGCGGACGGGACGCCGAGCCATTTCGGCTCGTCGGTCGCGCTCTCGGAGAACGCCGCGGTCGTCGGGGCGCCGCGGGACAACGCCGGGATGCCGGTCTCCGTCGGCGCGGCGTACGTGTTCGATCGATCGGAGGGCGCCTGGCCGCTCGAACAGAGGCTCGTGGCGGACGACGCGGCCGAGCAAGACTATTTCGGGCTCTCCGTGGCGATTTCGGGCGATACGGTGCTCGTGGGCGCGGCGGGGGACGACGACGTCGCCGAGGACGGCGGCGCGGCGTATGTCTTTTCGCGGGTGGACAAGGTGTGGGGCGCGCAGCAAAAGCTCGTCCCCTCCGAGGCGGAGAAATTCGGCAGGTTCGGAATGACGACGTCGGTCTCGGGCGACGTGGCGCTCGTGGGGACTTATCTCAGCGGGCCAAACGTCACGGGCGCTGGGTCGGCCTACGTCTTCGTGCGCGAGAGCGATGCATGGGCCCAGGATCGCCGGCTCCTCGCGGCGGACGGGGCCGACGGCGATTTCTTCGGCCTCGCGGTCGCGGTCTCCGAAGGCACGGCGGTCATCGGCGCGCCGGGCGACGATAACGGCAACGGTGAGAATGCCGGCTCGGTGTACACGTTCACAGCGCTGGTCGCCTCCGGGACGAACGGCGCCGGTGGATTCGACGGCGTCGGCGGTGCGGGCGGCGCGGGCGCAGATCCGAACCAGGCGACCATCGGCGACGACGGCGCGATGATGACGGGCGGATGCGGCGCGTGCACCGCCGTGGGCGGGGGCGAGGAGACGCGCGGGCTGATGGCGGCGATGGTGGCGCTCGGAATGGCGTTTTCCGTCGGGCGGCGGCGCTCGCGCCTCAATGCAAGGGGTCGCCGAGGATCTTCTTCCGATCGAGCTGCTCGGCGAGGGTGAGCCGGTCGGCGTCGTTCATCGATACGAACCGAATCGCCTGCAGCCGGTCCTTCGCCCATATCGGGCGGCCGCGCAGGCGAATCGGTCGGCCTGCGCCGACGTCCAGCTCGAACGCGGTGATCATGCTGAGCTCCCGATCTACGAGGGTCCGCGGCGTTTCGAAGACGAGCCCGCTCACCGAGAGGTCGACGGCGCGGCACGTGTGGCGATGCCCATCCACGATGGCAACCAAGGGATAGTCGCAGAGCGCGCGAGGGCCGATCCGTCTTTCCATGAAGGTCCATCTGCCGCGGTACGTGGAAAAGATGGACCGGGCCAACTTTTTGCCGTCGGCCGAGCGCGGGCTAGAGCGCCGACCCGTTCGGCGCTCTGCGAGATCGCGAAGCGAGCTCGCCTCGTGGGGGTGAATCGACCGGGCTTTGCCCGGGCGAGAGGGGGACGCGAGGCGTCCCCCTCGGGACAAAAGAGCTAGAACATCGAGCGGTTGTCAAACCGATCGATGTTCTAGGATCGGCGTCGAGGAGGATCCGGAATGCCCACATGCCGGGAGTGCGAGAACGAGGTCGACGAGCTGAAGACGGTGAAGGTCGGGACCAAGAAGAAGAAGATGTGCGAGGACTGCGCCGATCGCGTTGCCCAGGAAGGCGCGATCGCCGAGGAGAGCGAGGCCGTCGTGCAAGGGATGATGGGCTTCAAGGGGCGGCGGTAAGCGCCGCGCCTCATCGCATGATTTGATCGATCTCGTTCGAGGTCGCGTCCGCGAGCCCCTTCGCGAGCTTCTTCGGATCGAGCTCGACCGCGATCGCGACGGCGTCGGGCGCGTGCGTCGGCAGCGGCGCCGTCACGGGGGCGTCGAGGCCGAGCAGGTGGCCAAACGAGCCCTGCGCGAGGTCCTTCCACGACGCCGCGAGCTCCTCGGAGGCCGCCTCGCCGGTGCGGGAGAAGTCTCCGGCCACGGCGATGGAGAGCAAGATGCCCTCACGTGCGCTCGGCCTCGCCGCCGCGCCGATCGCCGTGGCGGCGGCGAGTAGGCCCCGCGCGCCCCGCGCGAGCTCGCCCTCGAACGGACCGAGCGCGAACGCGCGGGCAGGCGCCGGGCCGAGGCGCTCGGCGAGCGCGCGCAAGGACGGGTCGGCGAAGGCGCGTGTGGCGCGGGAGAGGGCGCCGCGCGCGAAGAGGGCGGCGATGCGGCAAGGGCCGCGCGGGATCGAGCCCGCTTGCTGGAAGCAGACGACGTCGGAGCCGATCGCGGCGAAGGCGTGCGCGCCTCGGCCGATCTTGCCGGAGACGCGGACGAGGTCGTGGCGGTCGACGGCGCGCGTCGTGTCGGTGCTCAGGCGGTCGCGGAAGGCGCGCTCGACGGCGCGCGGGTCGCTCGTGTGGCGGAGGAGCTCGACGGTCGCGTCGCCCTCGTTCGTCGTGTAGGACGCGACGACGGCCTCGGGCGTCCGGCGGAGATCCACGGCGGTGCCTTTCGCGAAGCGGTCGAAGCGCGCCTCGGAGATGACGGCGCCGACGAAGGGGACGAGCCACGGGATCGAGGTGATCTCGTGGGGATGCACGAGCACGACCCAGCGCAGGCCCGCGAGGGGCAAGAGCCCGTCGAGCGAGGGGACGGCGAGCGGCGGCTCGGGCGTGGCGGGCTTCGTGACGGGCGCGGGCGCGCCGCAGCCGGCGGCGGCGGAGGCGAGCGCGGCGAGCGTGGCGGCGAGGAAGGCGCGCCGGCCCGGATCCGTGGCGTCAGCCGACGACGAGGTGCGCGAACTTGCGGTTCTTCGATCCGACGCGGACAAGATACCTCCGGCCCCGCTCGAGCTTCTGTTGCTCGTCGCGCACGACCTCGCCGTCGAGGTGGACGGCGCCGCTCTTCACGAGCCGGAGCCCCTCGTTCGTCGACTTCACGAGGCCAGCCAGCGACAAGGCCTTGGCGATCCAGAGCGACTCGGCCTCGGCGGCCACCTTGATCTCTTCGATGTCGTCGGGCACGCCGCCTGCGGCCACGCTGCGGCGCCGTTCGAGCGCGGCGTCGGCGGCCGCGGCGTCGTGGAAGCGCGTCACGATCTCCTTCGCGAAGATCTCCTTCACCTCGACGATGTTGCGCCCTGCGCGCGTTTCCTCGCGCAGCGCGGCGATCTCCTCGTTCGATTTCGACGAGAGCAGCTCCATGTAGCGCCAGATCACCTGGTCATCGACGAGCATGAGCTTTTGCAGCATCTCGAAGGGCGGCTCGCTCACGCCGACGTAGTTGTTCGCGCTCTTCGACATCTTCAGGCCGACGACCTTGCCGCTCTCGACGCGCGCGTTCGTGCCTTCGAGGATCGGCGTGGTCATCACGATCTGCGCGCGCTTGCCATAACGCGGCATAAGGTCGCGGCCGACGAGCAGGTTGAAGAGCTGGTCGGTGCCGCCGAGCTCGACGTCGTTCTCCAGCACGACGGAGTCGTAGGCCTGGAGCAGCGGGTAGAGGAACTCGTGGATGTGGATCGGCACGTTCCCGTCGAAGCGCTTCGAGAAATCGTCGCGCTCGAGCATACGCGCGACGGTGTACTTCGCGCCGAGCTCGACGATCTCGAAGGGCGAGAGCTTGCCGAGCCACTCGGAGTTGTAGCGGACCTCGGTCTTGTCCTTGTCGAGGATCTTGAAGGCTTGCGCCTGGTAGGTCTCGGCGGCGGCGCGCACTTCTTCGCGCGTCAGGCGTGGGCGGGACTCGCTCTTGCCCGTGGGATCACCGACCATCGCGGTGAAGTCGCCGACGAGGAAGATGACCTGGTGCCCGAGCTCCTGGAACTGCCGCATCTTCTGCATGAGCACGGTGTGCCCGAGGTGCAGGTCGGGACGCGTGGGATCGAAGCCGGCCTTGATGCGCAGGGGCCGGCCTTCCTTCAGGCGCTCTTCGAGTTCGGCGCGGACGTGGAAGTCCACGACGCCCCGGCACAACTCCTCCAGTTGACGCTCGGCGGAAAGCATGGGGCGAACTTTGCCGGACGGCGCGCCGGGCGCAAGCGTCACGCGGCCGAAGAGGCTCTTCGCGAGGCGCTTCACCCGGGCGGGGCGATCATTCGTCCTCGTCGATGTCGTCGTCGTCGTCGTCGTCCTCGTCGTCCTTGCCGCCGGTGATCGCGAAGGCGCGGCTCTGGTTGACGAGTTCCTTCAGCTCTTTGCCGACCTTGAAGAAGGGCAGGCGCTTGGCGGGCACTGGGACGGGCTGGCCCGTGCGCGGGTTTCGGCCGCTGTAGGGTTTGTACGGGCGGACGGTGAAGCTTCCGAAGCCACGGATCTCGATGCCTTCGCCGCGCTGGAGCGCCTCGGTCATCGCATCGAAGATGCAGTTGACCACAAGCTCCGCGCGCGCCTTGGTGAGCTCGCCACGGCCCGCGATCGCGTCGATGAGCTCGCTCTTCGTCATGGAACACCCCTCGGCGGCCGTCACGCCGCCCCCCGTCCCTACGCCCCCCCAACCTCGTGTGACGCCTGGACGGATACGACTTACGATTCCAGGAACTTAGGACACCCCTCGCATTCTGGACGCCCAGCGTCAACGACTTTCGTCCTCCAAGAAATCCAACCTGTCCAGCGCAACCCGCGAACCCGCGGGCTGCGGGCCGAGGCGGACGGTGAGCGCGATGGAGCGAGCGGCGCGCGGGATCGGGAAGGCCGGGAGCGTGACGCAGGGCGAATGCGGGGCCGCGGCGGGGGCGAATTCGTGGGTGTGCAAAGGGTCTCCGTCGACGACGAGCGAGACGGTGACGGAGGCGGCGCCGAGGACGGCGAGGCGCGGCGCGACGCGGCGGCCGGCGAGGAAGGGGGCGGGGAGGGCGAGGGAGACAGCGCCGCTCTTCGCGGGATCGGCGGGCGTGACGGAGAGCCAGCGGCGCGCGGAGGCGCAGGCGTCGGTGGCCCAGGCGGGCAAGGCCCAGGCGTCCTGTTGCGCGAGCGCGGGCCAGAGGTTCTCTCCTTCGAGGGCGAGGGGTGCTTGGAGATCCAACGAGTACGGGACGAGGTGCGGCGGCGCGGGGGGCGCCTCGCCGTCGGGCGGGATCGGGAAGAGGTAGCGATACGCGGGGGGCCGTCCGTGCGCCTCCCAGGCGAAGCGGTCGAGGGCGTCGCCGCGGTACCGGGCGATCGGTCGTCCGTTCGAGGTCCAAGGATCGTAGGCGAGGTTGAAGCCGTGATCGGTGTCGACGAACACGAGCGCACGTGCGGGGAGGCTCGCGAGGCGGGCCGGCTCGAACATCGGGAGGCCGGCTTCACGATCGCGCAGCAAGGCGTGATCGAAGCCGGCGCGGAAGGCGAAGCCGAGCGGGACGAGCGCGACGAGGGCGGCGATGCGGCGTGACGCGCCGCGGAGGTCTTGGGCGCGCGCGGTGAGTTGGGCGGCGGCGAGCGCGGCGAGGATGTGTTCGAGCGGCAGGACGTCGGCGTAGAAGCGCGCGCCGCCGCCGGGGTAATTGCCGTCGAAGTAGAAGGGGACGTACGCGGCGATCTGGAGGGCGACGGCGATCGGGAGCAGGCGCGCGCGGGGGAGGCGCGCGGCGAGGATCCCGCCGAGGAGGACGAGGAGCGTGAAGGGCTCGGCGTTGCCGGCGTCGACGAGGTGTTGCTTGAGGCGGCGGAGCGTGGTCGCGGCGGCGGCGTAAGCGCCGTAGCCGTGCGGGAGGTTGTGCTGGACGAAGTCGCCGTGCTCGCCGAGGCAACCGATCGAGGCGCCGAAGCCGTACCGAAAGCAGCCGGGCGGGCCGTCGTAGAGGGCGTAATAGAGGCGCTGCGACGAGGTGAAGAGCTCGCCGGTGGCCGCATGTTGGTGGGCGAGGAGCAAGCCGAGGCCAGGGAGCGCGCCGAGGGCGAGGAGCGCGAGGGCGGTGAGGCGCGCGCTGCGGGGCGCGCGTGCCGAGGCAAAGCGTGTCGTGACGACGAGGAAGGCGAGCGCGAGGAGGAGGGCGAGCGCGGAGGGAGGGCGCGTTGCGGCGAGCCAGCCTGCGAACAAGCCTGCGCCGAGCGAGGGGAGAAGGGCGCGCTCTCCAGCTTCGAGCGCACGCACGGCCGAGAGCGCGAGGGCGAGCGCGCCCGTGAAGCAGAGCGCGGCGAGGCCGTGCGACATGGTGTCGGCGGTGTGGTAGCGGAGCGCGGCGCAGAGGACGGAGAAGAGGGTCGCGAGGCGCGGGATCGAGACGCGATCGGCGGCGGGCGTGTTTGCGGGGAGGGCCCGCTCGGCGAGGGCGTAGGTGGCGATCGTGAGGGCCGCGGCGAGGAGCGGGCCGATCACGAGGGGCGCGTGGGCGAGGAAGCCGAGCGCGAGGAGCGCGGGGTACCCGGGCGGAAAGAGGACGGCGGCGGTGGGCCCGTCGGGGCCGTCCGTGCGCACGAGGAAGCGGCCGAGCGTGGAGGCGACGGGCTCGTCGAGCGGGAAGGCGAGGTGGCCGGCCGCGAGGGCGCGCGCTTCGAGGAAGTAACTGGTGGCGTCGATGATGCGAGGTCCGCCGCGGAGGTAGAGCGCGACGTACGCGGCGGAGAGGGCGGCGGCGGAGAGGGCGGCGAGGGCGAGGAAGAGGCGGGATTTGGTTGCAGGTCGAACGATGCGCGGGGCGAACGCGAGGGCGATCAGCGCGGCGAGGAGGGCGGCGAGCTGAGCGGGGTCACGGGGGAGGCCGAAGCGCACGGGGGGATGTCAAGGAGGAAGCGTGGGAGGTGTCCGGGAGCGGGTGGAGGGAGAGGGTACATCGGAAGCGGAAAGGGGGCCCTTGCGGAACGCCACGCCGCCCTTGCGGAACAGCACCCCGCCCTTGCGGAACAGCACCCCGTCCTTGCGGAACGCCACGCCGCCCTTGCGGAACGCCACCCCGCCCTTGCGGAACAGCACCCCGTCCTTGCGGAACGCCACGCCGCCCTTGCGGAACGCCACCCCGTCCTTGCGGAACGCCACGCCGCCCTTGCGGAACAGCACCCCGCCCTTGCGGAACAGCACCCCGTCCTTGCGGAACGCCACGCCGCCCTTGTGGAACGCCACGCCGCCCTTGCGGAACAGCATCCCGCCCTTCCGGAAAACGATCCCGCCCTCGCGGGGACGCGCCAAAGGCAGGCTCGGGCGTGTCGGGTAGCGCTTGGCGATGCGCCAAAGGCAGGCGCGGGCGCACCGACGGTTGGGTCGATCGTCGTCGCGGTGGTTATGGCCCGACTGGCTCTGCCGTTGTGGTCGAGCGTGCTCGCGCGGGGCGATCGTGCGGGCGGGGCTTCCGGGTTTCTCTTTGTCCGGCTGGTTGGCCGGGTGCTAGGCTCGCGGCGCGATGGTTGCGGCGTTGACCCGTGAAGAGGACGAGTTCCTTGGGGAGTTTTTTCGTGCCGTTGTGGACGACGAGCCACTTCTGCCGAACGACTCCCGCTATGTCCCCTTGTACGAGGGGGACGGCCTGCAGGAGGACGACCCGGTCGCGCTGCTGGCGACCGCCATTCGATACGCGAAACAGAGCGTCCAGCTCCTCGCCGGTTTTCGAGGCATCGGGAAGAGCACGGAACTCAGGCGGCTTCGGCAGACGCTGGAGACCATCGGGTACAAGATCATTCTCATCGACATCGAGGATTATGTGAATGCCTCGACCCCGGTCGACGTGAGCGATTTCTTGATGGCCGTGGCGGGCGCGTTCGGCGAGGCCGTGGTGGACGAGGCGTTGCTCGGGGAGAACGTCTTGAAGGAGAGCTACTGGGAGCGCGCGGTGGCGTTCATGCAGACGCGCGTGGAGCTCAAGGAGCTGTCCGGCGAATTCGGTGGGAGGGTGGGTGCCGGGACCGACGTCGAGGCGGCGAAGGTGAACGCGGAATTGGCCGCCAAGGTCGGCTTCAAGGCGAACCTGAAGGAAGACCCCACGTTCAAGAGTCGCCTCCAGGAAAAGATGGCCGGTCACCTGGGCGCGCTCACGGCCGACGTGCGCAAGTTCTTCGAGGACTGTCGCAAGGAATTCGTTACGAAGTATGGCCCCGACGTCAAGATTGTCGTGCTCGTGGATTCGGTGGAGCACATCCGCGGGACGTCGGTCAACGCGGGCGATGTGCAGGCCTCCATCGAGACGCTGTTCGCCACGCATCACGACAAGCTGAAGATCCCTGGCTATCACGTCGTGTATACGATCCCGCCGTTCTTGAAGGTGCGATATCCGAACCTCGGGAGTCTTTATGGCGTTGGCGCCGTGCAGATGTTCCCGGCGGTCAAGGTCAAGGACAAGCGCGACGGCGTGGTCACGATGGGGCTGGAGAGGCTGCGGACGGTTATCGAGAAGCGACAGCCGGCGGGGCGTCGCCTGCTCACGCCGGAGGAGGTCACTCGGATCATCGTCGAATCCGGCGGGCACCTGCGGGACTTGTTGCGGATCGTTGCGGAGGTGATCCGCAGGACGAGGACGTTGCCCGCGAGTTCGGCGGTGGTGACCAGCGCGCTCGATCAGCTCCGTACGGAGTCTTTGCCCATCGCGGAGGATGACGCCGTCTGGCTGGCGAAGGTCGCGAGGACGGGCGGAGCTGCGCTGGAGAGCCGAGAGGAGCTCGTGCATCTGGCGCGGTTCTTCGATACCAACATGGTGCTCTGTTATCGCAATGGGCCCGAGTGGTACGACGTGCATCCGCTCATCAAGAAGCACGTGATGGACCTCGCGAAGCAGGTGGAGGAGCGCGACAAGGCGCGGTCCTCGCAGGGTTGAGATGGAGCGCGAGCCCGCGGACGCCGTTCGCCTGAGCCCTCACGACGAGGAGGAGTGGGAGCGGCTCTCGGGGCAGTTCCATTTTGCAGCGGGGCACTGGCTCGGGTTCTTGTTTTCGCCCTCCTCGTACGAGGCGCGGATCGTTCGGCGGCGCGTCGCGCAGGTGGTGGAGGAGCGGGGCGGGGCGCTGGACGTGTTCGTACCGGATTCGCCGGAGGCCCTGCGCGGGGTTCTTCCGTGGTTGCTTTCGCCCGAACGCAAGGAGGCGGCTTGCGTGTGGGTGGAGGGGTTTTTCGTGGATCTCACGGGGAAGGACGCGGCGCCGTGGGTGGCGGCGTGGGACGAGGTGATGCTGCGCGCGAACGAGCGGCGGGAGGCGTTGCGGCGACATTTGAGGGGCGGGCTGGTGTTTGCGGCGCCAGTAGGTATCAAGCCTCGATTTCGGGAGGCGGCGCCCGATGTTTGGTCGAGTCGGGCGATTGTGGTCGAGCTGGCGGGTGGGATGTATTTGCACGATGCGATGGCGGACATAGCGATCGTGCCGCCGATGCCGGAGCCGCCGGTGGAGAGGGACGAAGGGGAGGCTGCGCCCGATCCGGACTTCTGGATCGCGGAGGCCGAGCGTCGTCCCCCGGGAACGGCGGATCGGGCGAGCGCCTTGGTGGAAGCTGCACATGGACTTCAGAACGCGCGGCGCAGCGACGATGCGCTCGTCGCACTGTCCGAGGCGGTCGAGACATACCGACATCTGTCGCAAGCGCGGCCTGATGTGTTCCTCCCCGATCTCGCCAAGAATCTAGCCAGACAGAGCGTGCTGAACGTTTCGCTCGGACAGCGAGATGCGGCACGTCCTTCGCTGCAGGAGGCGGTGGGGATTTTCAGCGCGCTAACGGAGAGCGACCCGAAGACGTTTTCGCCGCTCCTCACGAGAACCCGTTTTGTCCTGGGTCTTTTGGAGTTCGAGCAATACCTCACCAGAGGCGACGTTCATGGGGCGCTAAAGCTGGCAATGTGGTTGCGGGACCTTGCCGCAGATGGCGACAATGCCTTTCTATCGGCGCTGGCTTGGTACACGCTGGGGCGCGCATGGAATAGTATCGAACGCCCGGCGGAAGCACTCGATC
Organism: Polyangium sorediatum; assembly: GCF_029946465.1. NCBI lineage: Bacteria > Pseudomonadati > Myxococcota > Polyangiales > Polyangiaceae > Polyangium > Polyangium sorediatum. The sequence goes on from NZ_JARZHI010000001.1 coordinate 382,662, forward strand.
CGTTGCGCGAAGCCCGGCAGCGGTCTGCAACGCTAGCGGAGACTGGAGACAGGAATGCGGCGGCCCTGGAGACTGCCGCCATCATTCAGCAAGGGTTCGCGCTGCTGGACCTTCGACAGACCCAAGATGCCGAAAGAGCATACGAGGAGGCGTTTCGACGCAACGAGGAACGCGGCGTCGCCGCCGATATAGCCCTTCAATTCCTGCACGGCATGTTGCGTTTCGTCCAGGAGCGTTTCGAGGACGCGTTTGAGGTTTGGCAAAGCGCATTGCTCGACCCCAGGGTACAGGGCACCCCTCTCCTCCAGGTCATGGTGTGGCGTATGCTCGGTATGGTATACGCTCGCATGCATCGATTCGAAGACGCCGAGCGCGCGATTCAGCGGGCTCTGGAACTGGCGAGGTCCTTGGGCAACAACGTGGAAGTGAATCGCATCCTAGCCCTGCTTGTCCAGATCACCCAGATGCGTAGCAACTCCGCTCCCAGGTGATCACCCCGCCCCCACCACACACCGAAACCCATACCAAGGGTGCCGCTCGCTCGCGACGGGATGGTTGTCCGCCGGGGACTGGTTCCCCATGAGCCCATGGTCGTGCCAGGTGCCTCCCGTCACGCGGAACATCTTCTCCCGCGGACACGGCTGCTCACCCGCCGTCGAAATGCACGTGATCGGCTTCGGGTCGAACACGAACTCGGCCACATTCCCCGCCGTATCGTAAAGCCCGAAGGGACTCCGATCCCCCGTGTAACTCGCCACCGGACAGGTCCCGAGATCCGCGGCGGCCGGCGGCGCGCTGCTCGTGATCGGTCCCACCACGCCGCCCTGCGTCCCGCCCATCGCGCCGCGTTGCCAGCAATGCTCGATCTTCTCCGGCTCGTCGCGGCCCCACGGATAGGTGCGGTGCCGCTCGCCGAGCCGCTCCGCTTCGCTCATGCGCCCATCCCCGAGCGCGGCCCAGTACGCCTCGTAAATCGTCGGCAGGCGCCGGCCGCCGTTCCACTGGCAGTACGCCTCCGCTTCGGCCGGGCTCACGCAGTTGATCGGGTGATCGCCGCGACCAGGCTTGCCCCAGTTGCACATCGGCTCGTTGAACTTTTCGACGCGGCCTTCGCCCACGGGCGCGACACACGCCTTCGCGCCGACACACGCGGCATAGCCGGAGACCGTCACCTCGGTCGCCTCGATCTGGAACGGCTGCACCGTGACGACCGTGCGGTTCACCGCCATCGATTCGCGGAACGAGAAGGTCGCCCCGGGGATCGAGACCAGGCGCGCGCCCCGCGGCGAGACCGCCAGGCGCCTCGCGTTCTCCGCGTCCGTTCGACCGCAGCCGGTCACGGCGACGACGAGCAAGAGGCCAAGCGGGAGCCTCGTCGGGGAGCGCATCAGCGTCCCGCCGACGGCGCTCCGCCGTCCTCCAGGATCCACGCGTGGTACGTGATCCACTCGCCCTCGACGGGCGTGATCGCGAGTTCAAAGCGCGGCGCGAGGTCGGCCGGCAGATCGACGCTCGGCTCGGTCCACGTGGGCCCGGGGCGCGCTTCGAGCTTGCCGAGGAGGCGGCCGTCGGCGCGGACTTCGGCCGCGACCTGCCGGCCCGCGACGGTGCGCACGACGAGACGGCCGCCGCGCCTCGGCGCGTTCATCAGGGCGCGCTCGGGCTCGCCGTGCGGGACGATGCGGCCGGCGTCGAAGAGATCGCGGAGCCTTTGGCCGGGCTCGGGCAGGACGCGGTGCACGACGAAGCCCATGCCCGGGCGCGGGAAGTTGTAGCCGTGGGCCTTTTCGTTGACGAGATCCCCGACGTCGAGCTCGTCGATCACGCGCTCGCCTTCCCGCTGCGTGCGGGGCCAGCCGTTCCTGTCGAGCGCGCTCCAGTCGGCTTTGTAGATGACCTTCTCCGCGCCGCCGCAGATCACGTTGCCGACGACGGGCACGCCCACGAGGCGACGGCCGAAGAGGCCCGGGAGGTCGCCCCACCACGACGGGTAGATGGCCATGTGGTCGGGCCGATCCTCGGGCGGGATACGTTCGAGCAGCTCGATCGTGGCGCCGAGGCCGTTCACGCCGGCACGCGCGAAAGGAAGGTCGTGGTAGCCGCCGAGGCCGATGATGTCGAGGCCGGGCAGGTCCGACGCATACATGAGCGCGCCCGCGTCGCCGACGAGCACGCGCTTCGCCTTGCGCTCGGCGAGCACCTTGCCCGCGACCACGTGCTGGTCGCGGATGTTGCGGCTCGCGCGGCCGAAGAACCAGATCTGATCACGCATGTTCGGCGCCTGGTGGACGCCGTAGAGGACGACCACGCCGCACGCGATCGCGATCCGCAACGCGAAGAGGCCCCGCGCGCGGCGGGTCGCTTCGAACGCGGGCGTGAGGAGCACGCCGAGGCCCATCGCGGCGAGGATGAAGAGCCACGCGACGGCGCTCATCGTGTAGCGCTCGTTTTGCCAGCGGACCTGGCCGTTCAGCGAGACGAGCAGGAGCCAGCCCACGACCTGCGCCCAGAGCATGGCCGCGATCCCGCGGGTCTTTTTCGAGAAGAACGGGATCAGCGCGACGAGCGGGACGACCCAGCCCCAAGGGAGGTTCTGGCCGGGGATCCAGTCGGCGAAGTGGTGCTGCGTGTTGCGCAGGACGACGTACTTCAGGTGCGAGAGGTACTCGTCGAGCTTCTGCTCGCCGTTCATGTAGGGGTGGTTCAGCGCGAGCTTGACGATCGCGCCGGCCGCCGCCCATTCGCCGGTGAAGAGGCGGTTCGCCACGGCCTGCGCCACGGCCACGATCGCGCCGGGGATCGAGGCGCGGAGCAAGGTCGCGAATGCGGCGCGGAGGCCGAGGGGCTTTCGCACGAGGAGCGCGGCGTAGAACGCGAAGATCGCGATGCACACGACGGACTCGGGCCGCGTCGCGTAGAGCAGCGCGCCCGCGAGGCCCGCGAGGAAGCCGTCGCGGCGCACGGCGCGGGGATCGTCGAGCGTCTTGCCGATCGAGAGGATCGGCAGGAGCATGAGCGCCCAGACGCCGAGGTGGAACGCGTTCTCCATGCCGCTGAAGAGCGACCAGTCGAGGGCGCCGAGCGAGAGCACGGCCGGCGGCACGAGGTACTTCGTGGTGCGCCCGAGCGGCTCACACGCGCGTCCGGCGACGACGAGGAAGAACGTGGTCGAGATACACGCGATGAGCGCCGCCCACGCCATGAGGTCGAGGCTGCGGAAGCCGAGGAGGTAGCCGAGCGAGAGCGTGAACGGGTAGAGCAGGCTCGTGTTGCCGCTGGAGAAGCCGTTGCCCTCGGACCACTGGAAGGGAAAGCCGCGGGCCGCGGCGCGCGCGTAGTCGAAGTGGATGAAGACGTCGTCGAGCGGCGCCGACCAGCCGCCCCGCGTCTGCACGTGCATGTACCCGTAGAACACTGTGGCCGCGTAGAGGACGCAGGCCCAGGCGTAGACGGGGTAGAGCACGCGGTCGATCGCGGGCCAGCTCTCGACGACACGCGCGAAAAAGCCCGGGTCGTAGGTGTCGCCGCGTTGCCGGGCCCCGTGGGGGGCCGCCGCTTCCGCTTCGTCTTTGTCCAGTGTGGCGGGCACGGGGGACTCTTATTACACGATCCCCGGTTCGGCCCGCGCGCCGACCTCGTCGTGACGCACGGGGCCCGGCCGAACCCGGGGACCATGAATTCCAAGGGCGCGCGCGTTGACCGGCCCTTGCCGCACCTGTAGAAAAGAACCGCGTTCGAGCGTCGCGGAAGGCGCCGACGCCGAATGGACGACCGATGCGCTGGTTCGTGGAAATCTCGTCGGCCGGGCCCTCCGCCGAACCTCCGGCAAAGCTCACCGTGGAGGCCCCGCAGTGGCAGCCCGCGCTCCAGAAGGCCCGCGCGATGCGCGGGGACGACGGGTCGTTCGGCAACTTCTCGATCGAGCTTCTCGACGACGGCTACAAGGCCGTCGATCCGGTAAAGAAGCTCCGCTACGTGGTGCGCAAAGCGCCCGATACGGCCGAGCTCTCCCCCGGCGGGCAAGCCGCCGCCGAGCCGCCGAAGGGCCGGCCGGCCGTCACCGCCCCCCCGCGCGTCGCAACCCCGCCCCGCGCGACGCCCGCGCCCGCGGCCACGCCGCTGCCGAACCCCCGCGTGCTTTCGAGCCGCGAGGTAGCCGCCACGGAGAGCTCGCCGCTGACGTACCGCGAGCACGTGTACGTCGTGCCCGAGGGGACGGCGGTCGAGGTGGCGCGGCGGGTCGTGCTGGATCGGTTCGAGGCCGTGAAGAAGGCGCTCGACGGCGAGCGCGGCGTGCTCGTGAACCTCGCGGTGTTCGATCACGCCTACGAGGGGAAACCCGCGCGCGCGCCGCTCGTCACGCTGATGTGGAAGGACTGGCGCGGCGAGCCGGAGGTGCGTCCGCCGGCGCCGCAGCCGAGCAAGTCCGTGGCCGCCGCCGCGCCGCGTCCCGCTTCGACGCCGCCGCCCGCGCAACGCGCCGTCTCGACGCCGCCGCCTGCGCAGCGCGCCGTCTCGACGCCGCCTGCGCGTTCGCCTTCGTCGCCGCCGCCTGCGCAGCGGTCCGTCTCGACGCCGCCTGCGCGTTCGCCCTCGGCGCCGCCTCCGCGCGCGGCGGCCGGGTCGAGCCCCGCGATCAAGGCCGCGGCCACGACGACCACGAAGTCCACGCCGCCGAAGGCGCGTGTTCGCTCCGCCGAAGAGCTGATGAAAGAGCTCGAGGGCGCCTCGACGGATCTGCACTTCCTGAGCGACGCGCTCGAAGGCGCCGACTTCGTGATCTCGATCCTCCGGGAGCAGCTCCCGAGCGAGCTCATCCTCGTCTGGTTCCACGACGCCGAGAAACGCGAGCTCGTCCTCGTGCGCCAGCAAGGCGGCAAGCACGACAGGCTCCTCGCCCGCATGCCCGATCGCACGGGCCTCGCGCAGGCGGCCATCGCCAACAAGAAGGCCCTCGTCATCACCGACGCGCAGCGCGATCCACGCGCCGTGGACGCGCGCTGGAAGGCCTTCGGCATCGATCCGAAGAGCATCGCCTGCGCGCCCGCGCTCGGCGGCGGCAAGACGCTCGGCCTCATCGAGATCGTGAACCCCACGGGCGGCGGTCGATACGCCGCGGCCGAGGGCAACGCGCTCACCTACGTCGGCAAGGAGCTCGCGGAGTTCCTCACCATCCAGGGCGTCGTGCTCGATCCGGAGAAGATCCGGGCCACGGCGAACAAGGCGGCGGCGCGCTAGGCGCGCGGCGAGACCGTCCATGCAGCGTCGTCGGCTGCGCGAGCGGCTGCTCTACTTCGCGATCGTCCCCTCGATCGTCTTCGCCGTCCTCGTGCTCGGCGGCATCGCGCTGCGCACCACGCTCCAGATCGAGAAGGCGCGCCAGCAGACCGTCTTCGACGCCACGCTCACGCTCGCCGACGAGCGCGTCGACCGGCTCGACAAGCTCATCATCGCGCAGGACAACGTCGTCGCGGCGCACGTCGACATCGCGAACCTCAACACGATCGCGCGCCGCTGGTTGCCCACGGCCTCCCGCGAGACGCCGACGGTGCGCGCGATCCTGGTGCTCGATCTGAGCCACGAGTCGCGCGACGTGCTCGCGTTCGCCTCGCGCGCGCCGGGCCGCGAGGATGACGCGTTTCGCAGGCTCCTCCTCGGCCGGCTCTTCTCCAGCCTGAACTTCGACGGCGACACGGAGGAGCTGCGCCACCTGCACCAGATCATCGATCAGCAGAGCATCCTGATCAGCTACTGGCAGCGCACCTACGCGGGCCGGCGTTACCTCGTCGTCGCCTGGCACGACGTGCCGCGCCTCGTGCACGACGTCTTCCCGCGGCTCTACCGCGACATCGATCGCGGCAACAGCCGCATGAACGTCATCGACGAGGAGGGCCGCATCGTCTTCGGCCCGCCCATCAAAGGCGGCGAGTTCACCGTCGGTCGCCCCTTCCCGACGACGCTCTACAACTGGCGCCTCCAGATCGCGCTGACCAGCGCCGACGACCTCGGCGACAAGGTCGAGCGGCAGCGCCTGGTGGAGCTCGGTATGGTCGGCTTCGCGGCGATCGTGGTGCTCGTCGGTGTGACGATCATCATCTTTGCGTCGATGAAGGAGCGCAGGCTCGCCGCGCTGAAGAGCGACTTCGTGGCGAACGTCTCGCACGAGCTCAAGACGCCGCTCGCGCTCGTCCGCATGTTCGGCGAGATCCTCCTCGCCGATCGCGTGGCCAGCGAGGACAAGCGCCGGCAGTACCTCCAGATCATCGTGAGCGAGAGCGAGCGGCTCACGGCGCTGATCGAGAACGTCCTCGATTTCGCCAAGGTCGAGCGCGGAAAGGCCGCGTACGAGTTCGCGCCCGGCAAGCTGGAGGACGTCGTCAGCCGCGCCGTCGACGTCTATCGCTACCGCGCCGAGCGGGACGGCATCGTCGTGCACCTCGTGAGCGCCGAGGGCATGCCCGAGGCGATGCTCGACGCCCGCGCCATGGAGCTTGCGATCATCAACCTGCTCGACAACGCCTTCAAGTACGCGAAGGACGGCGGCCGGGTCGACGTCGAGGTCGCCTCGGAGGACGACGCGGTCGTCGTGCGCGTGAGTGATCGGGGCCCCGGGATCGATCCCGACGAGCAGGAGCGCATCTTCGAGCGTTTCGTGCGTGGGCGGCGGGCGGGCGAGCAGCGCATCCGCGGCAGCGGCATCGGGCTCGCGCTCGTCAAGCACATCGCCGAGAGTCACGGCGGCAGCATCGAGGTGAAGAGCCCCATCCTGGAAGACGGCCGCGGCAGCGTGTTCGTGCTGCGAATTCCGGCGTCCCGTGGGCATGCGCCTCGGAAGTTGCCAATCGCGGGGGCTTCCTCCGTGGCGTAGACTCTTCGTGTGTCTTCGGCTTCTGATCCTTCCTTGAACCCTCTCCGGGAAGCCGACGGCTTCGAGCCGCCGGTGCCCACACCTCTCCTCACGCCGCGAACGGTCCTCGTCCGCAATCGCTCGCTCCCCGTGGCGCCGCTGGCCGATCCGCCGCGGCGTCATCTGCCGCTCGCGGGTCCTTCACGTGGCGTCGACCAGGCGTGGCGGCCGATTTACGTGATCTGGGAGATCACGCTGCGCTGCGATCTCGCCTGTCATCATTGCGGATCACGCGCGGGACGAGCGCGACCCGAGGAGCTCTCCACCGAGGAGGCGCTCGACCTCGTGCGGCAGATGCGGGACCTCGAGGTCACCGAAATCACGCTGATCGGCGGCGAGGCATACCTGCGTGACGACTGGGACGTCATCGCGAGGGCGATCGTCGACGCTGGGATGATCTGCACGATCACCACGGGAGGTCGAGGTTTCTCCGCCGAACGCGCGCGGCGCGCGAAGGCCGCGGGCGTGCGTAGCGTCTCGGTGTCGATCGACGGGCTCGCCGCGACCCACGACATGTTGCGCGGCGTGAAGGGCAGCCACGCGAGCGCGATGGAGGCGCTCCGGAACACGAAGGAGGCGGGGCTCGTCGTCAACGCCAACACGCAGATCGGCCGCCTCAACCTCGCCGAGGTTCCTGCGGTGTTCGAGGGGTTGATCGCGGCGGGCGTCGACACGTGGCAGGTGCAGATCACGGTCGCCATGGGGCGCGCCGCCGACCAGCCCGAGGTGTTGCTCGAACCGTGGCAGATGCTGGAGGTGATGCCGATGCTCGCGGCCTTGAAAGAGCGCGGTGATCGGCACGGGCTGCGCATCTGGCCCGCCAACAACATCGGCTACTTCGGCCCGTACGAGCATGTGCTGCGGGGCTCGTTCCCCATGGGATACAACGGCTCGTGTGGCGCGGGCCGCACGTTGCTCGGCGTCGAGGCCAACGGCGATCTCAAGGGTTGCCCGTCTTTGCCGTCGCAAGCGTACGTGGGCGGCAACATCCGGGAGCGATCGTTGCGAGAGGTCTGGGAGCAGACCGATGCGCTGCGCTTCACGCGTGATCGCACCGTGGACGAGTTGTGGGGCCATTGCCGCGATTGCTACTACGCCGACGCCTGCAAGGCCGGGTGTAGCTGGACGGCGCACGTGCTCTTCGGGCGACGCGGCAACAACCCGTTTTGCCATCACCGCTCCCTCGAGCTTTTGCGCGAGGGGCGACGCGAGCGGCTCGTGCCTGCGGAGGCGGCGTCGGGTAAACCCTTCGATCACGGGCGTTTCGAGCTGATCGAGGAGGACTGGCCCGCGCACGAGCTCGACGACGCGCGGCGACGCTACGGCCTCGCCCCGGTTGTGCCTTGACACGAACCACGAGTCCGGAGACCTGTAAGGAATGAAAGCTTCCTTCGCGCCTTGCCCTTCTTGCAACCGTCACATCCGCATATCCGAGGCCACGTGCCCGTTCTGCGGACAAACCGTCCCCGAGGACATGGCGTCGCGCGCGCGCACGCTCCCCACGGGGCGCCTGACCCGCGCGATGATCTTCGCGTTCGGCAGCACGCTCGCCGCGGCCGCGTGTGGCAGCGACGACAAAGACGGCGGCACGAGTGACGTGGGCAGCTACGGTGGCGCGTACGGCGGCGGCCCCGGTTGGGGTGGCGGCGGCATGGGCGGCTCTCCCAGCGTGGGGGGCTCGTACGGCGGCGGCCCGGGTTGGACGACCGGTCCCGGCGTGGGCGGCGGCGGCATGGGCGGCGTGGGCGGCGGCGGCATGGGCGGCGTGGGCGGCGTCGGCGGGGAAGGCGGCACCGGCGGCACCGGCGGCGAAGGTGGATCCGGCGGCGACGGCGGCTCCGGCAGCAAGTGATTCGATGACCGAACCCGGATCCCTCCGGGCGTCGTACCTCTCGATCGATCGGCGCCTGCTGGGTCTGTTTCGGATCTACCTCGGCGTGGTCCTGCTCGGGGATCTCGGCCGCAGGTTGCCCGAGCTCGCGCTTTTCTACAGCGACGAAGGCGTCTTGCCTTCCCACCTGTCGCTGTTCGCGCCGCTCGCATCCCCGAACTTCTCGCTGCTGCACGCCTTCACCTCGCCGGGCGAGGTGTCCTTCGCATTCGTCCTGTTCGCGTGTGTCTACCTCGCGCTCGTCGCGGGCTTTCACACGAAGCTCGCGCAGATCCTCGCGCTCCTCGTCTGGACGAGCCTCGGCGCGCGCAACCTGTTCCTGGAGAACTCGGGCAACGCGGCGATGGCGGCGCTGCTCGTGTGGACGACGTTTCTCCCGCTCGGCGATCGGTACTCCGTCGACGCCTGGCGAAAGGCGCGGCGCGGCGAGCCCGAAGGCGAAACGGCCTTCACCTCGCTCGCCGTGCTCGCCCTCGCGCTCCAGATCGCCGCGATTTACCTGCTCAACGCCGTCCAGAAGAGCGGAGCGACGTGGCGCGCGGGCGAGGCGGTGCACGATGTCCTCTGGCAACACCGGCTCACCACGTCGGCTGCGGGCGTGCTTCGGCTTCACGAACCCGCGTGGCTGTCGCCGGCTCTGTCGTGGTTCACGCTCGTGATCGAGTGGAGCGCGCCGTTGCTCGTGTTATCGCCGCTGCGGACAGGCGCCACGCGGACGCTCCACTTCGTGCTCACGACGGCGCTGCACCTCGGCATCGCGTTGCTCTTTTCGGTGGGCGTCTTTTCCTGGGCGATGATCGGCTTCAACCTGCTGCTCTTGCCGCCGGCGGCCGTCGACGTGCTGCTCCGGCGCGCCCCCTTTTTCGCGAGGCTCGCCCGAACGAGCGTGGCGCCGAGCCTCCCGCCGCCGATTCGTTCGCCCTTTTTCGAGCACGTTCATCGCTGGGGACGCGCGCTTCGCGAGATGGCCGTGCTGCTCGTGCTGGTCACGATCGGCGCGCAGATCACCCAGGACAATGCCGTCGTGCCGACGTGGCTGCGCGTGTCTCCGCCTTTTCCCACGCCGGTCCGTTACCTGCGCCTGATCCAAGGATGGAACCAATTCGCCCCCGAGGCGCCGCGCCACGACGGGACCTTCGTCGTGGATGCGCGCACCGAATCCGGTCGGCACATCGACCCGCTTACCGGCGCGCCCCCCGATTTCGACGTGCTCTTGCGCGGCCCGGGCGCGATGAGCCAGCTCCGGTGCGAATACTTTTATCACGTGCGGCGCGAGCCCTTCGCGCGCTACCGCGACGCGCTCGCGCGGTGGCTCCTCGACTGGCACCGTCGCGAAGGGCTCGCCGCCTCCGAGCGGATCGTCGCGCTCGACGTCTGGTGGGTCTCCGCCGATGCCCCACCTCCCGGCGAAACGACGCCTCGCAATCTACGGAAGACGCAGATTCTCCATCACCCTTGAGGCCGCTTCAAACCTCGGGTTGTTCGGCCTGCGCGCCTTGCGACACGGCCACGTGGGCACGGCGGCGGATGCGCTCGACCACCTGCGTGGCCCAGCGCGCGAGATCCTCGCGGCCGGGGCAGTCCGGGATCGACAGGATCGCGGCGTCGACGAGCTGTTCGAAGAGGTGCGTCGAGGCGCCGAGCCCGAGGTCGGACGCCGCGTTCGGCCGCCCGAGCGCCGCGTCGCGGCCCACGGGTTTGCCTGCGCTCGCCGCGTTGCTGAGCACGTCGAGCATGTCGTCGGCGATCTGGTAGGCCTCGCCGATCCGCTGCCCGAACCCGCGCCACGCCTCCGCCTCCTCCGCATCGGCGCCGGCCGCGACCGCGCCACCCACGGCGGCAGCCTCGAAGAGCGCGCCCGTCTTGGCCCTTCGATAGAGCGTCGCCGGGATGCTCGGCTCGCTCTCCCAGCCCTGGCCCGCGATGATCCCGTACGGCATGCCCACGCCGCGGCCGACCGTGGTCACGAGTTTGCCGAGCCGCAGCGGCGCCGCGACCGACGCGCGGGCCAGGACCTCGAACGCGAGCGTGAGGAGCTGGTCGCCGGCGAGCACGGCGAGCGGCTCTCCGAAGGCACGGTGTGTCGAAGGTTGCCCGCGTCGGGTCAGGGCGGCGTCGAAGCAGGGCAGGTCGTCGTGGACCAGCGACGCGCAATGCATGAGCTCGACGGCCGCGGCGACCCCGTCGGCGAGCCCCGGCACGTCTTCCCCGCAGGCCATGGCGACGCGCAGGCAGAGCTGCGGCCGGATGCGAGCGCCGGCCGGAAACACGGAGTGATAGACGGCGGCCGCGAGGCGGGGCGGGGCGCCCGGGGCGCACATCGGATCGAGGGCTGCGCGCAGAGCGCGCTCGACGCGACTGGAGACGTCCATGCGAGGGGTATCGTCCATGGATGTGGAACCCTTGTCAAGGGTTTGGTGGTCCATGATGAACAAACTCTAGACAGATGTCCAAGGTTGTTGTAGGAACGGGCTCATGGCGAACAGGACGAGCCGTGCGGTGGTGATCGGCGCCGGCGTGGGCGGCCTGGTGTCGGCGCTGGAGCTGGCTCGTCGGGGGATCGAAGTCGTGGTCCTCGAACGTGCGCCCAGGGTCGGCGGCAAGATGCGGCAGGTCGACGTGGGCGGACGGGCGATCGATGCCGGTCCTACGGTCATGACCATGCGCTGGGTCCTCGAAGAGGTGTTTTCTTCGGCGGGAGCCTCGCTCGACGCCGAGCTCACCCTTCGGCGGGCGGAGGTCCTGGCGCGACACGCCTGGGGAGAGGGGCCCACGCTCGATTTGTACGCCGATCTCGACCGCTCCGTCGAGGCCGTATCGACGTTCGCCGGCCGCGCCGAGGGCGAGGGATACCGGCGGTTCTGCGCGTATACCCAGCGCATTTACGAGACCGTGCAGAAGCCGTTTCTGTGTTCGGAGCGCCCGAGCCTCAGCTCGGCGATGGTCGCGGTCGGCTCGCTCGGCCTCCAGGGAATGCTCTCCATCGACGGACACCGGACCCTCTGGAAGGCCCTCGGCGAGTTTTTCCAAGACGCACGTTTGCGCCAGCTCTTCGGCCGATACGCCACGTATTGCGGCTCCTCGCCGTTCCTCGCGCCGGCGACGCTCAACGTGATCGCCCACGTCGAGCGCGACGGCGTCTACCTCGTCGAGGGCGGCATGTACCGCGTCGCCGAGGCGCTCGCGCGGGTGGCCGAGCGCCTCGGGGTCACGATTCGCTGCGGCGAGCACGTCACGGAGCTCGTCGTGGAAGGCAACCGGGCCGCGGGCGTGCGCCTCGCCTCGGGCGAGCGGCTGCAGGCAGACCTCGTCGTCCACAATGGCGACCCCGCGGCGCTCTTCCAGGGAATGCTCGGCGCGTCCGGGAGGCGCGCAATCCCGGCCCCCGCGGAGCGCTCGCTCTCGGCCGTCACCTGGGCGTTCGTGGCCGAGGCGCGGGGCGGTTATCCGCTCACGCGCCACAACGTCTTTTTCTCGAAGGATTATCACGAGGAGTTCCGCGACCTCTTCGATCGTGGCGTCTTGCCCCGAGAGCCCACGGTGTACGTCTGCGCCCAGGATCGCGACGACGGGGATCAAGCGCCTCCGGGCCCCGAGCGGTTCCTCTGCCTCGTCAATGCGCCGGCCCGCGGGGATCAGCGCGCCCTTACCACTTCGGAGATCAAGCCATGCGAAACAGCAGCGTTCTCGCTCCTCGAACGGGCGGGTCTCGTCTTACCGCCGTTTGCCGCGCCGCCCGTCGTGACGACACCGAGCGAGTTCGATCGCATGTTCCCAGCGACGGGGGGGGCCCTGTACGGCCCGGCGTCGCACGGGTGGAAGTCCCCGTTCGTCCGGGCGGCGTCGCGCACGAAGATCCCGGGGCTCTACCTGACGGGTGGAGCCGCGCATCCGGGGGCGGGCGTGCCGATGGCGGCGCTGAGCGGGCGTCTGTGCGCGAAAGCCGTGATCGAGGACCTCGGTTCGACGAGCCGGTCCCGCGAAACGGTTATGCGTGGTGGTATCTAGACGCGCTCAGCGACGACGGCCGCAGCGGCATCACCATCATCGGCCTCGTCGGGAGCGTCTTTTCGCCGTTTTATGCGGCCGCACGCAAGCGCGGCCCTGCCGACCCGCTCGCCCATTGCTCGATGAACGTCGCGCTGTATGGGCCCGCGCGTGATGCGTGGTCGTTCACCGAGCGCGGCGGGACCGACGTGCGCCGGTATGGCACGGCGCTCGTCATCGGCACGAGCTCGATGGAGTGGCAGGACGATACGCTCGTCGTCCGGTTCGAGGAGGAGACCGCGCCGCTGCCGGGCCGCGTCTCGGGCACGGTGCGGATCCATCCGCTCGCGATCGCCCACGAGTCGTTCGTCCTCGACACGCACGGCCGTCACCGCTGGGCGCCGATCGCGCCGATCGCCCGCGCCGAAGTCGACATTCGTCGCCCCGAGGGCACGCGCTGGACGGGCATGGCGTACGTCGACTCGAATTTCGGCAGCGAGCCACTCGAAGACAGCTTCACCGGCTGGAACTGGAGCCGCGCCACCACGCAGCGCCGCACGGTCGTGACGTACGACTCGGTTCGTCGTGATGGAACCCGTGATCTCATCCAGCACAGCTTCGGCGCCGACGGACGGTCCGAGCCGCTCGAACCGCTCGCCCTCGCGCGCGCGCCGCGCACGCTGTGGGGCATGGAGCGCCCCGTGCGGGTCGATCCGGGCACGTCCCCGCGGGTCGTGCGCACGCTCGAAGACACGCCGTTTTACGCGCGCTCGCAGCTCTCCGGCCGTTACCTCGGCGAACACGCGCACGGCGTGCACGAGGCGCTCTCGCTCGATCGGTTCCGCACCCGGGTGGTGCAGTTCATGCTGCCGTATCGGATGCGACGCGTCTCGCCATGACGACGGACGTCCCGAGTCTCCTCGGTTTCCTGCTCTTCGGGTGGTCCTTCGCGGTCGCCTCGACCTCGCTCGAAGCCGTCCGGCGCGCGACCTTCGCCCCGCGCGCCGCCCTCCGGAGAGGCGCGGAGGCGGACGTCCGGAAGGAAAACCCCACGGTCCTCGTCGTGCGCCCTTGCGCGGGCAGCGAACCCTCGCTCGAGCGTACGCTCGCCTCGCTCGCCCGCGCGAAGCGCTCCTTCGACGTCCGGTGCCGCTTCGCCATCGAGGAGGCCTCCGACCTCGCCTTGCCCGCGGCGCGCATGGCGGCCGAGGCGCTCGCGCGCGCTGGGATCGAGGCCGAGATCGTCTTCACCGGTGGCGGCGGACCGAACCGCAAGGCCGCGCAGCTCGCGGCCGTAGCCGAGGGCGCCGACGTTCTGATCGTCACCGACAGCGACGTCGATCTCGATGGGGTCGACCTCGATGCCCTCGTCGCGCCGCTCGTCGGGCCATCGCCTGCGTGGGTCGCGTGGGCGCCGCCGGCCGAGCATGCGCATCCGCGGACGCTCGGTGATCACGCCTCCGCGGCTGTCCTCGGCGCCTCGCTCCACGCCTTCCCGCTCCTCGCGCGCCTCGATCCGCGTGGCCTCGTCGGCAAGCTCTTCGCCATCCGCGCGAGCGCGCTCGCCGCGATCGGCGGCTTTGGCTCGCTCGTCCACTACCTCGGCGAGGACATGGAGATCGCGCGGCGCGTCCGCGCGAAGGGTGGCTCGGTCGTGGCCGTGCCGATCGTGGCGCGCTCGCTCGCCGAGGGACGATCGTGGGAGGCCGTGATCGCCCGCTTCTCTCGGTGGCTCACGGTGATCCGCGTGCAGCGCCCGCTCCTCTTGTGGAGCTACCCCGCGCTCTTCTTCGCCACCTGGCCCATCGTCCTGCTCGCGGTCGCGTTTGCCTTCGTCGTCCCGCAGGTCGCGCTCGGCGCCGCGCTGCTCGCGCTGCTCGCGCGCCTCGTCATCGCGCTCGCCGCCGCGCGCGCTGCGGGGCGCCCGGTGGGCCTCGCCTCTGCGTTGCGGGATGCCGTCCTCGCCGACGTCGTGCTCGCCTTCGCGTTCACGCGTGCCCTACGATCGCGTACGGTCCTGTGGCGGGATCGTGTCCTCGTCGTCGACCGTGCCGGCCTTTTGCGTCAGCCCTCCGCCCTGAAACCGTGAGGTCGGCCCTCCTGGGGATCTTGGTATCGACGACGACCCGAGAGGATCGTCCAAAAGTTGGCGCATTTCCCGCGTAGGTTGCGTCGTCGAGCGCTGCCCCGACGAGGAAGGTTCGTGGTATCGATCGAGCGTCGGTCGGGGGGTTGGTGGTCGTTGCGCCTTCAAATCGTTTGAGGACCCATGAACCAGCCTGCCCAGCACGCGCGCCGCGAGGACTCCATTGGTCGTGACGTCGACCCGAGCACCCTGAGCGACGACACGATCCGGCGCACCGTCATCCTCCTGCAGCAGACGCAGGCGCTCGCGAAGGTCGGCGGCTGGGAGCTCGATTGCCGCTCGAACCAGCTCTTCTGGACCGAGGAGACCTACCGCATCCACGAGACGCCGCCCGGCTTCGCGCCGGAGCTCGAGAGTGCGATCAACTTCTACGCGCCTGAGTGGGTCCCGGCGATCTCGAAGGCGGTCGAGCGGTGCGTGGGGGAGGGCGAGCCATTCGACCTCGAACTCGAGCTGCTCACCTACCACAAGCGCAGGCTCTGGGTGCGCGCGGCCGGCCACGCGCAGGTGGAGGACGGCGAGGTCGTGCGGATCTTCGGCGCCTTCCAGGACATCCACGACAAGAAGCGGCGCGAGCTCGAGCTCCAGGAAAAACTCGCGATCATCGAGCAGCAGCGCTCGACGATCCACTCCATGTCCGCGCCGATCATCCAGGTCTGGGACGGCGTGCTCGCGCTCCCCGTCGTGGGTCAGCTCGACGAGGCGCGCGCCGCGGACATCACCGAGCGCCTCCTCCAGACCGTGGTCTCGCTCGGCGCGGCGCAGGTGATCCTCGACCTCACCGGCGTCGAGACCGTCGACGACGCGACCGCCGATCACCTCCTGCGCATCATCCGCGCGACGTCGCTCCTTGGGGCGCAAAGCATCATCACGGGCGTTCGCCCCGCCGTGGCGCAGACGCTCGTCGCGCTCGGGGCCGACCTCACGAAGACGACCGTGCGGAGCAACCTGCGCGAGGCGATCAAGGCCGCGATGAGGTCGCCTTCCGACGCGCGTCCCCGGCGCTGAGCGGCGGCGCGGCCTTCGGCGCCCGCATCACCCACGGCCGCGTCATCGCGGCGAGCATCACTTCGAGCACGCCGCCCACGCGCGAGGGCGCCGCGCGAAACACCACCTCGAAGCCCGCCGCGCCCTCGCCACGAAGAGCGCGCTCGATCCGGAGAAGCTCCGCCTCCACGGCCTCTTCCTGCGCCGCGCGGCCCTTCGCCGTGTCCCGCTCGGCCGGCAGGGGCTCGCCGAACGAGAGCCACAACGTCGGCCGCTCCGTCCCGCCAAACTCGTACCGGAGCCCCACCGGCAGCGTGCGCGCCTTGCGCGAGACCCGCGCGATCTCCGCCGATCCCGGCCGAAACCCGAGCGGCCGCTCCGTGACCGGCCGCTCCTGCCCTTGCGGATACACCCACACGAGCTTGCCCGGCGTATCGAGCAGACGCGCCGCGTGGCGCATCCCGAGCGCGCCGTCCGCGGGTTTGTCGAGGTCCACGCCAAACGCGCCGACGAGCGAGAAAAAAGGCAGGCGCCGGAGGTTTTTCGCGTCCATCATCGCGTAGCCGTCCGTGCCGAGCAGGTGCGTCGAGACGTGCATCGCGACGAGCGGATCCCACCACGACGTGTGGTTCGAGACGACGAGCAGCGGCGCCTCCTTCGCGAGCGCCCGCGCCCGATCGAGCCCCTGCGCGCGCACCTCGCCGAACGTCGCCTGGATCCGCGAGCGCGCGTGGCCCGAGAACCACGTGTTGAACCAGGACACCTTGCGTGCAGGGATCATCGCCCCCTGCGGTTCGAGCGCGCGCACGCGTCGACGAGGAACTGCACCTCGGGCAGCGCCGGCGGCCCGACCTGCGCATCGCGGGCGACGTGCGGGAGCGGCACCCGCGGCGTGGGCGCGGCGAGCGCGCGCAGGAGCAGCCAGAGCTTGCGGCCGAGCGGCACGTACGCGCGGCTCGTCACGGAGTCGAAGCCCGCGCCAAAGACCACGCGCCCGATGTCGGCGTAGATCAAGCTCGCCGCGCGGATCGAGGCCCGGCAGTCGCGCGGCAGCATCGGGATCCCGAGGTCCGCGCGCGCGTAGAGCCCCGACGCGTGGCGCAAGAGCCGCTCCACCACGCCGCCGAGCGCCGCCGTGAACACGGGCCGCGCGACCCATGGTTCCACGTCGATCCCGGCCTCCTCCAGCCATGCGAGGGGCAGGTACACGCGCCCGTTTCGCGCGTCCTCGCCCACGTCGCGCGCGATGTTCGTGAGCTGCATGGCGACGCCGAGGTCACACGCGCGCGCGAGCGCCTTCGGGTCCCGCACGCCCATGAGCACGCTCATGATCACGCCGACCGTCGAGGCCACACGCGCGCAGTACGCGTGCAAATCGGAGAGCGTCTCGTACCGCCGCCCCGCGGCGTCCCAGGCAAACCCCTCGATGAGCGCTTCCATCACGGCGCGCGGCAGGTCGTGCGCGCGCGCCACGTCCGAAAACGCCCGATCGACCGGCGAATCGTGGGGGTTTCCCTCATAGGCCGCGGCGAGCCGCGCTTGCAGCGCCTCCACCGCGCCGGGCTCGCTCGCCTGATCGACCACGTCGTCGGCCACGCGGCAGAACGCGTAGACCGGCAGCATCGGCACGCGCACCCGCTTCGGCAGGAGAAGCGACGCGGCGAAGAAGCTCTTCGATCCTTTTCGCAAGAGCTCCCGACACGCGGCGAGATCGTCGGCCGTGGCCGTGCGCTCGGCAGGCAACGGGAGGAGCGGCGCGCCGAGGGTCATGGAGGGTTCAATGGAGCGAGGACGCATCGGGCACCAGCCTGTCGAGCACCCGCGCCGACGAGAGCACGCCTGGCAGACCCGCGCCTGGATGGGTCCCTGCGCCCACGATGTAGAGCCGCTCCACGTCCTCGCTCTCGTT
Source organism: Polyangium sorediatum (assembly GCF_029946465.1). Taxonomy (NCBI): domain Bacteria; kingdom Pseudomonadati; phylum Myxococcota; order Polyangiales; family Polyangiaceae; genus Polyangium; species Polyangium sorediatum. The sequence goes on from NZ_JARZHI010000001.1 coordinate 400,489, forward strand.
GTGCGGCCGGAAGAACGCGCTTTGCGTGAGCACCGGCTCCATTCCGAAGGCCGCGCCGCGGAACGAGAGCAGCCGGTCCTGGAACTCCTGCGGATGTGTCACCCGCGAGGCCACGATCTCCTTTTCGAGCCCGGGCATCAGCGTCGTCGCGAGGTACCGCTCGACCTTCTTCCGATAGGGCTCCGCTTCTTTCTCCCAGTTCGTCCCGCTCGCCAGGTTCGGCACGGGCGAGAGCACGTAAAACGTGTCGCAGCCCTCGGGCGCGAGCGACGGATCCGTCGCCGTCGGCCGGTGCAGATAAAGGCTGAAATCATCCGCCAGCACGTGCCGCTGGAAGATGTCGTCCAGGAGCCCCTCGTAGCGCGGACCGAGGCAGATCGTGTGATGCGCGACGTGCTCGTAGGTTCGCTTCGTCCCGAAGTACCAGACGAAGAGCCCCATCGAATATCGTTGCTTCTCCAAACGTTCGTTCGTCCAGCGTTTGCGGACGTTGTCGTCGATGAGGTGGCGATAGGTCCAGGCCGAATCCGCGTTCGAAACCACCACCTCGGCCTCGATGCGCTCGCCGCTCGCGAGCTCCACGCCGCGCGCCCTTCGCCCGTCGAGCAGGATGCGTCGCACCTCCGCGTTGCAGCGGACCTCGCCGCCCTGGCCCTCGATGAGGCGCACGAGCCCTTTCACGAGCGCGCCCGTCCCGCCCATCGGGAAATGCACGCCCCACTTGCGCTCGAGGAATGCGATCAGCGTGTAGATCGAGGTCGTCGAGAACGGGTTTCCCCCGACGAGCAGCGGGTGGAAGCTCATCACCTGCCGCAGCCGGTCGTCCTTCACGTGCTTGGCGACGAGGTTGTAGACCGAGCGATAACTCTCGAGCTTCACCATGTCGGGGACGATCTTCGCCATGTCCCACCACGAGCCGAACGGCACGTGCGCGAGCTCCTCGAAGCCCACGCGGAAGATCTCCTCGCTCGTGCGGAGGAACCGCTCGTAGCCCTCCACGTCCCCCGGCGCGAGCGCGGCGACCTCCTTGCGCATCGCCGCAGCGTCCCCCGTGTAGTCGAACAAGGCGCCGTCGTGGAACCGGATGCGGTAGAAGGGGGTGACCGGCCGCATGTCGATGTCGTCGCTCATGCGCCGGCCCGCGAGCGTCCATAACTCTTCGAGCAAAAAGGGCGCCGTGATGACCGTCGGCCCCGCGTCGAAGGTAAAGCCGTTGATCCGGTGGACATAGGCTCGTCCGCCCGGAGCATCGAGCTTCTCCAGCACCGTCACCCGGTAGCCACGCGCGCCCAGGCGGACCGCTGCGGCCAGACCGCCAAAACCGCTGCCGATGACGACCGCGTGAGGCTTGGGGGTTGAACCTTGCATGCGGACAATATAAGGTCTGTATCAAGTTTGACAAAGGTTTCTCTTGGTCGGTCCTGACGATCGGTCGGGGCGACCGTGGAGAGCGATCCGTTGAGCCTCTACCGAATCCGCACCGTCTCGGAACTGACAGGCGTGAGCTCTGCGACGCTGCGCGCCTGGGAGCGTCGTTACGGCGTCCCTGCGCCGTCGCGAACGCCCTCCGCCTACCGGCTTTACAGCGAGGAGGACGTCGCGCTCATCGTCAAGATGCGCGACCTCGTGAAGGCGGGCATGGCGCCGGCCGAATCCGCGCGCCTCCTGCTCAGCGAGCCCGCGATCGTCGCCGCGCCCAGTGCGCCTCCGCCCGGCGCCGCGCCCCTCGATACCGACCCGTTCACCGCCGCGAAGGATCGGATCGTCGAGGCCACGCGCCGCTTCGACCCCGACGCGCTCGAAGAAGAAGTCTCGAAGACGCTCACCCTCGGCCCCGCCGTGGCGATCTTCGAACGGACGATCGGCCCTGCGCTCCGCGAGATCGGCGACCTCTGGCACGCGGGCATGATCACCGTCGCGCAGGAGCACTTTGCCTCCAACGTGCTCGGCGGCACCCTCATCCACCTCTTGCGCCTCGCGCAGCCGGCGGACGCCACGCGCCGCGTCGCGCTCGCTTGTTTCGCCGACGAAGACCACGTCCTCGGCCTCTACGGCGTCGGCTTGCGCTTTACTTCGTGGGGGTTCCGCACGCTCATGCTCGGGGCGCGCACGCCGCCGGCGGCGATCTCGCGTGTCGTCGATTCGCTCGCGCCCGACCTCGTGGGCCTCAGCGTCACCATCGCCCCGCCCGCGCCGCGCGCGCGCGAGCTCGTCGACGCCTATGCCGATGCTTGCCGCGGCGCTGCGTGGCTCATCGGCGGCGACGGCTCGGAGGCCATGCGCGCGTGGATCGAGGATCGCGGCGGCATTTACGTCGGCCGCGACCTCGCGGGCGCGCGGCAGACGATCGAGCGTGTCCTGGCGGCGCAGAAGCGGAGGCGCCCGTCGCGGGGCAGCAAGGATTGACGCGTCGAGCGCGTCAGCCTTCGACCTGCGCGCCGAGCAGCTCGATGAGCTTTTTCCGATCGGCTGTGCCGAGCGCGCCCGATCCGGCGAACAGCACGCGCCCGTCTTTGCCGACGAGGATCACGTTGCTCACGCCCTTGCGAATGCCGTAGGCCTTTCCGAACGAGCCGTCCCAGTCGCAGTAAATCGTGGTCTTCTGCTTTTTCGACTCCTCGCGGATCGCGTCCTTCACGAAGCCTTTCGCGGGCCACCAGTCGTAGCCGCTCACGTCCGCGACCGCGGCGAGCGCGATCTGTTGCTTGTACTTGTCGCCCTGGGCGAGCTTCGACAGGTCGTCCTTGAGCGGCTGGTTTTGCGCTGCGGAGTCCTTGTCTTCGTATACGATGAGGATCGGCTTGCCCTTGAGAGAGCTCATCTGCAGCGCGCGTCCGTCGGCGTCCTCCACCCGCGCATTCGGGGCTTCGGCGCCTTCCTTGGGCAGCGCGAGGGAGACCCCGGGCACGAGCGCGGCCACGAGCGCGGCCGCCGAGACGAACTTCGAAGCTTTTCCCTTGGAGCTCATCGCCGAATCCTCCGCGTAACACGCGTCCCGTTGAAGCTGTACACTCTTTGTACAAGGTTCGACGCCGATGTCAATCTTTGTTTCGTGTTCATACGGTCGCGCCGCGGGGGACGGGGCGGGGGCGGGCCCGTGGCGGGTGGGGTGGGGGTGGGTTGCGGGGGCGGCTCTTGACAGCGGCCGACCCATGTAGAGATTGCAGGTCGTCGGAGCCCGGGTGGCGGAAGAGAATCGAGAACGGTTCTCCGCGCTTGGGGATGCGTGCACGAGACGGGACCGAGCGCGCGTTCGCGGTCGGGGCATGGTTTGCCCTGCCGGCGGCGCCTCGGGGCCCGTGGGGGCAGAGCCACGCCCTGCGAGGGCATACGGAGGCGACCATGTTGATGCGATTCGGTGACGTGAACAGGACCTTTGCTGCGATGGATGAGCTGCGCCGGAGAATGGACCGGCTCTTCGACGAGTACGAGCCGCGCGGGGGCGCCTGGCCGCGATCGACCTTCTTCTTCGAGCCCTTCGAGGCCGGGCTTTCGTCGCGCACGGTCGCGACGTGGCCGCGCCTCTCGGTGTACGACAAGGGCGAAGCGCTGGTGATCGCGGCGGATGTTCCCGGAATGAAAGAATCGGACATCAAGCTGGAGATCGATCAGGACGTGCTCACGCTCTCGGGCGAGCGCAAGGCCGACATCCCGGAGGGTTATGCGCTCCACAAGAGGGAGCGCGCCCCGGTGAAGTTCTCGCGCAGCGTGTCCTTGCCTTGCAAGGTCGACACGGAGAAGGCGAGCGCGGTGCTGAAGGACGGCGTCCTCACGCTCACGCTGGCGAAGTCGCCCGAGGCGCAGCCCCGGAAGATCTCTGTGAAATCGGCGTCGTGAAATCGATTCTGGAAGGAAAAGGAGAGAGCAGCCATGAACGCGCAGACCAGCCGTGACGAGCGGGACCATCAGACCGAGGCGCCGGAGACGCGGCGCGGCGTGGCGCCCGCGGTCGATATCTTCGAGAACAAGACCGAGCTCTTGATCGTCGCCGACCTGCCCGGCGTCGGCCCCGGCGACATCGCGGTCCGCCTCGACAAGAACGAGCTCACGATTGCGGGCAAGCGAGCGAGCGCGCCGGAGGGCAACGCCCTCGCCGTCGAGGGCCGCCCGGGGGATTTTTCGAGGACCTTCCTGGTCCCGCAAGGCATCGTGGCCGACGGGATCACGGCCGAGGTGGCCCAAGGCGTCCTCAAGGTCCGCCTGCCGAAGGTGTCTTCCCAGAAGCCTCGGCAAATTGCGGTCAAGGCGAGCTGATCACCTTTCGCGGCGCCCGGCGGTCGGCGTACTCTCGACCGTATGCGCCTGCGCCGCCGCCTCTCCCGCCTCGCCCTCCTTGTCCTCGCTCAGGCCCTCGCGAGCTGCGGCCCGGGACCCACGGTCGTCACGGGCCCGCAGTCCGCGGAGTTCGGCGGCGCGGGCGACAAGAATGGGGGCCCCGCGGGCGACCTCCCGATCGTCCCCGTGCGCTGGGAGGAGCAGCCGACGCAGACCCTGGAGATCGCCGGGGGCGATCGCAGCGGGGCGCCCGTCTCGCTCACCTCGCCCGACGGCGTCGGCCTCGTGATCACCGCGCTCGAGGTCGCGGCGGCCGTCGAGGATCCGCTCGCCTTCACCGAGCTCCATTTCACCTTCAAGAACCCCGAGGATCGCACCATCGAGGGCCGCTTCGAGCTCGTCCTGCCGCCCGGGGCCACGATCAGCCGGTTCGCCATGAAAAACGCGGACGGCTGGAAAGAGGGCGAGGTCGTCGAGCTCCAGGCGGCGCGGGTCGCGTACGAGGATTTCCTCCACCGCAGGGCCGACCCGGCGCTGCTCGAAAAGCAGGCCGGAAATCGCTTCCAGGCTCGGGTTTTCCCCATTCCTGCCTCGGGCGAAAAAGAGCTCATCGTCTCCTATTCGCAGTCGCTCGCCTCGCGCGGCGATCCTTACCGCGCCTATCTTCGGGGCTTGCCGCGCATCAGCAAATTCGACATGCGCGTCATCGAGCGCCGCCGCGGGGACAAGGGCGAGCCCGTGCGCCGCATGCACGCCTTCAAGCAGGCCGATTTCGCGCCGGACCGTGATTTCGTGCTCCCGCTCGGCGCGGGCGGAGCGTCGGCCGTCGGCCTGCGCCATGAGGAGCTTGCGGTCGCGCGGGTCACGCCCCTCGCGGAGAATCGCCCCGAGCCGGTCCGGGATCTGCTCGTCCTGCTCGACACGAGCGCCTCGCGCGCGCTCGACCTCTCCACCCAGGCCGAGCGGCTCGCGGCCTTGCTCGCGGCGCTGCCGGACGAGGCGGGCAGTGACATGCCGATCGCCGTCGCGTGCTTCGATCAGGGGCTCGAACCCGTGTACATGGGGCCCAAAAAGGGGTTTGGCCGCAAGGAGATCGAGACGATCCTGCAGCGCAAGGCGCTCGGCGCCTCCGACCTCGGGCTCGCGCTGGAGAGCGCGGCGGGGTATGCAAAAAAGCAGGGCGGCCGCTTCACGCGCGCCTTGCTCCTCACGGACGGCATTCCCACGGCCGGGCCCACGACGCCCGGCGAGATCACGGCCGAGCTCGGCAAACTCCGGGACGCAGGCATTCGCAGGCTCGACGCCATCGTGGCCGGCGGCATTCGCGACGAGGCGCTCCTGCGCCGGCTCACGACGGGCTCATTCCCGCAGGACGGCGTGGTCCTCGACGCGGCGGAGAGCCCGCGCGCGCTCGCCGATCGCCTCGGCCGCGCCACCGTCTCGGGCCTCAAGGTGCGCGTCCCCGGCGCGAAATGGGTGTACCCGGAAAAACTCGACGCCGTGCAGCCCGGCGACGAGGCGCTCGTGTATGCGGAGATCCCGCCGAGCGCGCCCTTCGAGGTCGAGGTGCAGGGGCCTTCCGGCACGGCGCGGACGAAGGTCGCGACGGAGTTTGCCGAGCGCCCGCTGCTCGAACGCGCGGCGACGCAGGCAAGAATCGAGCGCCTCTCCCTCGAAAGGGAGACGGCCCCGGACGAGGGCCGGCGCGCGGCGATCGGGCGCGAGATTGTCTCGCTCTCGACGCGCTTCCGGGTGCTCTCCGACCTCACGGCGCTGCTCGTCCTGGAGACCGAGAACGATTACGCTCGGTTCGGCATCGACCGGACCGCGCTCGCGGACATCCTCGTGGTCGGCCGTTCGGGCGTCGAGCTGCAAAGCCGCAAAGGTGGCCCCGTGGCCGTCGCCGCGGGCTCGGACGAGCCCCCGAAGGTCGCCCAGGAAAAAAACGAGAGCGAAAACAAAGAAAGCAAAAAGAAGGATACCGGCGCCCCGGCCGCGCAAGCCGCGGCGGCCCCGGCGGCCGAGGCAGCGGCGCCGCCTCCTCCTCCGCAATCGGAGACCCTTTCCCGGGAAGAGCTCGCGCGCGAGGCCAAAACCGAGCCCGCCGATGCCGAGCCGCCCCCGTCCCCGCGCCCCGCGAGCACGCCTCGCGCAGCCGCAAAGGCAGCACCGGCCGCGACCGCGGCCTCGGGCGCATCACGCCCCCGCAGCAGCGAGGCCGAGTCGATCCTCAATCCTTTCGACGACGCGCCGAGCACTTCCTGGCGACCGCCGCCGAACCGTAGGCCGCCGCCGCCGCCGCCCCGGCCGCCGAGCGAATTCGAGGACGACGAGGACGAGGGTGACTCCGGCGTCCTGCCCTACGAGGGCAAATTCGCCGACGTCATGAGCCTGATCCAGGCGAAGAAACACGCCGAAGCGCTCTCCCTGGCCTCCGCGTGGCGCACGGCCGAGCCGGGCGACGCGCTCGCGCTCGTCGCGCTTGGCGAATCGTTCGAAGGGCTCGGCGACCTCCCCCAGGCCGCGCGCGCCTACGGCTCGATCATCGACCTCTTCCCGTCCCGCGCCGACCTCCGCAGGTTTGCCGGCGCGCGGCTCGAGCGCATTGGCAATCGCGCCGACGGCGTCTCTTTCCTCGTCGTCGATACCTACGAAAAGGCCGTCGCGTCGCGCCCCGATCATCCCTCTGGGCACCGGCTCCTCGCGTATGCGCTCGCCCGCGCCGGAAAGTTCGCCGAGGCGTTCGAGGTCATCACCGCGGCGTTCGCGCGTCGTTATCCGAGCGGCCGTTTCGCCGGCGTGCGCCGCGTCCTCGCCGACGACGTCGGCATCCTCGCCGCAGCGCTCCTCCGCGCCAAACCCGAGCGCCGCGCCGAGGTGGAGAAGACGTTGCGCGAGATCGGCGTCCCCCTCGCCAAGCGCCCCTCGCTCCGGTTTGTCCTCACGTGGGAGACGGACGCGAACGACGTCGATTTCCATATTCGCGACAGTCGCCGCGGACACGCCTATTACAGCCACCGAAAGCTCCGCTCAGGCGGCGAGCTCTTCGCCGACGTCACCACGGGGTATGGCCCCGAGTGTTTCGCCATCGAAGGCCGCGCCGCGGCCTACCCGTATCGCCTTCAGGCCCATTATTACTCGAAGGGCCCGATGGGCTACGGCATGGGAAAACTCCAGATCGTCGAGCACGACGGAAATGGAGAGATCCGGCTTGAAGAGCGGCCGTTCGTGGTCATGACCGACCGCGCGTTCGTGGATCTCGGGGTCGTCACCGGCAAGCTGCCGGCGCCGCGCTGAATTCGCTGACGCTCGCGTGACCGTTCAGACGAGCGTGCGAATCAGCTCGTCGAGCGAACCGGTGCCGGCCACGAATGCGCGCCGCAGCCGCTCCGCCGGCCGCACGTCCGGGGTCCGCCCGCAGGCGGCTTGCGCCTCGTGGAGCAGCCGCGTCTCGGCGCTCGTGAAGCGGCCGTCGATGATCGCCGCCGAGAGCAGGACCTGCAGCGCCATTCGTTGCTCCGCGGACGGCAGGCGCGCAAGGATGTCGAGGAACACCCGCGAATCGTCGATCCCGTCCGGCAACGGATCGTCCACGCGCCGCAGGACCTCGACGAGCACCGCGTGCAGATTGGGGTGCAAGTCCTCCGTGCGCACGATCGAGCTCGCCACGGCGCGCACGAGCGCGAGGCGCCCCTCGGCCGAAAGCGTGATTCCCTGATCGAAGATCGCGCCCACGAGCTCACGCGCGGCCGAGGGGCCCATCACCCGGATCTTCGCCTCGCGCAGCACGACCCAGCAAACGATCCCGTTCCACGCGGCCGTGCCGGGCACCGCGACGAAAGGCAGCCACGTGCGCACGAGCGCGCGGCCGGCCAGGCGACGGACGAGCACCTTCACCGCGAAATTGGTGACGCTCACCTTCACCTTGTAGAGCAGCGACGCGATCGCCAATTTGAATTTCGATGCCTCGCGCCGCGGATCGACCCCGAACACGCGCTCCGTCGGGTTCGGCAATTCGAGCGCGGCGCGCGCGAGCGCCGCCGCCACGGCCGCCCCATCGCCGCTCGTCTCGGTCGCGAAAGGATCGAGCCCCGCGGCGCGGGAGAGCTGATGCACGGCGCGGAGCGAATCCCAATAAAGATACAAGATCTCCGCCACCGCCGCGACGATCGTCACGCCGCCGACGAGCGCCCAGTATCGCGCGGCCACATCGAAACTCGCGTGATCGGCCCCGAAGAGCCGATCCGCGAGCACCTCCGCGCCGGCCGCGAGCGCCGCGCTCACCGCGCCCGCGACGCTCGCGCGGATCACGGCGCCGCGCACCACGACCGAGAGGTGGCGTCGCTCCTCGGCGTTCAGCACGCTCACCGCGTCGGCCGAAGCGACGCGCGGCAAGGACGCCGAGAGCCGGCGAAAATAACGCACCCCGAGGCGTTCGAGCAGCGGAGCTTTCGTCTCTACTTGTGCCGCCGGATCCGTCCCGCTCGCGCTGACCATGCGAGTTCCGACGATACACGAATAAAGCTTGACGTGCGGCGAATCTTTGCGTTTGCTCGGCTCGCGGGGCGGGCCTCGTGGCCAAGGGACCTCGAAAGGAGAGTGCGCGTGGGCGTCGTCACGTTCGACAAGACCGGGGAGAAAGTGAATCTCGGCGCGATCAGCGAGTCGCCGCCCGGCGGGTTGACGCGCGAGGCGGCGGCGCGGGAGCTCGAGGAGCTCGGCGAGGAGCTGTTCGAGCTCCAGGATCTCCTGTGGGGCGCGCGCACGCATTCGGTGCTCGTCGTTCTTCAGGGCCGCGACACCGCGGGCAAGGACGGCGCGATCAAGCACGTCGTGGGCCTGCTCAATCCGCGCGGCGTGCACGTCACCTCGTTCGGCGTGCCCACCGAGGAGGAGCGCGAGCACGATTTCCTCTGGCGCATTCACCGCCACACGCCCCGCAAGGGCGAGTTCTCGATCTTCAACCGCTCCCATTACGAAGACGTGCTCGTCGTGCGCGTCCACGACCTCGTCCCTCGCGACATCTGGGGCGAGCGATTCGGCCACATCCGCGATTTCGAGGAGCTGCTCTGCGAGCACGGCACGATCGTGCTGAAGTTTTTCCTGCACATCAGCAAGGACGAGCAGAAGAAGCGCCTCGTCGAGCGAGAGCAGGACCCGCGCACCGCCTGGAAGCTGAACCCCGGCGACTGGAAAGAGCGCGAGAAATGGGGCGAGTACACCGATGCCTACGAGGACGCCATCTCGCGCACCTCGACGAAGCGCGCCCCGTGGACGATCGTGCCCGCGGACTCGAAATGGTACCGCAACCTGGTCATCGCCCGCGAGCTCGCGCAGACGCTCCGACCCTACAAAAAGGTCTGGCAGGAGAAGCTCGACGCGGTCGGCCGGGAGCGCAAGGCCGAGCTCGACGCCTATCGGACCCGTCGATAGATCCGGACCCCGGGGCGCCTTGCCATGCGAAGGATGATTCTCGGCGCGGCGATCGGTTTATCCCTCGCGGGCGCGGCCTGCAAGAACGCGGAGGAACCTCCGGTCGAGGTCGAATCCGCCGAGAATGCCACGGCGAGCGCCGCGCCCCTCGCTCGGCCCGAGCCGCCGCGGCCGGAGAACCGGGCGCGTGAGGCCCCGCCGCCTCCGAGCCCCTTCCTCGTCGGGGCCCCGCCGGTCGACCCGCCACCCTTGCCCGAGCTGTCGCCACGCGTGGACGCCGCGCCCGCGGATATCGGCGCCGCGGACGCGGGTCGAGCCGTCGTTCGCCCACCGCCGCCGCCCCCTCCGCCCTCCGACGATCCCGACGGCTGGCGGCGCAACCGCTGAGGCGCCCGCAGCGGCTCAAGCCCGCGGCTTCGCGAACAGATCCTTGATGAAATCGAGCACCGTGAGGTTCTTGTAATCGCGGAACTCGCCCGCATCGAAATATGCGCCGCCGCAGGTCGAGCACGTCTCGTACCAGAGGTGCGTCTGCGCCGGGTCCACCATTCGCACGAGCGGGTTTCCGTCGCGTGGACAGCGCACGTACGGGATCGTGTTGTTTTTCCGCCCGGTCTTCGGATCTCCCGAGTCGATGATCTCCGAGCCACGCATCGATTTGAGCCGCTCGTTCTCGCGGCTGTCGAACCAGAGACCTTTGCAGCCCGTGCAGCGATCGACCTCGACGTCCTCGAACACCACGATCTCCATCACCGCTTTGCATTTGGGACAGTTCACGGTCGCCTTCCTCTCGGCTCGCCCGAGCGAAATCCTTTGGGGTGCGCGCGACGCGCCCCGATGAGCCCGAAGGCGGCGAGGGCCGCCCAAAAAGCGCCCGCCTCGCCGCCCGGGACCCCCCGCGCGAGGCCACAGGCACAATCGCCCGGCGGCTCCTTTCCCGGGATTTCCCCGGGCGGCACGCCAGCGTCCACCGGCCCTGCGCCGCCTGCGCCGCCTGCGCCGTCACAGGACACCGGATTCAGCATCGTCTGCAACATCGGCCAGCGCGGCTCACAAGACGAGCGCGTCGTGCTGCCTGCGGGGCAGGGGAGCGGCCCGCAGAGATCGGCGAGGCGCGAGGCCACGCCGAACGTCGAGCCCGCGGTCACGGACAAACCCACGGAGAAGCCGTCGAGCGCCTCCTCGGTGCATGCGTACACACCCGGCTCCGCCCAGCGCAAACACCGCGCGTGCAATCGAGACACCTGCTCGAAAGCCCATTCCGGCGCCGGCGAGCGCCAGATGCCGTCCTTTTCGCCGCCCACGACGAGCGCGCTGCCGTCGGGCGACAGGGAAAACCCCAAGAGCGCTCCTTCCCCGACGAAAAGCTCCTCCCACGTCTTCGCGCCGTCCGCCGAATGGAGCAACCTCCCCGGGGCGCCGTCGAGCCGCACGTACACCCGGTCCGCGTCCGCCGGATCCACCGCGCCGATGAAGGGGCCGCGCGTGTCGTCGCTCCCGGGCACCGGCGTGATTTCGTGGGTCTTTCCGCCGTCCGTGGACCGAAGCACGACGCCCATCGGCATCGATCCGCCGAGCACGCCGCTCACGTAGACGATCGAAGGCTCCGGCGTGAGATCGACCGTCAATCCGCGCAGATTGTCCGGGAAACCGGCCTCCGCGTCCGTGAACGACGCGCCGCCGTCCTCGGTCCAGAAGAGCCGCGTATCAAAGCTCGCGCCGAGCGGCGTGGACGTGAGCACCACGGCGCGGGCTGGGTTTTTCTTGTCCACCGCGAGATCGATGACGAGCTTTCCTTCGAGCGCGCCTACCCGCGAAAATCCGCAGCCGTCGGGCGTCGAGACCGTGAGCCCATCGGGCAACCCCACGAGCAGCGCGCCGCCCGCGGTGATGCCGATCGGCGGGTCCCAGATCCCCGCGAACGACATCGCCTCCTCGCACACCCACGACCAGCGCGCGCCCCCGTCCGTGCTCACGACGAGCCCGTACGTCGCCCGCAAGACCACGTGCGCCGGATCCATCGGATCGACCTCGACGTGCCCGGCCGAAGGAAATCGACCATTCGCGAGCGCCGGGCCCGCAGGCAAGGCGAGCGTCGCGGCGAGGACGGCGAGGCCTCCGAGGCGCCTCATGGCAAACAATGCCCCTGGAAGCAATTCAAATTCGGGACGCAGTCGATGCTCGTGTTGCAATGGCCGCCCTCGGGGCACTTCTTGGGGCACGGGCCGCCGCAATCCGGGTCCGTCTCGCCGGCGTTCTGGTAGCCGTCGGCGCAGGTCGGCGTGCACGTGAGCTTCACGGGATCACACTCGCCGCCTTTGCAATCCGCGTGGACGAGGCACGGGTAGAACGGCGGGCATTTCACGTCGCACGAGCCGCCGCAGTCGTAGCTCGTCTCGTCGCCGTTGTGCTCGCCGTCGAAGCAGGAGGGCGTCGAGCAGACGGCGCTGCCCGCCGGGCCCTCGCAGATCTTGCTCGCGCAATCGAGCCCGTTCGTGCACGGCGCGCCCGGGGCGCATCCGGTCGGACAAACCACGCCGCAATCGATCCCCGCCTCGTTCCCATTCTGCACGCCGTCCGCACACGAGGGGCCCGCGCACACCCCGGCCACGCACGACGCGGTGTCGCAATCGATCCCGCCCTCGCAAGCGCCGCCCACGCCGCATTTCACGCAGTCCGACCCGCCGCAATCGACGTCCGTCTCGGACCCGTTCTTCACGCCGTCCGAGCAGGTCGGGATCGCCGCGCAGACGCCGGCCTCGCAGAACCCCGAAACGCAATCCGCGTCGATCTCGCAGGTCACGCCGAGCGGACACGCGGGGCACGTCGGCCCGCCGCAATCCGCGCCCGTCTCCTCGCCGTTCGTCGCTCCGTCTTTGCACGTCGGCGCGCACGTGCCCGCCTCGCAGAGCCCGCCCACGCAATCGTCATGTGCGACGCACCCTGCGCCCGGCCCGCAATTCGCGACGCACGACCCGCCGCAATCGATGTCCGTCTCGTCGCCGTTCTCGATCGTGTCGCTGCACGTCGCCGGGATGCACGTTCGATCGGGCCCACACTTGCCGCTCGCGCAGTGCACGCCGGCCGTGCACTCCACGCAATGACCCTTGCCGTCACACGCAGCCCCGCCCTCGTCGCAGGGCGCCCCGATCGGCTGGTTGTCGAAGCCGCAGCGACCATCCTCGAAGCATCGCGGCTCGCCACACGCGGAGGCGAGCCCCGGACAATCGGCGTCGCTCGTGCACGAAAACGCGCCGCCCGCGCCGCCTTGCCCGCCCGCGCCGCCCGCGCCGGTCGACGCGGACGAGCTTCCGGACGCGGACGAGCTTCCGGACGACGAAGCGGACGACGCGTGATCTTTGGGGATTCGACGTTCGTCGACGTCGGTGAGGAGGACACACCCGGGGACGGGCGCGAGCAGGACGAACGCGAGGAAGGGCGCCTCTCGAACGAACGAAACGAGGCGCGCCGGGGGGATCATCGAGTCCCCCCGGAAATTACCACGACTTCACGTGCCGCCGCTCTTTGATCTCCTGCGACAGCATCTCGACGAAGCCCGCGAGCGGCATCGCCTTCTGCTCCTTGATGCCGTACCTGCGCACGGTCACCGTCTGCTCCGTCTCTTCCTTGCCGCCGACGACGAGCAGGATCGGCACCTTCCGCGTCGCGCCCTCCTGGATCTTCTTGCCCATCGTGGCCGAGCTCGTGTCGAGCTCCACGCGCACGAGGTCCTCGCGGAGGAGCGCCTCGATCTTCTTGCCGTACGCGAGGAACTTGTCGCTCACGGGGATGACCACGACCTGCACCGGCGCGAGCCACGTCGGGAACGCGCCGCCGAAGTGCTCGATGAGGAACGCGATGAAGCGCTCGTGCGTGCCCATCGGCGCGCGGTGGATGCAGTACGGCGTCTTCTCCTTGCCGTCCTTGTCCGTGTACGCGAGCCCGAAGCGCGCCGGGACCGCGAAATCGAGCTGGTTCGTGGAGAGCGTGAACTCGCGGCCCGTCACCGTGATGAACTGGAAATCCACCTTTGGCCCGTAAAACGCCGCCTCGCCGGGCGAGAGCTTGTAGTTCGCCCCCATCTCCTCCAGCGCCTCGGTCACGAGCCGCTCCGAGAGCGCCCAGTTCTCCGGATCGTCGACGTACTTCGCTCCGCGCTTCGGATCCGCCGGGTCCCAGAGCGACAGACGCATGAAGTAGTTCGTCAATCCGAACAGCGCGTAGTACCGCTCGTGGAGCTTCATGACGGCCTGGAACTCCTCCTTGAGCTGCTCGGGCGTCACGTAGATGTGCGCGTCGTTCATCGCCATGCCGCGCACGCGGGTGAGGCCCTGGAGCGCGCCCGCGCGCTCGAAGCGGTAGACCGAGCCGTACTCGGTGTAGCGCAGCGGCAGATCGCGGTACGAGTGCTTCTCCGAGGCGAACACCATGTGGTGGTGCGGGCAGTTCATCGGCTTGAGGTAGTACGACTCCTCGGGCCCGCCCGCGCCGCGCCCCTCCTCTTCGAGGACCATCGGCGGGTACATGCCGTCCTCGTAGAGCGGGATGTGCCCCGAGGTCTCGTAGAGGCCGCGCTTCGTGATGTGCGGCGTCGCGACCTTCTTGTAGCCCGCGCGGAACTCCATCTCGTGCGCGAGCTTCTCGAGCTCGTGCCGGATCGCCGCGCCGTTCGGCAGCCAGAGCGGCAGGCCCTTGCCGATCTCGTCGCGGATCGCGTAGATGCGAAGCTCTTGCCCGAGCTTGCGGTGGTCCCGCTGCTTGGCCTGCTCCACGGCCGCGACGTACTCGTCGAGCTCCGCCTTCGTGTTGAACGCGTAGCCGTAGATCCGCGTCATCATCGCGTTGCGCTCGTCGCCGCGCCAGTACGCGCCCGCCAGCGCGTGCAGCTTGAAGGCGTCCGCCGGGATGTCGCTCGTGCTCGAAACGTGCGGCCCTTCGCACATGTCGACGAAGCCACCGTTTGTGTAGAAACTAATTTCGCGGTGGCCCTTCTTGTCCGCGAGCTCCCGCGCGTACGCGGCCTTGAAGGGCTCGCCCATCTGGCCCTCGATGCGCGTGAGGGCCGCGTCGAGGGGCAGGTCCTCGTGCGAGAAGGTCTGCGCCGCCGCGATGATGTCGCGCATCTTCGCCTCGATGGCGGGCAGCTCCGTGTCGCTCAACGTCTTCGGCAGGATGAAGTCGTAGTAGAAGCCGTCGTCGATGGCCGGGCCGAACCCGAGCTTCGTCCCCGGGTAGAGCGTCTGGACCGCCTGCGCCATGACGTGAGCGAGCGAGTGGCGGATGCGAAACAGCTTCTCGTCCTGGGGTTTCTCTTCGATGACGGGCATGACTCGGATCTCTCGGTTGGGCTCGGCCCTGTCCACCGGCCGAGCCCTCTCGGTCGAGGCCCCGGCCAGCACAAAGCTCTTGGTTTGGGGCGCAGAACGTGCGCCACCGCGGCCCCGAAAGCAAGCGAGGTCCGCCCGCGCTGGCCGCCTCCGGGTCGGAAAAACGCCCGGGGGAGCGCAGGCCGAGGTTGCCTCCGAGGGGCCACCTCGCTACCTTCCGCGCGCTTTGCGGCGCGGTGCGCCCGGGGCGCACACTTTCGAGGAGTAGTGAAGGCATGAGCGGCCACTCCAAATGGGCCACGATCAAGCGCAAGAAGGGCGCGCTCGACGCGAAGCGCGGCAAGCTCTTCACGAAGCTGATCAAGGAGATCACCGTCGCGTCGCGCATGGGCGGGGGCAACGTCGACGGCAACCCGCGCCTGCGGAAGGCGGTCACGGATGCGCGCAGCCAGGCGATGCCCGCCGACACGATCAAGCGGGCGATCCAGCGCGGCACCGGCGAGATCGAGGGCGTGAACTACGAGGAGATCGTCTACGAGGGCACGGGCCCCGGCGGCACGCTCTTCATCGTCGACGTGATGACGGACAACAAGAACCGCACCGTCGCCGAGGTCCGCAAGATCTTCGAGAAGCACAACGGCCAGATGAGCTCGGGCGGCTCGGCGGCGTGGGCCTTCGATCGCAAGGGCCTCATCACGCTCGCGAAGGAAGCGGCGACCGAGGACCAGCTCATGGAGATCGCCGTGGGCGCGGGCGCCGACGACTACACCGACCAGGGCGAGGAGTGGCAGGTGACGTGCAGCGTCGAGCTCACGGACCCCGTCGTGAAGGCGCTCGAGGACGCGAAGATCGCGGTGAAGTCGAGCGGCCCTGCGTACGTCCCGAAGAACAAGAAGCAGGTCGAGGGGCGTGACGCCGAGCTCTGCTTGAACCTCTTCGACACGCTCGACGATCACGACGACACGCAGAACGTCTACGCTGACTTCGACGTCTCCGAAGAAGAGCTCGCCCGCATCGCGGGTTAAGGCACACAGAAGGAGGGGATCTTCCGCGTCGGAAGGCCCCTTCTGCGTGTGGAGCAACATTCGGACTCGGACGAGCGCTGCAACGAGCCTGGGGAAGGACCGTCTTACGAGGCCGCCCACGTGATCGCGTGGGCCTCGATCAAGACGGTCCCTGATACCCTCTGCCTTCGCATCGGAAGGAGACCCCATGGCTGACTTTGGCAAGCTCGTGCTTTCGGTCCTCGCGTTCCCGGCGTTGCTCCTCGCCTCGTCCCAGGCGCTCGCCATCACGACCCCTCCCGAGTGCGGGAAATTCGATTTCAACAAGAACGGCCTCGGCTGCGAGATCCGCGTCGAGGGCGGCTGCGAAGCCGACTGCACGTCGATCCGGTTTACCGCCGGCTGCGAGGGTGGATGCACCGTGTCGGCGTCGGCGTCGTGCACCAACAACTGCGGCGAGAGCTGCATCGCGGAGTGCGACCCCTCGAAGCTCGATTGCATCCAGGGCTGCCACGACGAATGCGAGCAGCCGTTCATCGCGGATTGCCAGGCGAACTACCCGCAGCGTGATTGCGTGACGGACGCGAAGGCGAGCTGCACCAGCCGCTGCCGCAGCCAGTGCCAGGTGCAGCCGAGCAACTGCATCGAGCACTGCGACACGTGCTGCACGGGCGCGTGCACGGCGAACATCAACATGGACTGCGACCTCACCTGCTACGCGAAGCTCGAAGGCGGCTGCAGGGTGCAGTGCCAGGAGCCCACGGGCGCGCTCTTCTGCAACGATCAGTACGTGTTCGCCTCCGACGTGAAGGGCTGCATCAGCGCCCTCCTCGAGCAGGGCCTCCAGGTCGACGTTTCGGCCCAGGCGCAGGGCGAGTGCACGATCACGCTCGGCGGCGCGGATTGCGCGGGCTCGGGCGAGGCCAGCGGGCTCGGCTGCTCGGCGTCGCCGGGACAAGCCGAGTCGCCCTTCGCCATGACGGGCATCGCGCTCGGCCTCGCGGCGATGGGCATCTCGGCCTCGCGGCGTCGCAATCGCAAGAACGGCTGATCCGCTCGCGCGATCGAGGCGGAGTCGAGGCGCTCGCGGGCTGTCCGCGGGCGCTTCGCCATTTCGGGCTCAAGGGCTCCAGATCGGGAACTCGAACACGCCCCACGTGAAGAGCGCGTGCGCGAAGAGGGCCGGCGGCAAGCGATCCATCCGCATCGCGAGCCGCCCCCACACGAGCGAATAGGCGACGCCGGCCGCGACGAGCAGCGGGTTCGGCCCCACGCGCGTATCGCCGAGCAGGAACATCGTCGGCAGGTGCGCCACGCCAAACAGCGCCGCCTGCAGGAGCCACGCGCGCAGCCACCCGAACGGCGCGAGCAGCACGCGCTGCACGAGGCCCCGCCAGACGAGCTCCTCCAGCGCCGCCACCACGAAGACCACGCCCCCGAGCAGGTGACGCCCCTCCGCCGACGGATCCCCGAGCGTGGCGTAGACGTGCATGATCCACGCGGCCCGCGGCGACGGCGGCGACGTCACGAGCAGGTGCACGCCCGTCGCCACGCCGTACAGCACCGCTGCCACGATCGCGCCCACGGTCAGATCCCCGCCGCGCGGCCGGAGCTGCTCGTCGAGCTCGCCCCGCGCGCGCAGGCGCCACACCGTGAACGCCGCGAGCGCCGCGTACACGATCACGAGTGAGCCGAGCATCCACGGCGTGCCCGCGTGCTCGTCCGAGAACGCAAACCCCACGGCGAGCCCGCTCGCCACGGTCACGCCGCCCGCGATGAGGAGAGCCTCGCGCTTCGACGTGGGCTCGGCTTCGACGTCTTCGCTTGTGTCGACGTCCTCGTCCGGGGTTTCGTCGTCCGGGGTTTCGTCGTCCGAGGCCTCGCTCACCGGCACCTCTGCGCCACGCGATCGAGGATGTGATCCGCGAGATCACGCTTCGACAGGACCCCGAACGCCTCTGCGCCGTGCGAGGTCACGATCGTCGCCCGGTTGTCCTCGCGGCCGAACGAGTCCTGCGCGTGGTTCGCCACCACCATGTCCACGCGCTTCGCCTGGAGTTTTCCGCGCGCGTACCCCACGATCCCCGCGTCGTCGGCCGTCTCCACGGCGAAGCCCACGAGCACCGGCCGCGCCCCCGTCCGCGCCGCGCCCACCTCGGCGAGCAGATCCGGATTCGGGACGAGCTTGATCTCGAGCGGCTCCGCCGAGCGCTTCCGCTTCGTCGTGCTTTGCTCGGCGGGCCGGTAGTCGGCGACCGCGGCCGACATGATCAGCGCGTCCGCGCGCCCGAGATCGGCGCCCATCACCTCCCAGAGCGCCTCCTTCATCGCGAGCGCACTCCGCACGTCGACCCGCGTCACGCCCCGCGGCGTCGCGAGCGCCACCGGCCCCGAAACGAGCGTCACCGACGCGCCTCGCGACGCCGCGCGCTCCGCGATCGCGAAGCCCATCTTCCCCGTCGATCGGTTGCCGAGGAAGCGCACCGGATCGAGGTCCTCGACCGTCGGCCCCGCCGTCACCACGATCCGGATCCCCACGAGATCCCGCGTCTCCACGGCCGCGAGCGCCGCGTGCGTGATCTCCTCGGGATCGGCCATTCGCCCCATGCCTCGTTCGCCCGAGGCCACCTCGCCCTCGATCGGACCGATCAGCGACACGCGCCCATCGGCCGCGAGCGTCGCCACGTTCCGCATCGTCGCCGGGTGCGCCCACATGCGCGGGTGCATCGCGGGCGCCGCGAGCACGGGCCCGCGCGCGCAGAGCACGAGCGCGGTCAGCAGATCATCCGCGCGGCCCGCGGCGAGCCGCGCCAGGAGATCCGCCGTCGCCGGCACGATCAACACGAGATCCGCGGCGCGCCCGAGCTCGACGTGTTTCTCTCCGGGGTAGCCCGGATCGAACATCTCCTCGTGCACCGGCTCGCCCGTGATGCCGGCGAGCGTTTGAGGTCCCACGAATTCGCGCGCCGAACGGGTCATCATCGGGACGACCCGCGCTCCGGCCTTCTTCAGCAGCCGCGCCACCTCCACGGCCTTGTAGGCGGCGATGCTGCCGCTCACGGCGAGCACGATCGTCGGGGGGACGGACGAGGGGAGAGCGGCGATCACGGGGCCGGAAAGGTTGCACGAAATGGGGCGAGCGTACATGCCCCCCGCCGCGGTAGGCTCCGGCCGTGTCCGACGCGCCTGAAACCTCTTCGACATCCGCCGATCCTCACGCCGCGCAGCGCGCGCGCCGGGACACGCTCGCGGCCGAGGCGGACGAGCTCGCGCGCCGCTCCGCGCGCCTCTCGGGCCTCCGCGGGCTCCTCTTCCTCGTGGCCCTCGGCTCGCTCGGATACGGATTTTTCCGTTCGCTCCCGACGCTCGGCTGGGTGCTCGTCGCGCTCGGCTGGGTCGTGTTCATCGCCGTCGTGGCCGTGCACGGCGCGCTCGTCACGCGTGAGTCCGAGGTGCAGACGCGGCTCGGGATCGTGGATCGCTCGCTCGCTCGCCTCGCCGGCAAATTGCCCGACGCGCTCCCGCACGGGCCCGCGGCCGAGCCGCGCCATCCGTATGCGGTCGACCTCGACGTCTTCGGATCCGCCTCGATCTTCCGCCTCCTCGACGAGACGCGCACCACGCCCGGCACCACGACCCTCGCGCGCTGGCTCGGCGAGCGCGCCTCGCCCGCCGAGATCGCGGCCCGACAGGAGGCCGTGCGCGAGCTCGCGGGCATGCCTGCGTTCCGGGAAGACCTCGCCACGATCGGCGCCTCCGCGGGCACGCGCGGCCGCCCCACCGAGCCTCTCGTCACATGGGCCGAGGCCGAGCCCGTGCTCCGTGGCGGTTTTGCGCGGACGCTCGTGCGCGCGGCGTTCGTCCTCGTGCCGCTCACCGTGGGCCTCTTTGCGCTCTCGCAGGGGCTCGGGAGCGCGCTCCCGCCGCTGCTCCGCCGGGCGTACCTCGTCCCGTTCGTCCTCCAGGTCGTCGTCCTTTTCCTCATCAGCGCGAAGATCCAGCCCGTGCTCGCGCAGGCCGCGTCGAAGGAGGCACCGTTTGGCCGATACCGCGACCTCTTCGCGCGCATCGAGGCCGAGCCGCTGCGCGCGCCGCGCCTCGTCGAGCTCCGCGCGGCGCTGCTCGGCGGCGACGACGGCGCCTCGGCGTGCCGCGAGCTCGCCACGTTCGAGCGTGTCCTCGGTTTCGTCGAGCTCCGCCACTCGGGGCTCGTGCACATGCTCGCGAACGTCTTCTTGCTTTGGGACGTCTTCTGCATCGCCGCGCTCGAGCGTTTCCGCCTGCGCGCGGGGCGCCACGTGCGCGGCTGGTTCAAGTCCCTCGGCGAGATCGAGGCGCTCGCGAGCCTCGGCGCGCTTGCGTACGAGCATCCGACGTTCACGTTTCCCGTCGTCGAGGAGGGCCCGCCGTGCTTCGTGGCCGAGCGGCTCGGCCATCCGCTGATCCCGACGCGCTCGCGCCGGGAGAATGACCTTTCGATCGACGGGCCGGGGCGCGGGATGCTCGTCACGGGCTCGAACATGAGCGGCAAGAGCACGTGGCTCCGCTCGATGGGCCTCGCGGCCGTGCTCGCGCAGGCGGGGGCGCCCGTGTGCGCGAAGAAGCTCCGCATGACGCCGCTCTCGGTGCGCACGAGCATGCGGATCAGCGACTCGCTCGAGGAGGGCGTCTCGCATTTTTATGCCGAGCTCGAGAAGCTCAAGTCCGTGGTCGACGCGGCGGATTGCGACGAGCCTGTCTTTTTCCTCCTCGACGAGGTCCTCCACGGAACGAACTCGCGCGAGCGCCACATCGGCGCGCGCGCCGTCGTCGTCCACCTCCTCGACAAGGGCGCGATCGGCGCCGTCACCTCGCACGACCTCGCGCTCGCGGACCTCGAAGAGCAGACGGGCGGCCGCGTCGTGAACGTGCATTTCGAGGAGCACGTCGAGGAGGGGAAGATGACGTTCGATTACGTGCTCCGGCCCGGCGTCGTCTCCACCACGAACGCGCTCCGGCTCATGCGGCTCGTGGGGATCAACGTCGCGCTCCCCGAGGCGTGACGAGATTCGCCGCGATGTTGATCTGCGGGCCCCACGTTCCGTAGAATCGACGTTCGCTTTTCCTCGCTCGGTCTCTGGGGCCTCGCCCCGAGGAGCCTCGCCATGGTCCGACGAAGACGAACCTACCTGCGCCTCGCCGCCGTGGGGCTCGTCTCGCTCTTCGCTTCCGCGCTCCCTTCGGCCTGCGCGCTCGACGTGTACGGCTCGTTCGATCCTGACGCGCCCTGCACCGTCGGCGTCTCGGCGCCCTGCTACTCGGGCCCGCTCGGCACGGCCGGCGTCGGGGCCTGCAAGTCCGGCACGCACGTTTGTCGTATCGATCGCACGTTCGGCGCGTGCTTGGGCGAGGTCGTCCCCCAAAAGGAAGATTGCTTCGCGCCCGGGGACGAGGATTGCGACGGCAAAGCCCTCGGGGACGACGAGTGCCTCTGCGCGCCCGGCGACACGCTTCCGTGCGAGACGGGGCAGCCCGGTGTATGTGCGGGCGGCGTCCGCACGTGCACGCCCGACGGCCTCTCCTTTGGGCCCTGCCTCCCCGCCATTACACCTCTCCCCGAGGATTGCGCGACCGAGGCCGACGACGATTGCGATGGCATCGCGCCCGGATGCACGGGGACCACCGATCTCGGCCTCTCTCGTGGCGGCCCGCTCTCGGACGTGGCGTTCGGCGTCGCGACGAATGGACTCGTCCACGCGACGGCCGGCGTGGTCGACGGCAACGTGACATTCCGGACCGTGAGTGCCGGCTCGTTTTATGTGGATCGGCGCCTTCCGAACCTCACCTCGATGTGGAGCCTGGAGGTCCCTGCCATGGATGGCAAGGCGCTGGCGCGTGGCGTCGCGGTCGCGGCCGGGTCCGGGGACATCCTCGCCGCGGGGGAATTCCAGGGCTCGATGAATTTCGGCAATGGCAAGATCCTCACGAGCGCGGCGAGCGACGTCGATTCCTTCGTCGTCGCGGTGAACGCGGGCGGCGCCGTGCGGTGGGCGCGGGCGTTCGGCGACGACCAGGTCCAGAGCGTGAACGCCGTTGCGGCCGGGCCGGATGGGTGGATCGCGGTCGCGGGCGAGGCGTCGGGCGTCGTCAATTTCGGCGGCGGCGACCACACGGCGAGCGGCGCCGACGGATTCGTGGCCATCCTCGACGCGGACGGCAACCACATCTGGAGCCGCGTGTTCGGCGACGCCGCCCCGCAGGCGGCCTACGGCGTGGCGTTCACGGCCAGCGCCGATGTCGTCGTGGCGGGTGAATTCGACGGCTCGCTCGATCTCGGCAGCGGCGTCCTGCAATCGGCGGGTGGCGGCGACGCCTTCGTGGCGCGGCTCTCGGGCATCAATACGAACTCGAAATGGAGCGTCAAGATCGGCGACGACGCGTCCCAGCAGCGCGCCTACGCGGTCGCGGTCGGCCCCTCGGACGAAATCGCGGTGACGGGGATGTTCGCCGGATCGATCACGGTCGCTGGCACGACGCTCACCAGCATGACGTCGGTGGACGCATTCCTCCTCGTCTTCGAGCCCGACGGCGCGCTCCGTTTCGGAAAAAAGCTCGGCGACACGACCGGCGGTGATCAGATCGGCACGGCCGTCGCGTTCGACGCGGCGGGCAACGTCGTCGTGACCGGCAGCTTCGACGGCGCCATCGATTTTGGCGCCGGCGCGGTCCCCTCGGCGGGGGCCTCCGACGTGTTCGTCGCGAAATACGGGAGCGTCGACGGCGCGCTCCTCTGGGCGAGGACGGACGGCGACGACCAGGCGCAACATGCCTTTGGCGTCGCGGCCTTGCCGGAGTCGAGGACGCTCCTCGCGGGCGGGTTTGCCGGGACGATCGAATTCGACGCCCCGGTCGCGCCGCTCGTGAGCCAGGGCGAGCACGACGTGTTCGTGACGCGCCTCGCGCCCTGAGCCCGGGATTTCGACGCGGAGAATTTGCGGGCAATCGTTCATCGATTTCGCGTATCCTCTCCTCGCCCATGACCTCGCTCGCCCTCGGCAGCCACATCCGCCGCGTCGTGGTCCACGCGCGCGGCGCCCTTGTCACCCGGGTCGTCACGCTCCCGACCGCGCTCCCGAGCGAGCCGTGCGAGCTCGTCGTCCCCGGCGTGACGCCGCTCTCCGAGCCGTCGAGCTTTCGCGCGCTCGCCACGGGCGCACGCGAGGTCGTCTCCGTCGGCGCGCGGTTCGTCGTCCCCGAAGGGCCTGCCAAGACGGGCTCGGCGCGCGAACGCCTGCGCGCCCTCGAAGCCGAGCGCGACGCGCTGAACGACACGCGCACGCACGTCACGGGCCGCCGCAACTTGCTCGCCGGGTTGTCTTTCGACCTCGGCATGGATCGACGCCTCCGGCAGACGAATCCCCGGACGCGGATCGAGGACGCCCTCGCGACCTCGCGCCTCGCCCAGGAGGAGCTCGCCGTGCTCGACGCGCGCCTCGCGGAGACCGAGGCCTCGCTCGAACGCGTCCAGCGCGCAATCGACGCCGCGCGCCTTGCCGAATCGCAGGCGAGCGCCGAGGAGCGCGCGGGCTCGTCCCGACCGACCCTCGCTTGCCACGTGCGCCTCGGCGCGGGGCAAGGCGCGATCGAGGCGCTCGAAATCGAGTATGTCGTCCTCGCCGCGCGCTGGTGGCCGACGTACAAGGCGTGGCTCACGAAGAATGCGACGCGCGTGCGGCTCGAGCTCGACGCGCTCGTCGTGCAGGACTCGGGCGAGGACTGGAAGGACGTCGAGCTCTCCCTCTCGACGGCCGACCTCGTGCACGACGCGCGTTTGCCCGAGCTTCAATCGCTCCGGTTCGGCCGGGCGCAGCCCCCGGCGAAGCGTGGGTATCGCCCGCCGCCGCCGGGGCTCGACGCGATGTTCGAATCGTACGACGCGGCCATGGCGAAGCTGCCGCGCGCCGTGGAGAACATCCCTGCACCGCCTCCTCCGCCGCGTCCTGCGCGCCCCGGTGTGGCGGCGCCTCCCCGGGCCGGCGTGGTGCCGCAGCCGCAATCCGCCGCCGCGCCGTCTCCGCCGGGGGGGTTTGGTCCGCCGATGGATATGCCTGCGCCCGCGGCGGCCATGCCAAGGGCCGCCATGCCCATGCCCGCGCGGTCGGCGCCTGCGCCGGCCAAAAAGGCGGCGGCGGCGAGGGAGGAGGGAGAGGTCTTGTATTCTCTCGCGGCGACGCTCGGCGGGTATGGCGGCTCCGGGGATTCCCTCGAAGAAACGAGAGGCGGCGCCTACGACGAAAGCGCGCCGCTGCCGCCCCCCGAGCCCGACGATAGCTGGCTCGAATTCGACGCCCTCGTGCTCGCCCCCGTTGACGACAAACCGCGCCGCGGCCGCCTCGGCCGCATCCCCGACGACGCCTCCCGCCGCGAGGCGAGCTCCGCGCGCGAGCGCATCGAGCACCTGCCGAGCCCCGCGCGCACGCAGGATCCCCTCGTCTCCCGCGGACGCTTCGATCACCGCTACGACGCCGAAGGCCGCGGCGACGTCCCCTCGAACGGCCGCCCGCACCGCGTGCACGTCAAGGTCGGCGAGGGCCCGGCGAGCCCGCGCTTCCGCGCCGTCCCGCGCGAATCGACCGAGGTCTACCGCGAGGCCCGCATCGAAAATCCCCTCGGCGCGCCGCTCTGCGCTGGCCCCGTCGACGTCTTCCTCGAAGGCGCGCTCGTCACGACTGCGGAGATCGCGGCCGTCGATCGCGGCGGCTACGTGCAGGTCGGCCTCGGCGTCGAGGAGCGCGTGCGCATCGCGCGAAACGCCCGCATCGAGGAGAGCTCGGCCGGCTTGCTCGGCGGATCCACCGTCGTCGATCACCACGTCACGGTGGACCTCACCTCGTCGCTCGGCGTGCCCATCCACGTCGAGGTCCTCGAGCGGATCCCCGTCACCGACGACAAGGACGTCACGGTGAAGCTCACCTCCGCCGAGCCCGAGCCCGAGGTCTACGAGCAAGCGGACATCGGCGCGCCCGTGCGCGGCGGCCGTCGCTTCCGGGTCGAGGTGCCCGCGGGCGGCAAGTCGAAGATCACCTACGCCTATCGCATCAAGTTGCCTGCCAAGAGCGAGATCGTCGGAGGAAACCGCCGTGAGTGAGCCCGTGGTGGAGCAGGTTCGTTCGGACGAGCCTTCGCAGGATCGCGCTCATCCGAGCCGTCCCGCGCGCGTCACGCTCTTCGAGGACCGCGCCGAGGTCGTGCGCCGCGCCTCCTTCCATGCCTCGAAAGGCGCGCGCTGGGAGGCCCTCGCCGGCGTCTCGCTCCTCGTCGACGACGGCACGGTGCAAGCGAAGGTCACGAAAGGCGAGGCGCGTGTGCTCTCGGCCCGCGTGCTCCGGCGCGCGCACGAGGAGCGGGCGCTCGGGCGTGAGGAGATCGAGGTGCTCGAACGCGAGGCGCGCGCGGCGCGGGATCGCGTGGCCGCGGCCGACCGCGCGATCGAGCGCTCGCAGCGCGGTTTGCAGCACCATTACGAGCTCGCCACGCAATGGGTGAAGAGCGCCTCGCTCGGCCCGCGCAAGGCGTCGGATCCGGACGTCGCGGGCGCGTACCGCGACGGATGGCGCGCGATCGACGGCGCGGCGAAGGCATCCCTCGACGAGGTCGCCCGCCTCCGCGAAGAGCGCGCCCAGGCCGAGCTCGATCGTCGCCGCGCCGAGACGCGCCTCGCCGAAGGACGCGCGGAAAAACCCCGGTACGACGCCGTGATCGAGGTCGAGATCGACGCGGCCGAGGCCGGCGAGGTCGAGGTCGAGGTCACCTACCGCCTGCCCTGCGCGCTCTGGCGCCCCGAGCACCTCGCGCGCCTCGCCTCGGACGGGCCCGAGGCGACCGCGGGTACGGTCGAGATCGTCACGTACGCGACCGCGTGGCAACGCACGGGCGAGCAATGGGACGACGTCGATCTGCGCTTCTCCACGGCCCGGCCCACGCGCGCGGCCTCGCCGCCGCTGCTCGCCGACGACGTGCTCGCGAGCCGCAAGAAGGCCGACGAAGAGCGCCGCAACATCGTCGTCGCCGCGCGCGAGCAATCGATCCAGCTCGCGGGCCTCGATCGCGGCGATCGCGCTGCCTCCGAGATGCCCGGCGTCGACGACGGCGGCGAGCCGATCACCTACACCGGCAAGGAGCGCGCCTCGTTCCCCTCGAATGGCCGCCCTTGCCGCGTGGAGATCGGCCGCGTGACCGTGAAGGCCGAGCTTGCCCGTGGGGTCGTCGCCGTTCGTTCGCCCGCCGCGCACCTTCGCGCCACGGCCACGCTCGAAGGCGCGGGGCCGCTGCTCGCGGGCCCGGTGCGCCTCGCGCGTGGGGCGAGCCTCGTCGGCCGCGCGCGCCTCGATTTCGTGGGCAAGGGCGAGCCTTTTGAGCTCGGCTTTGGCCCGGACGACGCGATCCGCGTGCGCCGCAGCGAGGACGAGAAGCGCGACACGCAAGCGATCACCGGCGCGCAACGTATCGAACGCAAGGTCACGTTGTACCTCTCGAACCTGTCGAACAAGGCGCGGAAGGTCGTCGTCACCGAGCGGATCCCGGTCAGCGAGATCGAGGACGTCGAGATCCACCTCGGCGAGGCGGGCGGCTTCTCCCTGGACAAGGACGGCTTCCTGCGCGCGACGATCGACGTCGGCGCGCACGCGACGCGCACGCTCGTGTACACGTTCGAGCTGCGCGCCGGCGCGCGCGTCATGTTGCCCGCGTTCTGACGTCGCGCTCAGCCGAGCACGAAATCAATCTCGTATACGTCGTAATGCGCGGCGTGCATCCCCATCGCCGCGTACGTCGCTTGCGCGCGATGATTCTCCTTGTCCACGTAGAGCCGCACGCCGCAGACGCCCTTGTCAGCCCGCGCCTTGCCGAGCACGTGATCGTGCAGCGCCCGGTAGACCCCCGTGCGCCGCGCGCCCTCGGCGACGAAGACCGACTGGATCCACCAGAACATCCCGTTTCGCCAATCGCTCCACTCGAACGTGACGAGGAGCTGCCCGACCGTCACGCCCTCGCGCTCGGCCACGAGGTAAAACCCCTTCGCCGCATCCTCGATCACCGCGCGCGTGCCCTGGATTGTCGTCTCCCGATCGAGGGTCTTTCCTTCGGTCTCGAGCGCCATTGCGCGGTGGTTTTGCGCGAGCGCCTCCACGTCCCCTGCGTGCGCGAGTCGAATCGACACGGGCTCCATCGGCGCTTGCCTCACTTCCCCGGCGGCGCGATCGAAGGCTTTTGCCGTTCGTCGGGGTAAAACGTGCGGGGGATCGGCTCGTGCTCCACGAGGTAACCGAACTCCTTCTGAAAATCCTCGATCGAGATGTCGAGCACGTTCGCGAACCGGGCGAGCTGGCTCGAATCGTCGAAGTCGTCCTTGCGCAGCCGCAGCATGTATCTCCGCGCGATCATGTAGCGGTCGCTCGCGATGTCCACCATCCGCACGCGCATGCGTCCCGTCCGCGGGTCCATGATCGTGTCGAACGGCACGGCCTGGAACGAGCCCTGCACCATCGCCACGAGCGCGCCCGTGCCGCCCTCCGCGAGGTACTTCGCCGCGCAATACCCGAGGTCCCGCGCATACTCCATGTCGTATGGGATCGGATCGGCGCAGCGCAGCTCGTAGCCGATGTTCTTCGGGATGATCGTCGCTTTGACCCCGAACTGACGCAGCCGCTTCTGCACCTCGGCCTTCAGGATGTCGGCGAACGCGATCTCCGCGATCCGTACGTGCCCGTGCGCGTCGCGCTCCACGCCCGCGAGCCCTTCGAGGTCGTGCTCCTCCATGCGCTCGACGAGCCCCTCGGCGATCATGGCCACGCCGTCCGCACGCCCTGTCGCGAGGCGCTTCACGATCGCGGCCGCGAGCAGGTCCACCACGGTCTTCAGCCGGACGTGCCCCTCTTGCGGGAACTCCTCGGGGATCAGCGTGAGCGTCGCGCCCGCGGCCTTGCCGATGCCGAGCGCGAGGTGCCCGGCCTTGCGACCCATCGCGACCACGAAGTACCAGCGGTGCGTGGTCTTCGCGTCGACCATCAGGTTTTCGACGAGCTCGACGCCGATGTGGCGCGCCGTCTGGAAGCCGAACGTGTCGGCTTGCCCCGGCAGATCGAGGTCGTTGTCGATCGTCTTCGGCACGTGCACCACGCGCAGCCGCCCCTTCGACTGGAGCGCGATCTGCGACGCCGAGAACGCCGTGTCGTCGCCGCCGATCGTGATGAGCTTGTCCACTTCGAGCCGCAACAAGGACAGGACCGTCTCTTCGAGCAGCTCCTTCGACTTCGTGGGGTTCGCGCGTGCGATCCCGAGGTACGAGCCGCCGCGGAAATGGATGCGGCTCACGTCGTCGATGGACAGCGGGCGGGCGTGCTCCAGATCGCCCTTCATGATCCACTGGAACCCGTCCTGGATCCCGATCACGTCGTAGCCGGAGAGGACCGCGCGGATCGTGGCCGCGCCGATGACCGCGTTGATGCCCGGCGCGGGCCCGCCGCCGACGAGGATACCGACCTTCTTCGGACCGAGGCTCATGACTTCGGCCCCTAGCATCCCCGGAGGGCTTTCGCTAATCTGGACGGGTGACGAGGCGCTTTGGTTCGGTCGTCCTCTTGTTCGCGCTCGTCGCGTCGCCGCTCGCGACAGCCGGCTGCGCGTCGCAAGATCAGACGCCCGAGGCGGCCACGCCGCCCGCGCCCAGGCCGAAAAACGCCGCGGAGATCGCGCGCGTGATCGTGGGCGCCCGCGTCGGCGTGATGGTCTGGCCCGAGCGGCTGAAAGGCCACCCGCTCGAGATGCGCTTGCGCGTGATGAACCCGCTCCGGAGCATGCTCGAAGGCACGGGCATCGACGCGATCAACGACGTCGCCGCGGCCTACGTCGCCTCCACCGGCGTCACGCAGAGTGATCTCGTGGTGGCCATCGTGCAGCACAAGCTCGACGAGCAGCGTGCGCGCCAGGGTCTCAACATGATGATCGCTCGCAGCCAGCCGCGCGGCGAGTGGCTCACGACTACGAGCGTGCCCTCGGCGCGCGTGACGGTGCGCGGCCAAACCCGCGTCGTCGCGCTCGTCGAAGAGGGCTTCCTCGCGGTCTTGCCGGAGTCGCTCGCCCTGCAGGCGGCGCGTTTCGAGGGCACGGGCGGTTTTCCGGATCCCCTCGGGCCCGAGGCCGTCGTCGCCACCGCCACGGACCCTTCGCGGAGCCTCGCGGGCTCGCACGCGCCGCCCGTGCCGTCGACGATCCGTTCGGCCGAAGCGCGCTTGCGCCTCGCCGCGGACGGCGGCGTCGACGTGTCGAGCACGGGCGAGAGCGCCGACCCGGTGCAGGCGGGCGCGGACGCGGCGGCGCTCACGGCCTCGATCGATCGGGCGACCTCGCTGAACCTCGGCATCGTGAAGGTTCGTCTCTTCGCGCCCGTCGTGTTCCGCGCCGAGGGCGCGCAGGTGAAGAGCGACCTGCACCTCACGCAGGCCGAGATCGATCGGCTGCTGACGCTCGCGGATACGTTGATGCCGCGCTAGGCGAGGACAGCCGCGGCGACGACGGCATGCGCTCGGCGGATGCCGGCATGCTCCCAGGGGGATGACGGCATGTGCTCGGCGGATGCCGGCATGCTCCTGGCGGATGACGGCATGCTCCTGGCGGATGTCGGCATGCGCTCGGCGGACGACGGCATGCGCTCGGCGGATGTCGGCATGCTCCTGGCGGATGACGGCATGCTCCTGGCGGATGTCGGCATGCGCTCGGCGGACGACGGCATGCTCCCAGGCGGATGCCGGCATGCTCCCAGGGGGATGCCGGCATGCTCCCGGCGGATGGCGGCATGCGCTCGGCGGATGTCGGCATCGCTCGGCGGACGACGGCATGCTCCCAGGGGGATGCCGGCATGCTCCTGGCGGATGTCGGCATGCTCCCAGGCGGACGACGGCATGCGCTCGGCGGATGTCGGCATGCGCTCGGCGGACGACGGCATGCTCCCAGGCGGATGCCGGCATGCTCCCAGGCGGATGTCGGCATGTGGGCGCGGGAAACGCCGGGAAAATGCCGGGCGAACGGTTGACGGAGGCGTTTCGGCACTCGTAGCCTTCCCCACCTGCGTCGAGGCCGAGGAGGCGGGGTCATGAGGGGGCAGCGGTTCGCAGGGGCGACCTTGGTCGCGATGTACATGGCGGTGGCCATGGTGCCGATCGGATGCGGGGCGAGCGACGAGTACGCCGCCGCGCCCAGGCAGGGCGGCGGGCTCGCGCTCCCTCCGATGACGGTCCGGGCGCTTCAAGCGTGCGTCGAAGAGGGGGGCCAGCGGCTTCGGCACAACGCGTACGAGATCGAGTTCGCGGTCGAGATGACGGGCGACCACGTCACGGAGGTGAGGCCCAAGGGCCCGCGGCTCGACGATACCGGCGTCCAGCAGTGCATGAGGGAAGCGCTGCGGAGGATGGTGGACGCGGGGTTCTCGCCGGACCCTGACGAGCTGGTCTCGCGCGGTGGCCTCTTGCCTACACGAGGCCTGCTGGCGAACACGTGGGCGCTGCCTCAGGTGATACGGTTGATCCCGGTGGTCGTCGGGTCGGGCGGGACGATGATCGTGGTCGCAGTCGCGGTTCTCGTCGTGGTCGCGGCCGTGTCGTTGAAGGATAAAACCGACGAGGAAGCTGAGAGGGAACGGTGCAAGAAGGTGAAGGCACAATGCATCGACGACTGCACCGACGACTTCATGCCGTCTGGAGAGCCGGACGGGATGCCATACCATGATTGCCTGCGGAAATGTCTGGAGGCGAAGGACTGTTGGAAGATGTTCCGGTAACCCTGCCCAGGTCATTGGCACGAGACAGAGGGAGAACCAATGGACAAGGAGATTGCCGAGCACCTGCTTGCGATATCGACGGATTGCACGCGCGATGCAAACGAGTCGATGAAGCGAATCATGGGAACATGCGACGAGGAGACGTTCAAGATGTATCGTCGCCTCGGCGCGAGGATCATGGGCCACCTTTTTACCGAAATCATTGCGCCGATCCAGAGCGAGCACCCCGAGCTCGCGCCGCCGGATTTCAAGCCGATGGAGCTTGTCGAGCGACCGCGGATGAGGCTCACGAAGGAGAGCCAGGACGATTTGCTCGCGTCGCTGAACCGACTCTACGAACAGATCGAGACGATGGCAGGCTTCGTGCGCGAGAATTGCGACAAGGCAGAGGCTGCGGCGTACCGTAGCAGGACCCATGAAGTGCTCGCTCATGTCGCCGAGGCAATGGCGTGCGTATTGTCTGCACACGTCGACGAGAAGTGATGGCAATGCACGGAGCCTTGCGGGGAACCCCCCATGACGTGTGTCGAGGGCGAGGAGGTGGACGCATGGGGAAGCGGCGGCTCGCAGGGGCGACCTTGGTCGCGACGTGCATGGCGGTGGCCATGGTGCCGATCGGATGCGGGGCGAGCGACGAGCACGCCGCCGCGCCCAGGCAGGGCAGCGGGCTCGCGCTCCCTCCGAGGACGGTCCAGGCGCTTCAAGCTTGCGTCAAAGAGGGGGGCCAGCGGCTTCGGCACAACGCGTACGAGATCGAGTTCGCGGTCGAGATGACGGGCGACCACGTCACGGAGGTGAGGCCCAAGGGCCCGCGGCTCGACGATACCGGCGTCCAGCAGTGCATGAGGGAAGCGCTGCGGAGGATGGTGGACGCGGGGTTCTCGCCGGACCCTGACGAGCTGGTCTCGCGCGGCGGCCTCTTGCCTACACGAGGCACGCTGGCGAACACGTGGGCGCTGCCTCAGGTGATACGGTTGATCCCGGTGGTCGTCGGGTCGGGCGGGACGATAATCGTGGTGGCGGTCGCGGTCCTCGTCGTGGTCGCGGTTGTGTCGTTGAAGGATGACACGCGGCCAAAGGATGATGACGATGATAAGCGGTGCCACGAGGTAAAGGAGAAATGTATCGCGCACTGCTCGGGGTCGCCAGGCTTGCCGGCCCCAGGTGGCGGTCGGTTCAGGCGATGCATGCGAGAGTGCATGGAGGCAGAAGGGTGTTCATTTTAGGAGTAAGGCTATGAAATTAGACACGGTGGAAGCTGCACGAGTCGTACGCGATGCCAGCATCGAGGCAATGGATGCTCTAAATTCGGTCGTGGTCGAGGTCGCCCCCCTATTGTCGGAGGCCAGCAGCAAGGCCCTACGATTGGCAGTCGCAAGGAGCATGACGGCGATACTCGACAATCTCGTGAACCCTGTGCTGGAAGAATATCCAGGACTCGAAGCAGATGAGGATACCTGGGGGGATATTGCAGCCAATAGGGCCAGAGAGCGGCTGGCCGCTGTCACCAATTCGTCGAACGAATGATCTGTCCAAACGTCACGAACAAGACCAATGGCGACGAAGACGAACGACAAGTCGTTCGGCGCGCTGCCGGCTATGCCGTTGAAGGGTCCGACGTTCACGGAGCGAGCCGCAGAGCTGAAGCCGGCGTCTCCTCCGAGCGAAACCGGGAACCCCCCATGACGTTTCCCATGGGCGGGCCCGGGCCACGGGTGGACCACCCCCCCCCGCGACGCTCGCCTGGCTCTTCCGCTTCGCCGGCAAGTGATCCCCTACCGCCCGTTCGTCCCGGAACCGTCCGAAAAGTTTGTCGCGGCGCTTGACAACTCGGTTTGTCACGGGTAGGGTTGTCCGCGGAGGCTGACGCTGGGCGTGCGCTCCTGACCCGAGTAGCACCAAGACGCTCGCGTCAGCCTCGTCTTTTCCGGCGCAGGTTGCAGTATGCTATCCCCATCATGCCGCGCGCCGCAGCACTCGTCCCGCTCCTTTGCCTTTCCCTCCTCCTCATCCTCGCGCCTGCGAGAGCGCTCGCAGGCGATGAGCCGAACCGCGTGGCGTTCCGGTTCGACTATACCCCGCCCCGCACGATCCGCGGCTGCATGGGCCGCGATGACTTCATCATGTGGCTCGCGTCGGGGTTCGGTTTTCCGGTTGTCCGGGACGACGCGCGCGCCCTCGTGCGCGTCGAGCTGAAGCGCAAAGGCCGCGAGATCGAGGCGCACGTCTCTGCTTTGGACGAGCACGGCGCCGAGCGTTGGAACGCCGTCATCCCGACGCCGCTCGATTGCCGCGAGCTCGTGCAGGACGCGGCCTACGCGATCGCGCTGAACCTCGGGCGGTGGGAGCTGCAGAAGCAGCCGGCGCCGGAGTGGCTGCTTTTGCGCCCGCAGATCGAGGTCGGGCTCTCGGCCCCGTCCCCCTCGCTGCGATCCTTCATCGCCTACGACGATGACGGCCCGCTTCGTCGACGCACGCCGGATCCGTTCTATGAGGTGACGACGGTCCCCGCCCCTCCGACAAACCCGACGGAGAGTCAAGGGCCAAAGTGGGAACTTGGCGCGGCGGGACTGTTCGCGCCGTACGGTTTGCCCAGGATCGGGTTTGGCGGGTCCGCCGCGGTGTCGGTGACCTGGTCCCGCTTCTCCCTTGGGGGTGAGGTTCGCGTCCTTGCGTCCCTCGTGCAGGAGAACATCGACCCCGAGCAAACCCTTCTGCTCTCCGGGTTGGTCGTTCCGTGCCTGGAGACGTCCTGGAGCTTCGCGGCGTGCGCGCCCATCAGCGTCGGTCGCGCCGCGTACCTGGGCGAGGGCGCAACATATGTAGAGAGTGATGCCCTGGCGGTGTCGCTCGGGCCGCGGTTCGCATACAACTTCAAGGTCACCGAGCGGCTCCGGCTCCGGCCCTTTGTGGAGGCCCTGTTCGCCGTGGGTGGCAATCCGCTCACGGTGAAGCTGCAGAACGGCGATACGCGCGTACACCAGCCGCTCGCTCCGGTCTTCGTTCATGCAGGAATTGTTGTTCTCATTGATGTGCAATAGGAGAGTCGAACATGCGCGTGACCAACGTCGCGTATTTCATCACGCTCGCTGCCGCCGCTCTGCTTGGCGCGTGTTACACGGACGGCGTCACCTGGGAGGTCCCTTGGTGTACCGATAACGAAGGCCGCCACATCCCTTGTGCCGACGCGGACGCCGGCCCGGGCGATGCGGGGACCTCCCAGGAAGGAGACGGCGCCACGCAGCCCGACGACGGAGAAGAAGAGGAGGCCGGCGCGGACGACGCAGGTCCACCATGCGAGGGCGAATGCGTCCCGCTCCGCCCGACGGATTACTCATTCACCGATCCGCACCATGTGTGGTTCGGCCCCGCGCAAAACCCTGCTGCTTGCGCGAGCGGCATGCTGCCGCAGTTCGTCCGATATGCGGGCCTCGTCGTTCCACCGCTCGCGTGCCCCGACTGCACGTGCGGCGCATCGACGGGCGCCTGCGCGCCGCCAAGCACGTTCGTCGCGCAGGCGGCCATCTGCGATCTCGCGGCGGGTTCCGTCGAGACCTCCTTCGCCCCGCCCGACGCGTGGGACGGCGCCTGCACGGCGGAGAACGCCGTCCCGGCGGACCTCGACTGCGAGGGCGCGCCGTGCATCCAGTCCATTGCGATCGGACCCGTCCAGAAGCTCGGCGAGAGCTGCGCACCGACGCCCCCGTCGACCTTGCCGATCCCCGCCACCTCTTGGGAGGAGGTCGCCATCGCATGCGAAGGGCTCACCGGCATGGCCTGGGCCGGGTGCGAGATGGACGAGATGTGCGTCCCGAAGGCCGCGCCCGGCTTCCATTATTGCGTCGCCGCCGAGGGCGACGTCGTCTGCCCGACCACGGGTTATTCGGAGCGCCACCTCTTCTACCGAAACAAGGTGGACACGAGGACGTGCGCAGCTTGCTCCTGCGGGCCCGTCGAGGGCAGCTCGTGCACGGCAACGGCGACCGTATTCAAGGACGACGCGTGCGGCGTGTTCCTCCTCGGCACGTCGATCTCCTCGGAAGAAGGGGCATGTGTCGACATGAGCCCCGAGGACCGAGCCCTCGGGAGCAAGCGCGTGACCGACTTCATGTACGACCCTGGCGCGTGTGCTGCGAGCGGGGGCGGTCCGGAGGGGACGGCCACGCCGACGGGTCCCGTCACCTTTTGTTGCGAGCCCTGACGATTCTCGGGAGGGATCTGCTCGACGCGGATCCTACCAGTGGCATGAGCCACCCGAATGACGTGCGCGTCGCCATTCTCGCGCTCCGTCCTCGCCTGGTCCGCTGGTTTCTCCGGTGGGAACATCAACCGGCGGACGCCGATGATCTTGCGCAGAGGGTGCTCGACATCGGTCTCGCACACGCCGACCGCTACGACCCCGAGCGGGGGA
The DNA here is from genome assembly GCF_029946465.1 of Polyangium sorediatum. Lineage (NCBI taxonomy): Bacteria > Pseudomonadati > Myxococcota > Polyangiales > Polyangiaceae > Polyangium > Polyangium sorediatum. Next base: position 435,751 of record NZ_JARZHI010000001.1, read on the forward strand.
AGCTCTCGACGTGGCTCTATCGAATCGCGAAAAACGAGTCCTTTCGACGCAAGAAAGGCGTCGCCGAGGAGGGCAACACCTCCTGGGGCGACCCCGACGACGCGCTGCGGGTGGCGTCGGCCGCGTCCTCGCCCGCAGCGCTCCTCGCCCGAAAGGAGATGGTTCAGCTCATCGACCGGCGCCTGCGCAGCATGGACCCGCGCTTGCGCGATGTGCTGTACGCGCATGTCTTCGACGAGCTCTCCGAAGGGGAGATCGCCGAAGCTCTCGGCATTCCCGAAGGCACCGCGCGCTCACGCCTCTCGCGGGCCTGTGCCCAGGCGCGAGAGCTCCTTCGTGGGTACGAGAGCGAGCTGCGCCCGTTCATGGCGGCGATCCTGGCGGGCTCCGCAGCGCGTCCCGCGACGTGGGGACGCCGCACAGCGGAGGTGCTCGTCTGCACCGCCGGCCTTGCCGGCGTCGCCTACGGCCTCATGAAGCCGCCCCAAGTCCTGGAGACCGCCCGGTCTTCCTCGCCCGCCGTGCAGGTGAACGTGAACGCCGGAGCCGTCGCAGAAGACCCGCCACCCGCGCCCGCGCCCGCGCCGCTCTGCTCGTGCGTGGATGCCTTGAACACGAGCCGGCCACGCGCGCTGGTTGCAGAGATCGAGCACGCCGCTGCGCACGGAGACCAAGAGGCCGCTCGTGCCGCCCTCGTGCGTTACTTCCGGATGTACCCGCGCGACCCCCTGCATGCGCGCGCGCTTTTTGGGCACCTGCTCCAGCCGTAGAACACCCTCGCAGAAAAGCGATCGAACGCGGGAGGGTTCGTGGCCCAGCAGGAACTATCAGGGATGAGGCGGCGATGCGCGTCGCCCTCCCGCCCGAGCCGAACGCTCTGCTCCCGGCCTCATGAAACGAAATGGGCGCCATACGCGGGCTCGGGCGGGACTTTTTTCGACGAACGACCGGCAGAAGTGGGCGATGGAGGCGGCGCATGTCTGGGCAAGCACCTCGCGCCTCCATCGTCCTCTCCTGCCGGCCGATCCTCGCCGTCGTGGCAGCCACGAACGCCCCGCGCGCCGGGCTGACGCTCGCGCCATCCCACTGCTACGCTCGGCCCCCATGAGGCTCGTGAAGATCGGGGTTGCCAGCGTGAACGCGACGATCGGCGCCGTTCGCTCGAACGTGGATCGGTGCATCCGCCTCGCGACGGCGATGGCCGAGGACGACGTCACGCTCGCGGTGTTCCCGGAGCAGGTCGTCGGCGGGTACGCGGCGGAGGACCTCGTGCAGTGGCAGGCGTTTGTGGAGAGCCAGCGGCGCGAGCTCGAGCGCTTCGCCGTGGAGACCGCGCGGCTGCGCACGGTGTTCGTCCTCGGCCTGACCGTCGGCGTCGACGGCGACCTCTTCAACGTCGGCGCGCTCGTGCACGGCGGGAAGATCCTCGCGTTCGTGCCGAAGGAAAAACTCCCGACGTACAACGTCTTCTACGAGGCGCGCGTCTTCTCGCGCGGCGTGCCCGGCTTGAACCTCGATGCGCGCGGCGTGTTCTGCGGCGATCGGATCTTCCAGTTCGATTTCGGCCTCCTCGCGATCGAGGTCTGCGAGGACATCTGGTCGCCGGACGGCCCGATGCGGCGGCGTTGTTATTCGGGCGCGGAGATCGTCTGCAACCTCTCGGCCTCGCCGTTCCGCGCGGGCGTCGTGGGCACGCGGCGGGAGATGATCGCGACGCGGGCCGCGGACAACCAGTGCACGATCGCGTACGCGAACCTCGTCGGCGCCAACGACGGCCTCGTCTTCGACGGCGGCGGGTTCGTCAACCAGAACGGCCGGCCCATGCTGGAGGCGACGCGCTTCCGCGAGGGATACGCCGCGACGGTCGTCGACCTCGATCGCACGATCCGCAGCCGCCGCGAGGCGAGCACCTGGAGAAGCGACCTCGAAGCCTTCCGGCGCGAGCAGACGCCCGTGCCCGTGACCGCTCTTCACGAGAAGACGGCCGATCGCTCGAAGCTGCGTTACCCCGCGCCGCCGCCCGGGACCTCGTTCTTCTTGCCCTCGGCGAACCTGCCGGTGAAGACGCCGCGCGAGGAGCTGCTCGACGATTTCTACGACGCGCTCGCGCTCGGCGTCGCCGACTACTATCGCAAGATCGGCGCGTTCCGCCGCATCGGCCTCGCGCTCTCGGGCGGGCGTGACTCGCTGCTCACCTTGCTCGTCGCGCATCGCGCCGCCGAGCTGCTCCACCCCGACCTCGAAGGTGCGGCGCTTCGCGAGGCGGCGGGCTCCATGATCAGCGCGTTCTACATGCCGTCACGGTATTCGAGCGACGCCACGCAGAACGCGGCTGCGCGCATCTGCGCCGATCTCAGCGTCTCGTTCATGATCGTGCCGATCGAGGACGCGTTCGTGCGCGAGCTCGACGCGACGCGCACCCTGCTCGGACCGGGCGGCCCCGAGCCGACCGAGCTCACGAAGCAGAACGTGCAGGCGCGGATTCGTGGCCAGCGCATGTGGAACTGGTCGAACACGAGCGGCGCGCTCTTCCTGCAGACGGGGAACATGAGCGAGAAGGCGCTCGGATACACGACCGTCGGTGGGGATCTGGAGGGCGCCTTCAGCGTGATCGCGAACCTGCCGAAGACCGTCGTCATCGCGCTGCTCGAACGCCTGGAGAAGCGGTTTGGTTATCCGGGCATCCGCGCGACGCTGGACACGACGGCGGGCCCCGAGCTCGCGGCGAACCAGTCGGGCGAGGCCGAGCTCATGCCGTTCGAGGTGCTCGACGCGTGCCTCTACCTCTACGGCGCGGAAAAACTCGCGCCGAACGAGGTCGCGCTCGCGCTGAGGAGCGTGTTCCCGGATCGGGATCCGGTGCAGCTCGCCCTGTGGGCGGAGAAGTTCGCGCGCCTGTTCACGCAGTCGATCTTCAAGTGGGTGCAATCGCCGCTGGCGATTCACCTCGGCTCGCTCGACCTCGACCGCGAGCGCGCGTTGCAATTGCCCGTCGTGCAACGGACGGAGTGGAAGGGCGGGTGAGCGGAGCGGCGTCGCGCGGGTTTTACTGGTTGCGCTTGATCACGTGAAACCCGAACGGCGTCTCCACCACGCCGCTCGTCTCGTCCACCTTCAGCGCGAACGCCGCATCGCTGAAGGGTTTGACCATTCCCTCCGGCTTGAACTTCCCGAGGCTGCCGAGCCTCTCCACCGTCGCCGCGTCGTCCGAATACTCCTTCACGAGCGCCGTGAAATCGTCGCCGGCCTTCGCCTTGGCGGCGACCTCCTCCGCCCGTTTTTTCGCGTCCGCCTTCGAGCGCGTCACCGTCTTCGGCGCGTTCTTCGCGCCCTTGTACGCGACGAGCACGTGCTGGGCCGCGATCGACTCCGGGGGTTTTTCCGGCGCGGCCGCGGCCTTCTCGGGCGTGGGCGCGGGCGCCGCCGTCGGCGTGGGGGTGGGCGTGGGCGCGGCCGCGGGGGCCGCGGACGTGGCGGGCGCGGGGGCCGGCGGCGGATCCTGGCAGGCGAGGAGCAGCGCGGGAACGAGCAGGAGCAGAGAGCGCGGGGAGAGCATGGGGATCCTCATTTCGTCATCGTCTTCGAGAAGACCACGGCCCCGCTTCTGTCGATGAACTCGAACGAGAGCTTCGGCCCGTCGAACTCCATGTACGCGAACCCTTCGACGGCGTCCGAGAAGTAGAGCTGCTTCTCGTCCTTCGGGACGAACTCGAACGTGTCGCGGGTCTTCGCGCCTGCGCCGCTCACCACGAAATGCGTGCCGGGGCAGTCGCCGTCGCGGCCCTTGTCGATGAACTCCAGGTTGTGGTCGTGCCCGGTCATGAACATGTCCGCGCCGCAATAGATGGCCTTCTGGAACGCGAACATCCCCGCGATGCCGAGCAGGTTGTTGTCCCAGAAATGCTCGCCCGAGGTGAACCGCGGGTGGTGGCCGAAGACGATCTTCCACGTCGCCTTCGAGCTTTTCACCTTCGCGCTCATCTGGTCCTTCTGCGTCCCGTTCAGGAAATCGACCGTGTCGAGCGCGAAGAGATGCACGTGGCCGATCGTCACGTCGTACCACGCCGCGGGCATGTGCCATTTGTCGCTCGGCCGCATCCCGGGGCCGCTCCCGAGCGGCAACGACGCGTAGTCGATCTGCGCTTGTTTGTTCCCGCTCGACGTGGGGCCGTGGTCGTGGTTGCCGAGCACCACGTAGAACGGCACGCCATGGAGGTTCGGCCGGTCGTAAGGCGCCTCGAACTTCTCGCCCCATTGCGGGTCGTCCACGCTCGCCACGCCGTTGTCGTAGAAGTTGTCGCCGTTCACGAGCACGGCGTCGCAGCCGCCCACCTTCTCGCATTTCTCGTTCATTCGATCGGCGACGGCGTGCTGGGCCTCGTTGCCCTCGCCCGTGTCGCCGATCGCGAGCAGACGGACCACCTTCGCCCCCGGGCCTCCGCCCGCGCCGCCATTGCCCGTGCTCGACGTCGATGAGCTGCCCGTCCCGCCTGCACCGCCCGCCCCGCCTGCACCGCCCGTGGCCCCGGCGCCGCCGCTCCCGGCGCCCCCATTCCCCGCGCCGCCTGCGCCCGCCGCGCCCGCGCCGGTGGTCGCCGTGCCGCCGGTGGTCGTGGACGTGTTCACCGCGTCTCCCGAGCTACAGCTCACGATCGCGAGGGGCGCGAGACAGCCGAGGACGAGAGACGAGGCGACGAGGCGCCACGTCCGCGAAAGAGAGCGTCCGACGTCAGCCATGGAGGGCAATGTACACAATTCGTTCGCGGATGTCGTTATGATAGGCTCCGCCCCTCCGCCGTCATGAACGCAGAGCCCCTCGTCGTCGCGAGCTCCTCCATCGAACACCGCCGCCCCCGGCTCGGCGGGTGGCTCATGCGCGTGGGATTCGGCGGCTTCGTCGGCTTCCCCGTGCTGATCGTGACGATCCTGGCGATCGTGGGGCCGTCGAAGGCCGATGCGTCGGTGCCCCTCTCGGTGCTGAGCTTCTTCCTCGCCGCCCTCGGGCTTCTCGTCGCGCCGTTCGTGTCGATCGTCGGCGCCGTCCTCACGGCGTTATCGCTCCCGCTGCGGAGCGCCGGCATGCTCCGGGCCGATGGCCAGGGCCTCGTGGTCGTGCAGGGAGGAAAGGAGCGCCATTTCGCGCGTTCGGCCATCGAGGGCGGGCTCGTCCTCCCGGGCACGCTCCTCGATGGGAAGCGCCCGCGGGTCGAGCTTTACCTTCGCCGAGGCGGCGTGCTCACGGCCGAGGTCCCCGACGGCATTGCGGCGCATCGGATCCTCGACCGGCTCGGCATCGACGTGGCGCGTCGGCGCGTGGCCGTCCTGAGCGGCTCGGCGTACCGGCCGCTCGCCGCGGGGTGCCTGAGCCTCCCGATCGTCTGCTTCCTTTTGGCGATCCCGCTCGGCTATTTCATCACGGAATACCCCTCCGCCGCTTGGCCCGTGCTCGTCTTCGCATGGGCCGTCATGCTCACGATGTTTTTCATCGTGCGGCTCACGCGGCCGCGCGAGATCATCGTCGGCAGCGATGGGCTGCGCATCCTCCGGGGCGGCCTCGACGATCGATGGATCCCGCATTCGCGGGTCTGCACGATCGAGGAGACGCCACGCGCGTTGTTCGTCGTCGTCGGCGAGGCTGGAAGGCCGGGTCGGCGGATCGAGGTCGCGACGGGCGACCCGAGCTTCATCCTGGCGGTGGCCGGCCGGCTGCGGCTCGCGATTGCGCTCGGGTCGAACGGCGCGGGCGGTCCGCCGGTCGGGGCGGAGCTTGATCCGGCGGGCAAGTCGTTCACGGAATGGAAGGACAAACTCCAGTCCCTCCTGCTCCACGCGGGATACCGAAAATCCGCCATGACGTACGAGGAGCTCGTCGCCGTGGTCGACGATCCGGACCTGCCGCCGGGGCAGCGGCTCGGGGCGGCCCTGGCGCTCGGCCTCGCCAAGCACCCCGACGGGCGCGAGCGCATTCGCGTGGCCGCGGAGGCGTGCGCGGACGACGCGATGAAACACGCGCTCGAAGAAGCGGCCGAGGGCGAGCTCGACGAGCGAGCGCTGCGGCGCGTCCTCGATTGAAAGGGTCAGTTCACGTCGCGGTCCTGGAGCAGGATCGTCTCCGGGTCGCGCCGGTAGACGAGCTCGCCGTCGTCCGTGACGTCGAGCTTCGCGAGGTCGTCCCGCACGAGGCGGTCGAGCGCGCGCTCGGCTTCCCGCGTGTTCGGCATGCCGAGCTTGGCCGCGACCTCGCGGGCCGTCGCGCCGCCGCCGCGCAGGGCGTCGAGCAGCGCCGCGCGGCTCACGGCGTCCACGCGCCGCGAGGACTCGACCTCCTCGATCATGCCGAGCCCACGCCACACGAAGGTGACGCCCAAAAGGACCGGGAGCATGCCATAAAGGACAAACCCGAGCGCGAGCGTCAGGATCGAGGGGGAACGCAGGGCGGAGAGCCAACCGACCGCCCCGAACGCGCTCGACAGCGCGCCCACCGTGACGAGGGTATTCCCGACCAGGCTCCTGCGTCCGCTCGTGGGCGTGCTCTGTGTACCCATGATCGCCTCGCCGGTCGCCGTGGGGCAACGGGCACGCCATTCGAGGCGAGCAGGCAGAGGATGGGTGGACATCGCCCGGGGAACCTGGAAAGTGCTGATATCGAGGCGTTGGTTCCGGGATTGCGCCGCGTCGCGGGTGAACCTGGAAAGACCGGGGCCAAAAGCTTTCTGGAGCGGGCGGCCGCGGCTGGCAGGCGGGGGGCCCTTGGGCGTGCGCTCGCTCGCCGGGCCGGGGACGAGGTTCACCATGATCGAGGGGGAGGTACCGTCGCCGCGGGGCGAGGGCCAAGTCTTTCACGCGCCTCGCCGGCGGGGCTACGCGCCGCGCCAACGGGGCGACGCACCGCGGCGGCGGGGCTGCGTGCTCACCCTCCGTGGCGGCGAGGGTGCTCGTCACGGACATTTGCGACGACATTGGCGGATGCGTGGCCGAAGCGCGTCGTTTTTGTGACATCGCCCCGCTCACCGGGCTTGACGTGACGCCCGCTCGGCTGCTCCGATCCGCGGTTCGGAGGGCAAAAGCATGCGAAACGGGTTCTTTTCTTCGGGTGTTTCGAGGGTCGTTTGCGCGGCGGCGCTGTCCGGCGCGTGGATCGCAGCTTGTTCGGCGACGGGGAACGACACCGAATTCGCCAATTCGGGCAGCGACAATGACTCCGGCTCGGGAAACGTCGGGGGCCAAGGCGGCGACGGCGGAGGCTTCATCCCGGCCGGCGCCGGCGGCAATGGAGGCTCGGGCGGCGGCGATAGCTGCGCGGCCACGAAAAACAAGGCCCAGCAGGTGCCGCTCGACATGTACATCATGTTCGACCAGTCCTCTTCGATGAAGGACAACTCGAAGTGGGCCTCGACGACGGCGGCCCTCAAGGCGTTCCTCGAGCAGCCTGCCGCCGCGGGGATCGGCGTTGGTATCCAGTATTTTCCGCAGTCGAGCGGGGTCGTCTGTCCCGTGATCCCATTCTGCAATGTGGACGCCGATTGCGGGCCGGCCGCCTGCGGCCCCTGCGCCCCGCCCACGCCCGGCTTCCCCATCAAGACCTGCTCGACCGCCGGCGGCGATTCGTGCAAGCCCTCCGACTACGCCGTGCCCGACGTGCCGATCGCCCCCCTGCCGGCGGTCGGGACGACGATCATCAACTCGATCAACTCCCATTCCCCGTCCGGGAGCAGCACGCCGACCGGGCCGGCGCTCCAGGGCGCCATCGATTACGCCAAGCAATGGGCGACCTTGAACCCCACGCACACGACGGTCGTCGTGCTCGCGACGGACGGGGAGCCGACCGGCTGCTCGGGCGGCATCACCTCCGTCAACGCCGCGGCGGCTGCGTATAACGGCGTGCCCAGCATCAAGACCTTCGTCATCGGCGTCGGCAACATCGCGAGCCTGAACAGCGTCGCTGCGGCCGGCGGGACGAGCTCGGCGTTCATCGTCGACGGGAGCCAGAATGCGAACGAGGAGTTCCTCAAGGCGATGAACGAGATCCGCGGCGCCGCGCTCTCGTGCTCGTACCTCATCCCGCAGCCGCCGCCCGGCGACGACATCGATTACAACGCGATCAACGTCGAGTACACGCCGGAGTCGGGGATCTCGGTCGTCATCCCGCAGGTGAAATCGGCGGCCGACTGCCCCGCGGCGGGCCTCGCCTGGTACTACGATGTCCCCGGGGCGCCGAAGCAGATCGTGTTCTGCGACGCGACGTGCTCGCAGGTCGCGAAGGACACGAAGGCCGAGATCGACGTCCTTGTCGGCTGCGCGACCATCGTGAAGTGAGATTCTCGGGAATCCGAGGTTGACAGTCGTCCAGCTTGCTTCGTAGCATCCGAAAATACCCGAGATGCATCGAAGCGCGCGTTCTTTCTTTCCTTTCCTCTGGGCAACGATCGTCCTCGCCGGGTGCTCCGGCGGGGGCGGGGAAGGCACGCCTTCGGACGTCGGCGGTACCGGCGCGGGCGGCACCGGCGGCGCGGGCGGTTCGTCGTCGTCCACGGGCGGCGAGGGAGGCGCCGGAGGGCAAGGCGGCGCGACGTGCGGGCCCTGCGGCGACCATGCGAGCTGCGACGCGAGCGGCGCGTGCGTTTGCGACGCCGGATTCGTGAACGACGACGGCGATTGCACGGACGTCGACGAGTGCACCGAGCAGCTCGACGATTGCCATCCGACCGCCGCTTGCGCGAATACGGTCGGCTCGTTCACGTGCGCATGCCCGCCGGGCACCGTGGGGGATCCGAAGACCGGCTGCGCGGAGCGGTTCGTCGAGATCACCGCGGCGGCGTATCACACCTGCACGCGCCGCATGGACAACGCGATCTTCTGCTTCGGCGCCGGCGGCGGCGGTCGGCTCGGCAATGGCCTCGGCGCGAACCAGTCCGCGCCCGTGCGGGCCGGCGCGGCAGACAACTGGATTCGTGTCGTCGCGGGCTCGGCCCATACCTGCGGGATCAAAAAGACCGGCACGCTGTGGTGCTGGGGCACGAACAATTTCGGCCAGCTCGGGCTCGGGTATATCGACAACCAGACGCTCCCGGCGTTTCTCTCCCTCGAACGCACGTTCTCCAGCGTCGCCGCGGGCGACAACCATAGCTGCGCCGTGGAGAGCGACGGCGGGCTCTTTTGCTTCGGGCGCAACCAGGCAGGGCAGCTCGGGATCGGCAACCTCGACAACAAGCTCGAGCTCTCGCCCGTGAGCGTCGACCCACTCGCGGCGACGCCGGACAAGGACTGGAAGGAGGTCTTTGCCGGCCGCGACACGACGTGCGCGACGAAGCAGGACGGGCGGCTTTATTGCTGGGGGCAAAACAACGAGCTTCAGGTCTCGAAGGTCGGCGGCGGCTCCGTGAGCGCGCCGTTCCTCGTGGAGACCGCGCCGATGGCGGCGGATGCCGATTGGGCGACGGCCGCCATCGGCTTCACCACGTGCGCCGTGAAGAAGGACGGGCGGCTTTATTGCTGGGGCCGCGGGAACGAGGGCCAGCTCGGGACTGCGCTCGGGCCGGCGACGGCGGCGCCCGTGGCGATCGGCGCGGGCAAGGTCTGGAAGCGCGTGCGCGCCAATGCGTTCCACCTCTGCGCGCTCGACGATCAGAACGCCCTCCACTGCTGGGGCCGCAACCAGGCCGCGCAGATCTCGGGCGAGGCGCCGGGCTGGGTGACCGCGCCGATCGACGTCGCGCCGGGGACGAAATGGCTCGATTTCGCGGTCGGCGTCGTGCACAGCGGCGGCGTCACCACGGAGGGCCGCGTGGTCACCTGGGGATCGCGCATCTATGGCCAGCTCGGCGACGGCGCGATGAGCCTGTGGACCGCGACCGCCAACATCGGCGCGGACACGACGTGGTCGAATGTCGCCGCGTACGGCGAATCGGGCTGCGCCGTGAACGGCGTGGGCGAGCTTCAATGCTGGGGCAACAACGAGAGCGGTCAGCTCGGCTTCGGCGACAACAAGACCCGCTCCGCCCCGGCGAAGGTCGAGTTCGAGGCTGCCGCAATGGCTGCCCCTGGCCGCCAGCACATGTGCATCCTCACAGCCACGGGCAAACTCGCCTGCTCGGGCCGCAATGCGCAGGGCCAGCTCGGCCGGGGGACGAACACCCCGGCGACGTCGTTTGCCGAGATCCTGAAGACGGGCAAGCCTTACGAAGCGCTCCAATGGAAGGAGCTCGTTGCGGGCGAGGAGCACAACTGCGCCATCGCGACGAACGGGACGCTCTGGTGCTGGGGGCGCAGCAACGAAGGGCAGGTCGGCATGAAAAACCCGGCCCTCGGCAACCTCATCCAGCTCGAGATCGTCACCGGCGAGGCGCCGCCCACCGATTGGGTGAGCGTGGCGGCCGGTCAATACCACACGTGCGCCGCGCGGGCCACGGGGTCGCTCTATTGCTGGGGCCGGAATGTGGAGGGGCAGGTCGGCAATGGAATGCCGGCGGCCGGCAAGACCGCGCCGTATTTGCTGGGCGACGACTGGAAGGGGCCCGTGGCGGCCGGCGTCAACCACACCTGCGCGATCAAGAAGGACGGCACGCTCTGGTGCTGGGGCCGGAACGCGAACAACCAGCTCGGGGACAACACCGCCGTCGATCGGCCATCCCCCGTGCAGATCGGCGTGGCCACGGATTGGGCCTTCGTCGTCGCGGGCAACGCGTCGACGTGCGCCGGCAAGGTGGGCGGTGGGGTGCAATGCTGGGGCGCGAACAACGTCGGCCAGCTCGGGCTCGGGGACACGGGCCAGCGCAAGGTGCCGACGGCGCTCTCGGGGGCGTTCGTCGTGACGACCCTCGGCTTCGGCCATGCCTGCGGCGTCACGCAGGCGGGCAACCTCGCGTGCTGGGGATCCGGGGAGATCGGTCAAAATGCGCGCGGCGACGGGCTCGCGTTCACGCCCGTCCCCATCGCGGCGTCCTATTGAATTCATCTGAAGGAGATCGGTGTTGATGTTGCGAGGCGCAAGGGCTCGGGCGTGGTTTGTCCTCGTGTCGCTCGCCGCCGCCGCGTGCGGAGGCGGGGGCGCAGGCGCAGGCGGTAGTGGCGGCAGCGGCGGCGCAGGCGGAAGTGGTGGCGCAGGCGGCGCCGGGAGCGGCGGCAGCGGCGGCGCGGGTGGTGATCCGTTCGCCGTCGACGAGTGTGCGCTCGGCCTCGACGATTGCGCGCCCGACGCCGAATGCGTCGACACGCCGGGGTTTTACACCTGCACGTGCAAGCCCGGGTACGAGGGCGACGGCAAGACGTGCGCGGACGTCGACGAATGCGCGACGCTCCTCCACGACTGCGACACGAACGCGACCTGCACGAACATGCTGGGCGGGTTCCAGTGCGCCTGCCCCGCGGGTTTCTCCGGCGACGGCAAGACCTGCGACGCGAAGTATTCGTCCGTCTCCGCGGGCCAATACCACGCTTGCGCCATCCGCACCGACAAGACCCTGCATTGCTGGGGCCTCAACACGAGCGGGCAGGTCGGCACCGGCACGTCGGACCAGGTCTTTTTGCGCCCCGTGCCCGCCTCCGGCGCGACGAACTGGGTCTCCGTGAGCGCGGGCGGCACGTTCACCTGCGCGCTCGACGAGACCAAGCGCATCTCGTGTTTTGGCTCGGGGAGCGTCGGCCAGATCGGCGACGGCCTCGGCGTCGCGCAATCCACGCCGGCCATCGGCGCGGGCGGCTACGAAGACTGGGTATCCCTCAGCGCCGGCTCGACCCACGCTTGTGGGATCCGGACGGGCGGCGCGCTGTATTGCTGGGGCCAGAACAACCGCGGCCAGATCGGCGACAACACCACGAACAACGCGCTCTCCCCCGTGCTCGTCGACGCGGGCCCGTGGTCGATGGTCTCGGCGGGGACGGAGTTCACCTGCGGCGTCAAAACGAACGGGACGCTTCATTGCTGGGGCTTCAACAATGCGCGCCAGCTCGGCGACAACACGAACGCCGGGCAGCGCCTCGTGCCCACGCAGGAGTTCACCGCCGCCACCACCTGGGCGAGCGTCTCGACGGGCAACGCGTTTACCTGCGCCGCGAAGACCGACGGCACGCGCCATTGCTGGGGCGCGAACTCCGTCGGTCAGGTCGGCGACGGTTTGCTCGCGACGGTCCTCACGCCCAAAGCCGCCGACATGGCCACGGATTGGTCCGCGAACCTGGACGTCGGCGACCTCGCCGGCTGCGGCCAGAAGACGAGCGGCGAGCTCCATTGCTGGGGAGATGGCAGCGTCGGACAAACCGGCCAGCCGGACAACGAGGCGCCGCTCCTGGCCCCCTTGCCCGTCGCCAACATCAGCGACTGGGTCTCCTTCTCCAGTGGTCTGCGCTTCGCCTGCGGCGTCCGGCAAACCGGCGACCTCCTCTGCTGGGGCTCGGCGAGCCGCGGCGCCCTCGGTCTGGGTTTCTCCGCGGACCGGACCGAGGTCACGCCCATCTCCGCGGATACGGACTGGGAGCGGGTCGACACGCAGCTCGACAATGGTTGCGGCATTCGCACCGGCGGAAAGCTCTTCTGCTGGGGCCGCAACGTCTACGGCCACCTCGGCGACGGCACGACGCGCACGCGCGTCACGCCCGTGGAGATCGGCGCGGGCAAGGTCTGGAAGCGGATCACGCTCGGCCGCACACACTCCTGCGGCATCGCGAGCGACGGCGGCAGCGGTCCGGATGTCCCGTATTGCTGGGGCCTCGACGGAAATGGGGAACTCGGCAATGGGCCGGTCGTGACGAGCCAGCTCCTCCCCACGGCCGTGAATCCCACCGCCGGCAACGAATCGCCCTGGGTCGAAATCGCCGCGGGATACAACCACACCTGCGCCGTGCGTCAGGACAAGACCCTCTGGTGCTGGGGCCGCAATGCGAGCGGCCAGCTCGGCGACGCCTCCACGGCGACCCGGACCGATCCGAAGCAGATCGCCCCGGCCGAGCCCGCCGATTGGCTCGACGTCGCGGCGAGCGGCGATTTCACCTGCGGCCTCCGCGAGGGCGGCAATGTCTCTTGCTGGGGCCTGAACAACCTCGGCCACCTCGGGCAGGGCGACGTCGTCTCCCCCGTGAACGTGCCGAAGCCCGTCCCCGGGACCTATGCGGCGATCGACGCGGGCGCGAATCACACCTGCGGCGTGCGCCTCGACGGCACCCTCTGGTGCTGGGGCCGCAACAACAACGGCGAGCTCGGCCTCGGCAATGCCGTCACGCCGATGATGACGCCCATGCAGGTCGGCAATGCGACCGACTGGGCGCGGCCGTTCCTCGGGCAAGGGTTGTCCACCTGCGCCACGAAGAAAAACGGCGACCTTCATTGCTGGGGCGTCGGCTCCTTCGGCCAGCTCGCCCTCGGCAACCTATCGAGCTTCAACGCGCCGCAGAAGATACCGAGCGTCGGCCCGTGGAAGGTCCTCTCCCTCGGCAACGAGCACACCTGCGGCATCGCGCAGGACGGCGTGCTCTCCTGCTGGGGCGCGGCGTATTACGGGCAGCTCGGCAGTGGCCTGCCGTTCCTCTCGACGCCGACGCCCGTGCTCGATCCCATCTGAAAGGAAAAAGGGCCTCGCCCGGGCGAATCCCCCGCGCGAGGCCCTTCTCCGTCATCGAGCCCTTTCAGGCGTTCTTCAGCATCGCCTTGATGAGCTTGGGATCCTGGTTCGAGATGTGATCGTAGGGCAAACCCGCGGCCGTGAGGATGGTCGCGTGCACGTCCGACGGTTTCACGATCGTGCCCATTTCGTCGTCCGGCGCGCCGGTGTCGAGGTTGATCGGGCGCACGTCGTAGTTCGTGTCCCGCGTCGCGCCGATCGCCATGTTGCCTCGGATGCCCTTGCCCGCGACGAGGCACGACGACGCGAGGTGGTGATCACGGCCGCCTTGCTGGTTGATCCGGGGCGTGCGCGCGAACTCCGAGAAGCAGAGCAGCGTCGTCCGATCCCAGTAGGGCTTGCCATTGCTATCGAGCGTCTTCTTCAGGTACGTGATGAGATCACTCACCGCGTCGAAGCCCGCTCGCTGCCGCGCCGGGTGGTTCGAGGGCCAATCGTCGTCGAAATGGGCGTCCGTGACGTTGACGAGCCGCAGGAGGACGACCTGCGAGATGCCATTCACGAGCGCCTGCGCCGCCAGCGCGGCCTGGCCCTTCGGTTGCCCCGCGAGCGTCGCCCCCGGGTTCGCCGGGTTCACGCCGAACGTCTCGTAGAGCTTCGCGAGCTGGCTCGTGGCGGGCGGGTTCGGCTTGAAATCGAAATGCTTCCAGAGCCCGCCGTTCGCCAGCGTCTGCGCCGAGCGCCACGCCGACAGGTGCGTCGAGATTTGCTTGCCCCGGGCGTCGAGCTGCTGGTGCAGGCAAGAGTCGTCGTGGTGGAACTTCGCCGCGGCCTGCTCCACCTTGCCGTCGAGCGAGAGCGACGCATTGAGCGGCCGCAGCACCTGCAGCATCTCGTTGTAGCTCGGCACCGAGAGCCCACTCGCGAGCGGCGAGAGCCCCTCGTTGTACGTCTCCGCGCCGCCCGCGACGAGGTTCGGAATCTCGTGATGGTCGAGCAGGCCCGAGGCCGCCGCCCACCACGTCTCCAGGGAGCTGCCGCTCGCGGCGAGGCCCCGCGGGAACTTGCCCGTGAGGAAATACCGCCGCCCGACCTCGTGCGTCAGCGTGCCCATGCTCATGCCACGCACGACGCAAAGATCTTTATAGTGCGTGTTCGCGAGCTTCGACATCGTGGGCCCGTAGGCGACGCTCGAACCCACGGGCTTCACGAGGCCCGTGCCGCCCGTCTCGTCCTCGATGACCTTTTTCGTGGGCCCGTCGGTCACCATGTCGAAGCCCGTGTAAATGCCTCCCGCGGGCTCGCCGAAATCGTGGTGGTTGCGCGGGTCGAGGCTATACAGCGTGTCCCAGCCGCCCGAGAACTCGCACATCACGAGGAGCGGAGCGGTGTCCGGATCGACGTTGTCCGCGCGCGCGTGGCGCAGGCCGAGCAGACCGTCGAGGAGGAGCGCGCCGCTCGCGGCGCCGAGCGCGCCGAGGAGCGTGCGTCGTGAAAACTGGCCTTTTTGGCTCATGGCGTGTTCCTCCTCAATCGTTGTGGAAAAGGGGAGACTCGAAGAGCGTGACGCACACGCCCCGCCATCCCTCGGCTGCGGCCGTGATTTCGCTGCCGTTCGGCGACGCGACGCTCGAAACGCCCGCGTCGTAGACGGCGCGCAGGTTCGTGACCATCGCGTCGTCCGCGGCCACGCGCAGGCCGAGGAAGCGGAGGACCACGTATTGCAGGTTCTCCGTCACCTCGGCGTCCGTCGCGGTCCCGTCCACGGGCGCCTTCGGGAAGAGCGCGCGGGAAGCGCCTGCGCGCTTCATGTCGTTCTTCGCCATTTGCATGCAGATGTCGCGCGCCGCGTCCCCTACGAACTTGAGGTAGAGCGCGTTCGAGACCGTGCTCTCCTCGGTCGAGGTCTGATAATCGGGCCGGCCGAGCGCCCTGCCGAATGCAAGGTCGCTGAACCCGTCACGGTTGTTGACGCGCCAGAAGATCGGAGCGCCGTACACGTCGTTTCCGGCGACCTTCGTCATGGCGGCCTGGAGCGTGTCGATGCGCAGGCGCCGCACCCCGGCCGCGGGGCCCGGGAGATCGCCGCCGCCGAGGTCTTCGGGGGCCTTTTCGGTCTCGCCGTTTGCGGTGACCGAGGGCGCTTCCCAGGGATCCGCGGGGCCTTTCGTGCCGGCGTCCGGCGCTTCTTTCGTGCACGCGGCCGCGGTGAGCGCGGCGAGCGCGACGAGGTACGTGAGGCGAGACGCGCTCATGGCATCCTCCGGTAGGCGGGCAGCTTGACGAGGTCCCGGACCGCCTGACGAATGTCGTCGTGGACCCGGAAGTCCGCGGCGATCTTGGCGAGCGCGTCGCCCTCGTAATCACCCGTCGTCGGGTCGAGGTTCGGCTCGCGTTTCATGAGGTACGAGAAGAGGTGCTCGATGGCCACCTCGTGGAAGCGCCCGCTCTCGATGTCGGCCTTCACGAGATCGGCCGGGCCCGCCTCGAAATGCGGCCCGATCTCCGGATGCTCGTCGTCGGCGTACTGGAGCGCCTTCAGCGTGTACGGCCTCAGATCGGGGTCCGTCTCGTCCGGGATCGCCACGTAATGACGGTCGCACCACCCCGCGTTCTGCGGCGCGATGCCCTGGGCGCAGGCCTTGCGGGTCGGGTATTCGCGGGCGAAATCACGCAAGGACATGCTGCCGGCCTCCGTGAATTGCCCGAAGTACGCGGCGATCGGCTCCAGCGTCAAGTGGCAGTTCCGGCAGACGCAGCGGCGCGTGAGGTCGTCACTTTCCTTCGCGCAGTTCGTGTCCTTCGTGCTCGGCGGCTGGAAGTATTGCCCGAGGAACGCGATCCGGTAGCGATTCGCCCGGCCGCGGTTCGTCTGAAAGCGCAGGAGGAACGCGGGCAGGGTCAAGAGGCCCGCGTGCGGCGCCTCGCGTTCCACGGCGACCCAGGTATCCACGTCCGTGAACGCGAGGTCGGGCAGCGGGCCGTCCGACGCCTGGTGCTCGTTCTGGGTACGCGAGAGCGTCTGCCGCTGCGCGTGATACTTGAAGTAGAACGCGAGCGGACCATTGTAATGAACGCGCTTCGTCGTGAGCAGCCCCGAATACGGCTGCGTCCCGTTCGTGTGCTCGTCGACGAGCCGGAGCAACTGCTCGCGCAGCGCGGCGTGCACGAGCGGCTGCACGACGCCGGCCGGCATGCAATAGCTGAGCTCCGGGCCGCAGCCGCAGGACTTCGCCTTGTTCGTGGCGAGCAGGTGATCACACGAATGCGTCCCCGCGTCCGGATCCCCGGGCGGCAGGGTGTACGTCGCCGTCGTCTGGGCGTCGAACGCGCAGACCTTCACCTTTTTCGCCGGGTCGGCCTCCCAGAATGGATGCACCTCGACCCAGCCCTCGGCGGACCACGCGCCCGCGGCGTCGTTGCCCATGGGCTCGACGATCGGCATTCCGGTCACGGGATCGTACCCAAGCGCGTCCTGGGGTTTGTTCTGGCAGGTATGCGTGCCGTCGCCGCCGCGGAAGAGCGCGGACTTGCCCTGGCCGGGGACGTAGTAGACCGGGCTCCCGTCGAAGTTGACGGTGCTCAGCGAGAAACCCACGTCGGCGAGGGCCGGGGCCGGGTTCGTCCAGAGCAGGCTCTCGTGATAACGACGGATCTGCACGCGGAAGGCGTCGCTCGCGAGGTACTCGTCGAGGAGCGCGTCGGGCAGCTCCGAGAGCTTCGCGACCGCGTCGTATTCAGCGACGTCGGGCACGGTCCCGCGCAGATCAATCGAGAGGCGTCGGAGCTGCCGTTCGATGGGGAGCTCCCGGTGCAAAAAACATTGCTCACCCTCGTCGGCGAGCGCCACGGAAGGCGCGGCCGCGAGGAGGGCAAAGCATAGCGCTTGCCAGCGTCGTTTGCTTTTCATGGGGGGTACGGCTCGGGGTCTGAGGGGGGCACCGCGGGCGCAGCGGGCCAGGGTCTAGTGGAACCGAGCCATAACGCTTCGTCAACCATCTCTTGGGCGTGGGGACGAAATTTGTTATCCTGCCAGGCCGTGCTCGACTCCCTCCATCTACAGTCCCAGCGAAGAATGCTGCGCAGACACCTCCTGCATCTCGTCGCGATGCTCTCCGTGATCACAACGGCGGCTTGCGGCGAGGCGCCTCCCACGAATGCCGGCCCGAGCGGCGGCGGGAGCGGCGGCCCGCCCGAGCTTGCCGTCGTCTACGGCGCGCCCACGACCTCGAACAACGAACCCGAGAGCGCCACATTTACGATCGAGGGATACTCGACCGCGATGGGCAGCCAGGGCGCGCTCGTCACCGTGGGCACGACGACGGGCGTTTACGAGCTCGCGGCGTCGGGCCCGACGCTCCTGCCCATCGTCGGCGACGCGCCCGATTTGCCGAGCGAGACCGGCGCCGTGCGCGCGATGGCCGGGTATGAAAACGGCGTGCTCGTCGCGGCCGAGGCCGGCGTGTTTTTCACGCCGGGCGGCGTGCTCCAGCGATCGCTCGGCGCCGCGGAGCTCGCGCCGCTCGGCATTCAGGCGATGCGCGCGCGCGTGGCCGACGACGACGGTGACGGCACGGCCGAGACGCACCTCGCGATTCGCACGGAACAAGGCGCTTACGAACTCGGCGGCGGCGCGCTCGTGGCGTGGACCGTCGAGGGCGAGGCGGGCCGGCCCACGGCCGTCCTCGCGCAGAAGGAGCGTGTGTATCTGGCGTATGGCGAACGCGTGTACGAGATTGACAAGGCGAGCGGCAAGGCGTATCCGCTCGTCTTCGACGTAGGGTTCGTCCAGGCCATGGCGTGCGGCAGCCTCGCGTGCGAGGACGGCTCGCTCGTCTATTTCGCCTCCGACGCGGGGCTCGTCGAGCGCTCGCCGAGCGGCGAGTATTCGCTGTATCCGCTCGCCGCCGAGGGCGGGTCTGCGACGGGGATCGACGCGTTCGCGCTCGACGCGAGCAAGCAGCGCTTGTACGCGCTCGCGGGCGATTGGGTCCTCCGCGTGCGCGCGGGCGAGGTGCCGGAGATCGTGGCGACGCTCGGGCCGGCCGAGGCGCCGCGCTCGCTCGCCGTCGACAAGATCGGTGACGTGTGGACGGGCGAGGGGAAGACGACGCAGAAGCTCGCGCTCGGCACGCCGCTCTCCTTTCTCACGGACGTCAAGCCCATCATGCGCGAGTATTGCGCCGATTGTCACGCGTCGGGGACGCGCGGCGCGCCGAAGATCGATTTCGAGAACTACGACGTCGTGCTCGGCCTCGTCGACCGCGTGATCGCGCGCGTGGCCGACGAACGATCGATGCCGCCGCCGAACTACGAGAAGAAGCTCCCGGCGGACAAGATCGGGATCGTGAAGGAGTGGGCGGTCACGAAGGCGCCTTGAGGCGCCTCACGGGCCATTCGCCCCGCAGAAAAGCTTTCCTCCGGGGCACGTGATCGGCTGCGTGCGCAGGCCCGCGAGGCGGAGACGTCAGGAACGATAACGCGCGTCGTACAAGAACGCGCGCTTCGTGATGGCCTCTTTGCCGTCGGGATTGCGCACGACGACGTCGACCATCTCGCCGTTCTTGCCCGGCGGCGTCTTGACTTCGAGCGTCGAGGCCGAGACGAATTTGACGCGCTGGGCAGGCTTGCCGCCGAAGAGCACGGCCGACTCGGCGACGAAGTTTTTCCCTTCGATGCTGACCTCGGTGCCGCCCTCGACCGAGCCTTTGTTCGGCGCGACGGAGTCGATCGCGGGGGCGGGCGAGGGGTCGTAGCGGAATGCATTCTTTACGACCGTGTTGCCCGCGTCGCCGCGGCCGACCTCGATGTCGACGAACCCCGACATGCGCGACGGCGGCGTCACGGCTTCGATCATCGTGGCTGAGCGGACGACGGCGCGCTTCGGCGCTTGCCCGCCGATTCGCACGAACACGTGCTCATCGAAAAAGTCGCCTTCGAGGACGATGCGCGTCCCGCCGACCATGGGGCCATTGCGCGGCGTGACGCCGTCGACGCGCGGCGCCGGGCGCGACTCGTACGTGAAGGCATCCTCGCGGCGCACGACGATGCCGAACCTATCGACGAGCTCGATCGCGACGAGGCCCGGCTGCGTCCTTTGCGGCAGCTCCACCTCGATCTCGTGCCGCGAGCGCGTCCGCGAAATGGCCCGCACCTCGCCGATGCGCACCACCGTATCCGCCTCGAAATTGTCGCCGGCGAGCCGGATCGTTTGCCCACCCGCGCAATAGCCGCGGTCGGGGCGCACCTCGACGAGCAGCGGCGGCGTGGGCTCGGCCTCGTACGTGAAGGCGCCTTCGAGCTTGGTGATTTGCCCGTCGGGATTCTCGATTTCGAGGTCCACCAGGCCCGGCTCGTTCGCCCGCGGCGTCACGAGCTCCAGCGACTCGGCGCTGCGGAACGTGACGGTGGCCGGCTTGCCGCCGAGCCGCGCCACGCATTGCGGGTGGAAATCGACGCCGGTCACGGCGACGCGCTTCGAGCCGCCGACGAGGCCCGACGCGGGCGAGACCTCGCGCGCGTACGGCGTCGCGAGCCGATAGGTGAAGAGCTCGGCCGCGAGCGCGGAGAGGCCGTCGGGGTTCGTCACGCGCAGCTCGCCGTGGAAGAGCTGCTCCTGCGGCGGCGTCACGAACCGGATGCGCGAGGGGCTCTCGAAGACGACCTCGGGCGCGCGGTTTCCGAAGAACGTGACGCGGCAGCCCTCCTCGAAGTTGCGGCCTTCGACCACGACCTCGGTGTCGCCGCGCGGCGAGCCTTCGAGCGGGGAGAACCGCTCGATCGACGGTCCGTCATCATAGACGATCTGAATGACGGAGCGCTGCCCGTCGGGGTTCTCGATCACGATCTCGACGGACCCCGGCGCGTGCGGCGGCGCCTCGATCTCCAGCGTGAAATCGTCGAGCCGTTTCGGGTTCGTACAATCGTCGCCGTCGACGAGCACGCGGCAGCCGTCGGCGAAGTTCGCGCCGTAAAGCGAGATCTTCGTGCCGCCTTGGGTCGAGATCTTCGCCGGCCGCGCCGCCGTGACCACCGGCCCCGGCGCGCCCATCATCGGCGGAGGCGGAGGCGGCTCGGTCCCGCGCTTCGCCTCGGCCGCGGCGCCTTCGCCTTCGGCTTTCGTCGCGCTCTCGGTCGCTGCCGCGGCCTCCTTATCGAGGTCGAGCGCCGAATGCATCTCCAGGCGCACCGGCGGCTTGTCCACGAGGGCAGGCGGCTCGACGATCGCGGGTTTGTCGACAATCACGGGCGGCTCCACGGGCGCCGGTTTGTCGACCAACGCCGGCAGATCGGGCGGCAGCGGCACCGGCGCGGGCGGGAGCGGGGGCGCGTCGAGGGCGGGTTTGTCCACCAGCGGCGGCGGCGCGACGCTCACGGGTTTGGCGCGGGGCTCCCACAGCTCGACGTCCCGGCCGTCCGGATCCTTGAGCGACGCGAAGACGCCCGAGGGCCTTTCGAGGATCGGCCCCACGTCGATGCCGTCCTCGCGCAGGCTCGACGCGACGGCCTGGAGGTTCGGCACGCGCAGCGAAAGCGCGCATTCCCTGCGGCCTCGCGAGAGGGGTTCGAGCGCGAGATCAATGACGAGCGACGTCCCGCCCGTGCTCATCGACTCGTAGCGCCGTGTCCCCTCCACCCGATCAAACGAGAGCCCCGCGGCGCGCGCATAAAACGCGCTCACGGCTTCGGGGTCCGCTGCGTAGAGGACGATCTTGCCGAGCCCGAACGTTGCCATCATCACACCCGAATGCCCTTCCGCCGTGCATGGTAACAGAGCCGCGGGGGCATGGGAGGCTCTTCCCTTGACGGCGCGCGACAAGGCTGGCCTCCTCCGGGACATGTCATCGCTCGAATCGTATTTCCCGACACTCGACACGGCGCGTGCGCGGCTACCGCTGCCGGCAGGGGAGCCGGTCTTGGTGGAGCGGCTCGCGATGCTGGTCGTGCACGCGGCGTTGATCCGGCGCACGAGCTGGGCGGAGGACGCGGAGGGCGCGCCTACGACGCTCGAGCGCGGCGAGCCCTCGGTGCCGGACGATCTCGAGGTGCGCCACCATGTACGGCTCGAAGCGGACCTCGGCGGCGGCCCGTGCACGGCGTGCGCGGCGACGCCGGGCAAACGGCCCTGCCGTGTCTGCGAGGGCAGGGGTACGATCTTCCTGTCGCCCTGCTCGTGCGCCAATGGATACATCCCGTGCCCGACGTGCGGCGGCACGGCGAAGTCGAACCGGGTGCGGCTCCGCTATTACACGGACGCGCCGGCCTTCTTGAGCGAGGCCTACATGCCCACGTACATCACGGCGGTGCCGGCGCTCTTCGGGCTGGAGAGTCGCCTGGAGCAAGACATCCAGTTCCAGCAGGCGTTACCCGAAGAGCTGCGTTGCCACGACCTCACGAGCCGTGTCGTCGGTTCGGCGTATCGCGGCGGCGAGCGTCTCGTTCGGCCCGACTTCCACGGCCATGATTTCGCAGACACGATCGACAAAGGGCTCGCGGGCCTCGCGGCGATCGGTGCCGGCGCGAGCGTGGTGCGCCACGTGGTCCGGGCCTATGCGTGGCCGTTCTTGCGGGTCCAGTGGGGGACGGGGCAGGACGTGGCGATTTACGTGGACCGGATCGGGAGCCTCAAGGTGTTCGCGGGGGCCAGCGTGCTCCCGTCGCGCGATTGACGGGTTCCCGTTCCACCCCGGAGACGCTCCCCGAAACTTTTCACGCTCCCTGGAGCCTCGCTCTCTTGCCGGCCGGGCCGGGCGTCCACTATGACGCACAGCACCATGACCCGCGTGCTGACGGAGCTGATCGAGCTGCTCTCGCTGGAGAGGATTGAAACCAACCTGTTCCGGGGCCAGAGCCAGGACCTCGGCTGGGGCCAGGTTTTTGGCGGTCAGGTGCTCGGCCAGGCGCTCTCGGCCGCTGCGCAGACCGTGCCCCCCGAGCGCCAGGTCCATTCGCTCCACGCGTATTTCCTCCGCCCTGGCGACGCGCGCAAGCCGATCGTCTACGACGTCGATCGCATCCGCGACGGACAGAGCTTCACGACCCGCCGCGTGGTGGCCATCCAGAATGGCCAGCCCATCTTCAACATGTCCGCCTCTTTCCAGGTCGAAGAGGAGGGATTGGACCACGCGGACAGCATGGAGAACGTCCCCGGCCCGGACGGGCTTTCGAGCCAGCGCGAGATCTGGAGCCGCCTGGCGCACAAGATCCCCGAGCCTTTCCGCACCCGCGCCGTCGCCGAGCAGCCGATCGAGATTCGCCACGTGAGCCCGATCGACCCCTTTCATCCGGAGAAAAAAGAGGCCCACGAGGCCATCTGGATCCGCGCGGCCGGCGCCCTGCCCGACGATCCGGCGCTGCACCGGTACTTGCTCGCGTACGCGTCGGACCACGCCTTCGTCACCACCGCGCTGCGCCCGCATGGCGTCACGTGGTTCGATTTCTCGATGCAGGTCGCCAGCATCGATCACGTGATGTGGTTCCACCGGCCTTTCCGCATGGATGACTGGCTCTTGCACGTGATCCACAGCCCGTCGGCGTCAGGGGCGCGTGGGCTCGTGCGGGGCAGCGTGTTCTCGCGGGATGGGCGGCTCGTGGCGTCTACCGCGCAGGAAGGGCTGTTGCGTCGGAGGAAGCGGGGGTAGAGAGGCCGCTCGTCGTGGATCGAATCGAGCGCATGAAGTTGTGTGGCGAGGCCAGCGTCATCCCGACCCGCGGTTGGCGGGTGTCGTGTCGAGCCTTAAAGCTTGCAGGTTCGGTTCATTGTTATACTGACGCCGTTCCAGCAAGTTCCTCCAGGGCTCCCAGAGACGGAGCACCCGCTGTAGGGAAAGCTCCAGCCGCTCGCGGAGCTCGCGGGGGACACGACTTGCCAGATCCCTCCGAATTGCTGCCCTGGGGAGTAGGCATTGCTGTTGCTGAGGAATACCCAGGATGAACACGTCTTTCCATTCGTGGAGAGGTTCCAGACGTAGGTGCCGACGGAGCTGCTCGTCGCGCCGTCGTAGATGCTGAACGCGATGTCGTTGCTGAAGCTCCCGCTGGACTTGCATACACGAGCCTCGAGCCCCGTGCCGCTCTGGCGCACCTCGACTCGGATACCGGTGCTGATGCTGCCGTTGTACTGGGTGCCGCTGTAGTCGGTCTCGCTGGCCGGCGTGGGGGTCCAATAGGTGGTCGTGGTGCACGTCAAGGCGTCGGACGCCTCGCTCGTATCGTCCGTCTCTTGCCACTCCACGTCATCCGGCAGCGCCTCTTGCGTCAGCGGCTCGCCTTCAGGGTCCGCATAGCAGCCGGGGAGCATCGCGTTCGCTCCGATGAGGATGACGACCACCATCGCGCTGGTTTTGCCCAAAGACATGAATCCCTCCTTGCTTGCTGTCGATTGTCCCCATGCGAGCGCGTGCGCATCAGGAACCCTTCGGGACCGCGCACGACGCGCTCACAGGTGGGACCCTAGCAGCAGCGCATCGTTCACAGCGTTTCACAACGTCTACTCGACGGACGCGCGGAGAGGGGAGGTGCGCTCGTGCAAGGAAGTGCCTCGCTCGAGAGGGGACGTTCACGTCGCTCGACGCGACATCTCGCCTGCGCTTCTTGCGACGTCCCCGAAGAGCGACGGCGGAAGGAGCGGGACGACGAGGAACGTGGACGCGGATGCGGCCGCGCATAGAACGATCATTTGGGGCAGCGAAAGATGAAAGGACTCGGCGATGTGGGCGCCGAGCACATCGGACAGACGATAGGCAACACCTCCCACGCCAACGACGCATGCGACGCCGAGCATCTCGTGTCCACGTGGAGCGCCCCGGACCGCGAGCTCTTGCAACGCGACGAGGCAAAACATTCCCATGAGGCCATTGGCAATCTCCGCGAGGAAGGACAAGGCGTACGACGCGTTTGGGAGGTAGACGAGCAGGCTCGCCGCAAAGGCGAGGATCCCCAGCGATAGACGCGTCCGGGGAGCCATGCGAGCAGCCACCAGGGGATAACATAATACCGAAATAAGGCACGCCGCTTCGTTCGTCGCTTTCAGTGTGCCTATCTGGGCCGGGGAAAACCCGAGCACGCCACCCCGGTGAAGCACGAGAAGCGTGTCGAATGCAGGGGCGATCGAAAACAACCCGGTCATCAACACGGCAGCGCCGAGCTTGCCTGCGTCATCACGAAATGCCGGACGCGGCTCGTCGGGACTGTCGTCCAGATGAATGGAGCGGCCGAACGTGGTCGCGGGCAAGAGGCGCGAACCCGCAGCCAAGCCGAGCATGAGCGCGATTCCTACAGCACATGTTCGATGCAGAGAATCCGACGCGAGAACCCCGCTGATGAGCGATCCGAGCATGATGGCAACCGTGATGCCGAATTTTCGAATGGCGCTGATGTGCGCGACCGTGTTCGAGCGGCGGCCCTCGACGGCCAGAGCGCCATCCAAGATGATCGCAATGCATACGTTTGCCGCACTTGCGAGCAACAGCATCGACAGGAGGAACGTTTTGGACGTCGCGACCGTGAGCGCAACCGCCCAGGCGGCGGCACCGAGCAGGCCCGCGTACAGGATACAATCGCGTGGCGAGACATCTCGCCACGACATCCGCTCCATCAAGAGGGCGAGGAAAGGTTTGGCACAAAGCGCCACTGCTGCTGTCGCGAGGAAACCGGAGAGTTCCACGGCATTGAAATGCAGTCTCGTTTTGAGGTACTCCAGGATGGCCAAGCTGCCGAACGCGTCGTGGCTCGCGAGCCTCGTAGCGAAGATACCGACGCCGAGCAGTCCGAGGTTGATGCCGATCGGGGGTCGGCGTACGTCATGGTTCTTTGCGTTCATGGTTTCCTGTTCGGGCGGCGCGGGTCTGTTGACAGGAGCCGGTCAACGCGCCGCACCGAATCCTGATCACCACAACTCACATAGAGTGATCTCGCGGTCTTCAAGTCGCGTATCGGGTCGCCCTCGATCGCAGGAGATGCGCTGTCGATCAACGCTCGAACCTCGAAGAAGCACGCGTGATCATAGGTGTTCTCGATGGACTGCAGCGCATGCTCGGCCTCGGCCAGATATCGCCGGGCGCGCTGGGTGTCACCCATCTCGAATGCCCACTGGGCACCACAGATCTCGGCCTGTGCGGAATCCTTTCCCACCCCGAATTGCGAGCAGACGTGCAGGCATAACTCGATCAACTCGAGGACGTCCTCGTCGGGCTTCTGATTGCGCGCACGGAGCTCCGTCCACCGGCATAACGCGAGGTTGAAGAGGGCAGCTTGAAGCGATTGGTGGTCGCCTACCAGCCCAAAGAGAGCCGCCGCACGCATGTGATGCGACGTCGAAAGCTCCGTCTTGCCAGCACGACGAGCGAGAATACCCATGGCGTTGATGACGGTACCGAGCGACGCGATGTCCCCGCGGAGCTCCAGATCCGTCGCGAGCTTGGCAAGGGAAGCGAGGGTGGCTTCCGGGTCCTCGAAACGATAACGAAGGGCAAGAAGAGCGCGCAAGCGAGCGTGCACGGTCCTACCCGGCGCGTCTTTGCTGCGCGACCATTCGGTCACGAGATCGGATAGGACTTGATCATCATCGTCGTCTTCGTGTTGATATGCTGCACGCCCCCGAAGGAACGCCCTCCAGGCACAAATCGTGGGTTCTGTCTGCGACGCGGCGCAATCCTTGAGCCGATCGATGACATCCTCCGCCTTGCCCTGTTGCAGCATCGCCACACATTCGACCAGCGTACGCAGGTCCCCGACCCAGCCCTTCGGCGTGGAGAATTCTCTTGTCCTCGCCTCGATCCACGCGTGGACCTCGCTCGGGTTCGGCTTCAGGACGATCGCTTTCGCCGGCATCACGAGCTTCCATGCGATCGTCCTGCCCTGATGCTCGATGAGGTCACCCATCCCTTTCACGGCGAGGTCGCCGAGGTGGCGCGCGATCTCTTTGCCAACACTTTCAACCTTCTTGTGTTGCCACGCTCCCACCCTCGAGAGGGATTCCGCTGTCACGAAGTCCGCATCTCTGCGCTTCCCGGTTCGCGCGAGTGCGAGCGCCGCATAAAAGTCCAGCCACTGCCCCTTCAGCGGCGCCTCCTTCCCCAGCTTCACTTGCTCGAGTTCAATATCGACGATGAGCTTCATGGCCGTCCCTCACAGTTGGGCGGCGAGGACGGCGCGGAGGGGATCACGTGCTGGCTCCGTGGGGTGGAAAGGTGTGCACCCACGCTAACTCCATGCGGTCGTCCTTACAACAGGAACCTGTTGCTCCCGCTGGACCATGCCGCTCGCCTTGCTTCCCCCTCGTCTCCTCCTCTTCCCCCTCACCACGCGGCGACCCCCTCGCGCAAGGTCCACGCGCGCCCCTCGCCACGTGGCGACCCCCTCGCGCAACGGTCACCCGTCCCCCTCGCCACGCGGCGACCCCCTCCTGCAACGGTCACTCGTCCCCCTCGCCACGCGGCGACCCCCTCCTGCAACGCGGCCCCGTCCCCCTCGCCGCGCGGCGACCCCCTCGCGTCACGTTCTCCAGGGCCCCTCGCCGCGCGGCGACCCCCGCGCGCAACGGTCACGCGTCCCCATTGCCACGTGGTGACCCCCGCGCGCACCTCCGGCGTCGAATTCCTGCGCTCTTTTTTGCCCCAATGAAAACGCCCCATCTCCGTTCAACGTGCACCCGCCGGCGCGATGCGCTCGGCAGGATTGTCGGAACCAACCAGACCGGGCCTTGGGCCCAGGGAAGTCATCATGCGTAGTTATCGCAGCAATGCCGCGTCGGATGTCCGTATCGAGTATGGCATCGAGCTTGGCGAGGGCCTCGCGTTGTTCCCCGAGACGGCCTCGGCGGCCTCGGATCTCAGCACGATCAATGATGCGCTCGCGGCCCGGTACGAGAGCCGCCTCGTCCTCCGCATTCCGGTCCTCAGGACCCGCGCCGCGCTCCGCTTCGCCGAATTCAGCGTCGAGCGCGTCGTTCGCTCCGCGCTCCGCGCCGCCGAGATCGAGGATGGCGGCAGGCGCGCGCGGATCTGCGCGAGCGTCTTTCCGAAAGGTTGCAACCCGATCCTCAAGCCCGTCGGAAAACGCCAGGTCAAGCCGCTGAAGGACCTCGTCGAGCGCCTGGCGAAATCGCAGGTCGCCGGCATCGCCGCGTATCGCGCCGTGTGGCTCCCGAAGCTCCAGGACGCGCTCGCGAGCTTCGAGGCGGCCGTCGCCACGCACGTCGCCGCCCTCGCCGCGTACGATGACGTCTTCAAGGCCGAGCTCGCGCTCCGCGACGCGCACCACGACGCCGTCGACCGGGTCATGGGCCAGGTCCGCACCGCATTCCCGCGCGACCGCGCCCTTCAGGACGTCCTCTTCCCGCCCGTCGACGAGGCCGACGCCTCGACCACCAGCGAGGACGACGCGGAAGAACCGATCCCCTCGCATCCGCTCCCGCCCGCCAACGCCTGATCTCCATCGGAGAGGCGCGCGACCCGTCTCGTACAGTCGCGCGCCCTCCTCCCCGTCTGCGTCCCCCTCGCCTCGACACACCCATCCAGGTTCGGTAAACTTTCCCCCATGAGCTTCGTCGCGCACGACGCCGACCGTGCGTCCCCCCGGCGCATGACGATCGAGGAGTGGGCCGCGCTCCCCGAGGACGAGCCGGGGGAGCTCGTCGATGGCGCGCTCGTCGAGGAAGAGATGGCCGGGTACGTCCACGAGGTCGTCGTCGTTTGGCTCGCACACCTGCTTCGGTCCTGGGCGCTCGCGCATGGAGCGCGCGTCGCCGGGTCCGCGGGGAAGTTCGCGGTGTCGGCCACGCGGGGGCGCATGCCGGACCTCACGGTGTACCTCGCCGGATCACGCCGCCCGCCTGCGGAGGGGCCGATCCGCGTGCCTCCGAGCATCGCCGTCGAGGTCGTCTCGGCGACGCCCCGGGATGCCCGGCGCGACCGCGTGGAGAAATTGAAGGAGTACGCTGCGTTCGGCGTGAAATGGTACTGGATCGTCGATCCTGCGCTTCAATCGTTCGAGATCCTCGAACTCGGACCGGAGAGCGAGTACATCCACAAGGTCACGTCGACCGACGGGCGGATTGATTCGGTTCCGGGATGCGCCGGGCTCGTGATCGACCTCGACGCCCTCTGGGCCGAGGTCGCCGAGGTGCGGGCCGAGGGCGAGGTCGAGGCGCCGGAGAAAACCTGACCCAGATCCCCTTCACCGCGGCCGATCACCCACGATCGTCGCCCGCTCCATCCTCCGCACCGCCGGCCAATAATCTTGCACCGCATAATGCTGCGTGCAGCGATTGTCCCAGATCGCCACGCTGTTCTTCTTCCACCGAAACCGCACCTGATACTCGGGGATCTGCGCCTGGCTGATGAGATAACTCAGCAGATGGCTCGCGCCGGGCGCGAAGTCCTGGCCGAAGCGCACGTTGTCCGGCGTGTGGAAGTTGACGAAGTGCGTGGTGAACGCATTGACGAACAAGACCTTTTCGCCGGTCTCCGGGTGGGTGCGCACCACCGGGTGCTCCGCGTCGGGGTAACGAGCCGCGAGCGCTTGGCGTTTCTCCATGGGCATGGCCGCGCCGAAGGTCGCCTCGATGCTGTGCCTGGCGCGCAGACTGGCGATTTGCCGCTGGATGGGCTCGGGCAGGCGGCGATAGGCCTCGACCATGTTGACCCAGATCGTGTCACCGCCGACGGCCGGCGTCTCGACGCAGCGCAGGACGCAGCCCATCGGCGGCGCTTCGCGAAACGTCGTGTCGCAGTGATAGGCGTTCTCGTAGTGCTCGGGCGGGCTGTTCAGGTCCTTGTAAATGCGGACCAGCCCCGGATGGTCGGGATCGCTGGTGGCGACGGGGTGGTCTTCGAGCGCGCCGAAGCGCTTCGCGAAGGCGACGTGGTCGGCGCGCGTGATGTCCTGATCGCGCAGGAACAGCACGCGGTGTTTCAAGAGCAGCGCCCGGATCTCCGCAAAGAGCCCGTCGTCACGCGCAGCGTCGGCCAGGCTCACGTGTTCGAGTTCGGCGCCAATCGTGCAGGTCAATGGCGAGACCTGGAGGGAGCCGTGTATCGCATGGCGGGGAATCGTCGAACGGCTTCGTGCTGCGCTCGTCATGGCGGCGTCTCCTGGGTGTCTAGACGACGAAGATCGACGAACCGGTCGTCTTGCGTGCTTCGAGATCACGGTGCGCCTGCGCCGCGTCCTCCAGCCGGTAGCGTTGATGGATTTCGATCCGGATGCGCCCCGCGGCGACGTGGCCGAACAGCTCTCCGGCAAGCTCCGCCTTCTCCGCGGGATCGGCGATGTAATCGGCGAGCGCCGGGCGTGTGACGAAGACGGACCCTTTGACCGCGAGCTTCGCCACGTCGAGCGGCGGGACCGGGCCCGAACTCGTGCCCACACAGACGAGCAACCCGCGCCGCTTCAGGGAATCGAGCGAGCTCGTGAACGTGTCCTTACCGACGCTGTCGTACACGACCGAGACGCCTGCTCCGCCCGTCAAATCGCGCACCCGCCGGGCCACGTCCTCGCGGCCGTAATGGACGATGTGGTCGCAGCCGTGCGCGCGGGCGATCTCCGCCTTCGCCTCGGTCGACACCGTGCCGATCACCGTGAGGCCGAGGAGTTTCGCCCATTGCGACACGATCAGGCCCACGCCGCCCGCCGCCGCGTGGAGCAGGAGGACGTCGCCGGCCTTCAAGGGCCAGATGCGGCGCATCAGGTAGGCCGCCGTCAGGCCCCGCATGGTCATGGCCGCGGCGGTCTCGTAGGCAATGCCCTCGGGCAATCGAATCAGCGGCGCCGCTGGCAGCGTCCGCTCGGTGCTGTAGGCGCCGAGCGTGTCCCGAAAGCCGGTGTACGTCACGCGGTCGCCCGGCGCGACGTTCGTGACGCCTTCCCCGACCGCCTCCACCACGCCGGCGGCCTCCACGCCAATGCCGCTCGGGAGCGGTACAGGATAAAGCCCCGTGCGAAAATAGGTGTCGGCAAAGTTGAGCCCGACGGCGACGTGCCGGACCCGGGCCTCGCCCGGACCCGGGCTGCCGACGGCGACCTCCTCCCAGCGCAGGACGTCCGGTCCGCCGGTCTCGTGAAATCGGACCGCGTGTGCCATGAAAATGCCCCCCTTCGCCTACGCTAGGCCGCCCTGCGCCGCGGGACCCCGCGCTCGCCCGCCTCGCGATTGGGCGTATACCCGAGCTTCGATAGGGTTTCGTCGGCGTCCTTGTAAAACGTGCCGATCTTGTAAATGCGGCGGGCCTCCTTGCCGTCCGCCACGTCGCGGCCGAGCTCGCGCGCGATGCGGACGAGCTGCTCGATTTGCTGCACGGAGGTCCTCCGTTGCCCCTTGCGCCCCCAGAGCGTGTCCTCGATGCCGCAGCGGGTGTGCAGCCCCATCGCGATGGCCATCGTATTGATGGGGAGCACGTTCCGCATGACGCTCTCCAGCGTCAGGCAGGCGCCGTTCGGCACGCGGCGGATGAACTCCATCATGTTGCACGGGTTCGGCCCGTCGAATCCGCCGCCGATGGCGACCCAGGTGAGGTTGAGCGGCCCCGCATACGCGCCGTGGCGGATCAGGCGCTCCACCGTTTCGAGCTGGGGGACGCTGGCGAGCTGAAAATGGGTCTGGATGCCGGCGGCCGAGAGCCGCCGGAGGTGCTCCTCGACCCAGGCCGGGCCGGCCGGCACGGTCATTTCGCGGTAGGCGCTGTACACGTCGGGCCGCGCGAACGAGCTGCCGGCATAGTCGTCCTCGGTCATCAGCTCGACGATGTTCATCTGGCTCGTGTTGATCGCGATCGTGACCTGGTCGGGCTTCGGCGAGAGCTCGGCCAGCATGTGGCGCGTGTCGTCGCTCAGCCATTTCGCCTTCTCCCCTTCGCTCTCCGGGGAAAAGGAGATCGAGCCGCCGACCTGCAGAATCATGTCGGGCACCACGTCGCGCAGCCCCGCGAGCAGCTCGTTGAACCGGGACAGGCGCTTGGAACCCTTGCCGTCCGCCTCGCGCGCGTGCACGTGCAGCACCGTGGCGCCGGCGTTGTAGCAATCCACGGCTTTCTGGATCTGCTCTTCCATCGTCACCGCGATGTCTTGCGGGAAATCGGCCGGCTCCCACTCCGGCCCGTACGGCGCGACCGTGATGACGAGCTTGTCCTGGGTCTCCGGGAACAGAGAGTCGTCGAGAAAGTCCATGGGACCTTCGTGGTTCCCGGCCGTTTCGAGCGCAAGCGCGGCGATCCCCTCACGTCGCCCGTCAGTCGTGCACCAGGGCCACCCACGTATCCATCGCGCTGATGCTACAGCCGAATTTCTTGTGTCCCTCGCCGAGGCTGAGCGCCTCGATGATCTGCGCGCAGCTACAGCCGCCCGTGTCCACGATCGAGTACGACCTCCCGGGGCCGACGCCGCTCGGTGACGTCGTGTCGAACACGCCGTCGCCGTCCGTATCGGCCCACCGGTTGACCCCGAGCTTCACCGTCGGGACCGATTCGGGCAAGACGGTGTCGGGGCATTGGTCCGCGGCGCCGCATACGCCGTCGGCGTCGGGGTCCGGACAGCACACGTCACCCTCGTCGACCTCGCCGTCGCAATCGTCGTCGACCTCATTGCATGTCTCCGCGGCGCCCGGATGTACGGCAGGGTTCGCGTCGTCGCAATCGACGCACGAGTTCGCGCCGTCCCCGTCGTTGTCGATGAGGTCACAGGGCAACGTGCCGGTGCAGTTGTCCCCGACGCAGCCGTTCAGGCCGGCGATGAAGACGCCGCTGTCGAGGATCTGATCACCCGCGTCGCAGATGACGATCTCGAGCACGTTGCCTGTGGAGCCGCCGGCGAGCGGGGCTTGGGTCGTCAGGAGCTCCGTCGAGCCGTCGTATTCGGTCCCGGTCGCAGGCTCGATGATGACGGCCCCCGACGAGAAGAACGGGCCGTTGATCGTGATGGGGTCACCGCTGGCGTCGAAGGCGATCTGCGTGCCGTTGAGATACACGCCATACACATCGTTGAAGTTCGATCCGACGAACTCCGGGTACTCCTCGGAGCCGAAGATCGATTGGAACGAAATGCCGTCGAAGTTCGCCGCGAGGTCGAACGTGATCGTGAGCTTGGTCGCGTCGAAGCTCGTGAAGCCCGGGATCAGCGTGTTGCAGAGCGGATCGCCGCCAAGGTTGTTGTTCGTGCTCGTGCTCGGGCCGTCGCTCGGGGGAAGCGCGGACTCTGCGCTGCCCGTCGTGAAGAGGGCGCCGTTCGCAATGCCTTGCGGACCCTCCGTGTAGGTCCCCGCCGCAGCGGCCGCGCCGTTATAGACGACGGACGTGATGGTGATCGCGCTTGTGCTGCTCAGGAGCGCCGTCGCGAGGGCGTCGGGATCGTGGGTCGTCTGGATGGCAAGCTGGGCAGCGGCGCTCGAACCGTAGACCACGACGGACATCGCAGCAGATAGAACGAGGACAGGTCTCATGCATGTACTCCGGATCATCATCGATCGCCGCCATCCGATGCTGCGATAACCGCCGTGGTGCTGGAATCGGAGCAGGAATTTTTCGCTACCGTTGCGTGATGCGTTCGGGGCC
Organism: Polyangium sorediatum; assembly: GCF_029946465.1. Classification (NCBI taxonomy): domain Bacteria; kingdom Pseudomonadati; phylum Myxococcota; order Polyangiales; family Polyangiaceae; genus Polyangium; species Polyangium sorediatum. The sequence continues at coordinate 468,848 of NZ_JARZHI010000001.1, forward strand.
GATCCGATCCGTTCCTGGACATTTCCGAAGCTTCGATCGTACGATGCGCAAAGACCGCTTCCGAGCGCCCACGCACACGCCGCCAGGAGAAATGGCCACGCCGTGAACCAGCTCCCTCCATTTCCGCGAAACGGCCGCGCCTTCCATCCCCTCACGGGCGCGCGCTTCGTGGCCCTCTCGCTCGCCGGGCTCCTCTTCGCCGCGCCCGCCCTCGCCCAGACGACGCCGGCCGCGGCGCCGAAGCGCACCTCCGGAATGTCCGTTCAGGATCAGCTCGACATGGATATCACGCCCCTGCCCACCGGGTACGGCGCCGTATTCGTGCCGAGCCCCGCGGGGAGGCTGCCCGGCGCGAGCGTGCTCGTGCAATACGACGGGGAGACCGTCGCGCGGGGATACATCGGCGAGCGGATCCCCGTGCCGCCGGGCCAGTACCGCGTGCTCGTGGGCTCCGGGCCCGAGGCGCTCCGGGCTTCGAGCGAGGTGACGGTGGTCAAGGGAATGACCGTCACCGCGGCGCAGAACTTCGGCGTGCTCCGCGTGAGCCTCGTCGACGATCGAAAGGCGCCGATCGAGGACAAGTTCGTCGTCGCGTCCGCGGACGGGGCCCGCGTGTATGGCCCCGTTTCGACCTCGGTCGACAAGGCGGCGAAGCCGGAAGCGCTCATCCTGCCGCCGGGCAGGTACATCCTCGCGCTCGGCACGAACCCGAACGCGACCGTGAATTCGATCGCGATGCAGGTCGGCGGCGGCGAGCTCATCGAATACCGCGTCGTCGTCGAGGATGGCAAGATCGTACGCACGGAGTTCGGTCGCCCCGAGGCCGAGTACGAGCCGAGCCCGTGGCGCGTGCAATGGGTCGTCGGCGGAGACGTGTCGTTCGCGCAGCGGATGAACCAGTTCTCGACGTACAACGGCGACGTCTTCATGGCGGGCGGGTTCACGAGCTTCGAGGGCGCTTACGACTCCGGCCGCCACCTCGCGCAGCTCAATGTTGGCATCGACGAGATGGTCCTCTCCTTGACCTCGCCCGTCGAGCAGGCGTTTCCGCTCCGCAAGGTCGTCGACGAGGTGAACGCGGAGCTGCTCTACAACTATCGTGTCGTCGGCATCCTCGGCCCCTACGCCCACGCCATGGGGTATACGACGCTTTTCAACACCACCTATCGGGACGAGCAGCCCTACCGCGCGACGACACGCGACGCGCAGGGGAAGGTGGTGAAGCAGGGGGATTATTTCGCCGGCGACGAGCTCGAGACGTTCGCCGGGGGGTTTCCCCTGTTCCTCCAGGAGGGCGCGGGGTTCGGGACACGTGTCGATTTCCTGGGCATCACGCTGGGCATCCGCGCCGGGGCCGCGATGCGGCAATCGTTTTATGGCGGCGGGCGTTACGTGCAGGGGCGCTCGGGCGCGAACCTCGATCTGATCACGCTGCCGGACGCCTTCGATTACGGCGCGGAGGCGTCGGGGCTCGTCGGGTTCACGCTCTTCAAGGTGCTCTCCGTGAAGAGCCGCCTCGACCTGTTCGTGGACTCGGATCAGTTCAGCGGGTTCCTCGGCGCGACGTACCGGCCCATCTATCGATGGGACAACATTGCGAGCCTGCGCCTCTCGCGGTTCGCCTCCGTGGTGTATACGGCCGTCCTCCGGCGCGACGCCGCCGCGGTCGTGCCGAACCAGTTCGCCCACACGTTCCGCCTGCGGCTCCAGGCGGCCATCTTTTGACCGGAGGCCTCGCGACGCCCATGCCATCGCTCGTTCGTCGCTCCCGAGGATTCATCCTGGCCGCGCTCCTCGGCGTCTCTCTGGTCGCGGGCTGCGGGCGCAATTACGGGCCTTATCCGGCCACGGCGCTCGAAGTGAACGAGCGGATCCTCCGCATCCGGGGGGCCTTCGAGAAGACGAAGGCCGATCCGCTCGCGAACGAGGTGCGGCTCGATTTGCAGCGGACCGAGACCTGGATCGTCACGGCGGAGGCCGAGGCCAAGGACGGGAAGGTCGACGAGCGGGCCGACCTCTACCTCACGACCGCCGAGGGGCAACTCTCGATGATCCAGACGCATTACGCGCGGCGCCGGGCGGAGGAAAAGCTGGCGAAGCGCAGGGAGCAGGCGCTCGCGCCGACGACCGATGAAACCTCGGAGTGATGGCATGAGACGATCACGCTTTCGTTTGCAGCTCCCGGGTGCCCTCCTCCTCGCGGCGCGGTTCGCGCCCGCGCTTTTCGTCGCGGCGTGCGCGTCGGCGCCGCCGCCGGTCCCGCTCGCCGAGGCAGATCGGCTGCTCGCGCGCAAGGATGTCGGGGATATCAAGATTGCCCGGCCCGAGCTCGTGGCGGAGGCGCGTGATTTGTTGCGTCGGGCGAAGGCGGCCCACAACCTCGGCGATTCCGAGCATGCGACGCTTTACGCGTACCAGGCCATCCAGCTCTTCACGTCGGCGAAGAACCTGGCCGAGCGCGACGAGGCGGAGCGGCTTTTGCGGGTCGTCGACAAGGCCGCGGGTGCGAGCGAGGAGGAGCGGCGGAAGGTCGAGCTGGAGGCGCGGCTCAAAAACCTCGAAGAGCAAAGCAAGAGCTCACCCGAGGCGGCCCGGGCGATGCGGGCGATCGACCGGGCGCACGAGAAGCAACTGGCGGCGCTCGAAAAAGGCGCGACCGGGGGCTCGGCAGGGGTTTATTTCCAGCAAGGGCAGGCCTTGCTGGAGGTCGCCCTCGACGCGTTCGAGGTGAAATCGTACGCGGAGGCGGCGAATGCGGGCCAGTCCGCGGCGGCTTCGTTCGTGTCGGCGATCGGCAGCGTGACGGAAAAGGACAAGGAGGCGGCGGCGCCCGGCGGCGAAAAGCCCGGGGAGCCAAGGCGAGCGGAGGAGACGAATCCGCCGCCCGTGGGCCCAGCGAATGTCGAGGCGCCGCGCGCCGCAGCGCCGCGTCCGCGGGCGGGTGGGGCGCGCGCGGATGCGCCGTCGATCGAGGCGCTCGCGGACAGGACGCTCGTGTCGCTGGAGTTGCGGCGCGCGGAGGCGCTCGGCGAGCTGAAGGATCAGCGATGCCCGGGGCCGTTCCGCGAGATGGACGCGATGCTCTTGCTGGCGCAGAAGCGGTTCCAGGCCGCCGATTACGAGCACGCGTACGAATATGCGCTGCGCGCCGACGAGCGGCTCCGCGCTTGTGACAAACCCGGGCTGGTCGCGGTGCCGATGCCGGCCGCAGGGACGCAGGCGGGCCAAAAGCGCGCGGAGGACGCGGAGGAGACGGCCCGCAAGAAGGCCGTCGTGGCGATGCAGAAGGCGCAGGTCGAGAGCGCGCGGGCGCAGACCGTGAACCCGAACGATCCGGGCGTGTTGCAAGGGAATTTGCTGCTCTCGAATGCGGATGCCTGGCTCGGGCGGAGGTCGTACGAGGAGGCGGAGGATTTCGCCACTCGTGCGCTCGCCGTGCTCTCCAAGGTGAAGGCGCCGGAGCCCGCGAAGGTCGCGGCGAAGCCCGCGGCGCCGGCCGCGTCGAACCCCGCGCCCGCACCCGCTGCGCGCCCCCCGAGCGCGACACAACCCACGCAGCCGCAGCCGCCGCAGCCCACGCAGCCGCAGGCCCCCGTGTATGTCGTCCAGACGCCGCCGCCCGTGCCCCCGGCGCCGCCGGGGACGACGGTGCGAATCGTCGACGAAAGGTCGGCAGCGCGCGAAGAGCAATTCCTCGCGGCCCGCTTGCAGCAAATGGAGCAAGCGCTCGTGCAGATGCAGCAGCAGAAGCAAGGGCCGGTCGATGCGTCCTGGCGACCGGCCTATGAGCGGGTGTTCCGGGCGCTCTCGCTGCGGGACCGGGCGAGGCTCCGGTCGCCGGACGCAAAAAAGCGCCTGGAGGAGGCGGATGCGCTCCTCGCGCAATCGCGCGCAGCCTGGCAGGCGAAACGTCACGCCGATGCGATGCGCCTCGCCGACGACGCGTCCGCGATTCTCGAACCGCTCGCGGAGGTGACGGCGGATCGGGGCAGCCCCGAGGAGCTCGAAGAGCGCACGAGGAAGGCCGACACGCTCATCCGGGAGGCGAGCGTGGGGCAGCAGGTCTGCGAGAAAGAGGCGTGCGGCGAGCGTGACCTCGCGGGGTACGCGAATGCGAAGGAGCTGCTCGCCTCGGCGCGCCAGGCCTACGTCGACAGGCGCTTCGGGTATGCGATCGAGCTTTCGGGCAAGGCCAAGGAGCAATTCTCGGCCGCGCTGCAGAAGCCAAGGAAGGACGCGTCCGATCCGAAGATCGCCGCCGAGAAGCTCGAAGCTTTGCGGGAGGCGGCGGACAGCTCGCTCCGCGAGGCGAACATCACGAAGAAGATCTGCGAGACCCGCAATTGCCGCGCGATCGACGGCGAGGCGTGGATCCGCGCGACCGAATACATGATCTCCGCGCAAGCGGCGTACGTCGACAAACGTTACGAGGTCGTGAAAGATCTCGCCGACAAGGCGGACAAGATCTTCAAGGACACGATCGCCAAGCAGCCGGAGTTCCTCCTGCCCGCCGGCGTGACGCGGGTGGCGCGCTTCGGCGCGCAGCTCCGATTGAATCCGCCCGTGAAGTTCTCGAAGGGAACGACGCTCACGCCCGCGAGCGAGGTCTCCCTCGACGAGCTCGCCAAGGTGCTGATCGAAAACAAGGCGGTGTACAAGCGGGTGTCGCTCCTCGGGTTCACGGATGGCTGGGGCGCCGCCGCGACGAACAAGAAGCTCTCGGCCGACCGCGCCGCGGCCGTGCGGGACGCGCTCATCCAGCGCGGCGTGTCCGCGGATTCTTTGATCGCCGAGGGGCGCGGGGCCGAGAGCCCGATCGCGAACAACAACACGCCGCAGGGCCGCGAGGACAATCGACGGATCGAGATCCACATGGAGCTCGTCGAGGGCATCAAATGACGAAAAGGATGAAGCGGCTCACCGGAAGTGCGCTCGCCGGCGCGGCCTGCGCCGCCGTTTCGCTCACGGCCGCGGCGCAGCCGGATCCTTTCGCCGATTACGAGGCGATGAAGCGCGGGCAGACGCCGCCGCCCCCGCCCGCGGCGTCGCTCCCCGCCGCCCAGCCGATCCCTTCGCCCGAGCCCGAGATCTCCACGGCGCCGTGGAAATGGAGTTTTGGGGGCCGGAGCGCGTTCAGCTACACGGGCATCTCGAACGATACGCTCCTCGCCCAGGAGCAGAGCAATACGACGCTCTTCTTCCGGCTGACGCCCACGGTGGGATTGACGGTGTACGAGCGGGTGCTCGTCTCCGCCTCGTTTGGCCTGCTCGGCAACAACCTCACGCGCGAGGACGGCAGCAATGCGACCTCGGTCGCGGCGCTGCTCGAGTTCACGGGCCATTACATCCTGCCCGTGACGCGGCGGCTCGCGTTTTTGCCAGGCCTCGGGATCGGTCCCTATTTCGGGTCGAACGACCGCAAGCTTCGGCTGCCCGACGGGCGCAAGGTCGACGAGGCTTCGAGCACGGTCGGCGTCGCGATGTCGATGTATGGAATGTTCGGGTATCAGGTCTCGCCGAACCTCTCGGTGCGGACCGGCATCGCGCTCTACAGCCTGTTCCAGACCGAGCGCGTCGAGAGCGCGAGCAAGAGCCTCGGGGCCTCGGCGGTGCACGTGGGGCTGCCGATCGAGCTTCACTTTCACGTCCTCTAGCCTTTACCTCGGCCCCCGCGAGCCGCTACCCTCGGCCGCGATGGTCGATCCGATCCGCCTCGAAGCCGCTTCCAATCGCTTCCGCGCCTTCTTCGACGAGCTCCATCACATTTTCCTCGAGCGCGACGACGTGCTCCTCCAGCTCGCGCTCGCGCTGCTCTCGCGCGAACACCTGCTCGTCACCGGCCCGCCGGGGACGGCGAAGAGCCAGCTTGCCTCGGCGGTGTTCGGGCGAATCCTCGACGAGGAGACGGGCGCGCCGAGCCTGTACGCGCGGCAGATCGGCGAGAGCACGGTCCAGACCGACCTCATCGGCCCCATCGATTTCAAGACGCTGATGGAGACGGGGCGCACCGAGCATTTCACCGACGAGGGGATGCTCGGCGCCGTGCACGCGTTTCTCGACGAGATCTTCGACGGCCGCGACATGTTGCTCCGCTCGGCGCTGAACGTGCTGCACGAGCGGGAGGTGAAGCAAGGCGGGCAGGTGAAGCGGGGGCGCATCGAGTGCGCATTGATGACGACGAACCGGTACATCGCCGACGTGCTGGAGAGCTCGCGGGAGACCCTGCTCGCGTTCGTCGATCGTATCGCGTTCGTGTCGTTCGTCCCGCGCGGGTTCGCCGATCCGAATCAGCTCGGTCTCGTGCTGCGCCGCCACGTCGGCGGGTCGTCCCGGCCGCTGCTCGAATCCACGCTGAGCGTCCAGGACCTCGACGCTTTGCAGCACCTCGTCGACGAGGTCTACGTCTCCGATCCGGTCTGCGACGGCCTCGCGACCCTGCTCGAACGTTTCGATCGCGAGCTCAACGCCGCCGTGCGCGCCGATCCGGCGTTCGTGCCGACGCGCTACATCTCCACGCGCACGGCCGTTCGTTCGGGCCGCGTGCTCCGGGCGGCCGTGGTCGCGGATCGTATCCTGCACAATCCCAAGCGATCGCTCGAGGTGCTGCCTTCCGATTTCAAATGGCTGCGGTTGCACCTCTTGCTCTCGGGCCCCACGCCGGATCAGACCGAGGCGCTGATCGGCCGCGAGAGTGATCCGAACGAGCGGCGGCAGCTCGGGATCGTGCGCACGGAGCGCTCGATCTTCGAATCATGCCTCGCGCAGATGCCGCCCATTCACGTAAAACCCCGGCCCGCCGCGGTCGATACGCCGCGGCCCGACGCCGTGACGGTGTCGGCGGACGCGGGCAAAAAGAAGAAGCGCAAATCCGAGCCGCCGCCGCCCGAGGACAAGCCACGCGTGATGGTCGAGCAAGCCATCGCCTCGAAAGACGCGACGCGCTTGCTCGTCGCCATGCGCGAGCTCGGGGCGCAGGCGCGCGCGGGCTCGATCGACGCGGCGCACGCGGGCGCGCTCGTGAAGGACGCGACCGGGGCGCTGACGGCGCTCGTGTTGCGCCGCGGGATCGACGCGGCCGCGGGCGGAGAGACGCGGCCGATCGGCGAGGTCGTGAGGGATCTGTCGCGGCTCGCCGCCGAGATCGAGGACGGCACGGCCGGGACACGCGCCGTCGCGCGGTGGCTGCGCGGTCGGGCGCTCGTGATGGTCGACGAGGCCGCGGGGCATGCGGCCGGCGCCTCCTCGACGGATCTCGTCGCGTCGATCATCGACGACGGCACCGAGGCGCAAAAGAGGGCGCGCGCGCGGATCGAGGCGCTCGAATCGCTCTACGAGCTGCGGCGCGAGCTGCTCGGCCAGGGCGCGGTGCACGAGACCGGCGAGGAAAAAGCCTGGCAGCGCGCGGTGGCCGCGGCCGAGGACGACATCACGATCCTGCTCGACATCTCGCTGCGCAGCGTGGTCACGAGCGCCTTGAAGAGCGCGCCCTCGCGCAGGCTCGCCGAGGTGCTCGCGGCGATCGCGCCCGAGCTCGATCGGCTCGACGCGATGGCGACGCGCCTCGCGGGCGTGCGCGGCGCGCCCTCGTCGCTGAAGGAGAAGGTCACGGGGCCGCGGCTCGGCGCGCTGATCGAGGTGGTGTTCAAGGGCTTCGACGCGCGCGACCGCGCCGCGCTGGTGCGCGAGGTCGAGGCGCTCGTCGCCGTGCTCGGGAGGGCGGGGCTCGCGCGGGCGATCGCCGCCGAGGCGTTCCTCGGCTGGTCGGCCGAGGCGCTCCTGCGCGGGGACGTGGCGCCGAATGTCGGCGAAGGAAAAACCCACGATTACGATGGGTATCGCCGCCTCCGCGGGACCGAGCGGCGTGTCTCCTCGGCCTACACGCTCGCCGAGATCGCGCTCGTCGTCGCCGCCGAGGGCGTGCGGGAAGCGCCCTCGCCCGCGGAGGCGGCGGCGGCGATCGCGGCCGCGTGCGGCAAGCTGCCGGAGGCGGTGCGCGGGCGGGTCGTCGCCGGGGATCTCGCGCGGATCGGGCGGTCGCTCGATTACCTCGAACGATTCTGGCGCGACCTCGAAAACCACGCGGACGGCGCAGAGGCGAGCCTGCGCGCGATCGTGCAATCGCGGTTTTTTGATCTTCTGTGGGACGAGGGGGCACTGACGCGGTTTGCCCTCGAAGCGCGGAACATCGCCGAGGTGTTTCCGGCGCATGCGGCCGAGGTCGACGCCGTGCGCCACCGCATCGATGCGCTCGACGCGAGGACACGCACGGCCGTGACCGAGCTCTTCCGGCAGCGCTCGGATGCCGCGTGGGCGCAAGCGCTGCGGACCGGGAACGCATGACGGAGAAAGCGCTCTCGTCGTTCGGCGAGCGTATCGAGCAGCTCACGGCGCGGCCGCACGACGTGCGCGCCCCGCTCGTGCGTCTCGCGCGGCCTTTGCTTCGGGCGCTCGGGTATCGCCCGCCTTTGCGCACGGCCCGCGTCGCGGCGCTGCTCGACGCGCTGCGCGCGCCCGGGGGCAAACCCGTGCCGGAGGAGCTGCTCAAGGGCGCCGTGCGCGAGCTCGAAGACAACGTGATCGCGCTCGAACGAACGCTCGTGGTGCACGGGCGGGTGCCGCTCGCGCACGCTGCGTGGGTGCGCCGGCTCTACGAGGTCACGGTGCGGGCGGCGCGCGCCGCGAGGGATCAGAAAAACGAGGCCGCGCGCCGCGTCGCCGCCGCGATCGATCCGGTGCGGATCGCGCCGCCGCTCGCGATCACGCCCCGCACGCCCGGGGGAACGGGCGAAAAGGGCAAACCCGACGCGGCCGGGAAAGGCGAGGCGGCCGCCGCGGAGGCCGCCGCAGCGGCCGAGAGCTTTTTCGAAACACCCCTTTCGGCCGAGGAGGAGCGCCTCGTCGAGGTCGAGCTGCTCGCGATCGATCACCTGCTCGACGCGGCGCGGGGCGAGACGGAGTTTCTCTCGCGCAAACGCCGCCTGCTCGAAGCGGCGCGCAAGCTCTTGCTCGACGCGTCCGCGGCGCTGCCGCTCGGCAAGGAGGGCGTGGAGGTGCGCAGGCGGCACCTCGCCATGGAGATCGCGCGGATCGATCGGCTCGAAGCCGCGGGGCTCTCGGCGCACCGCGGGCTCTTGCACCAGGCGAAGGACGCGCTCGCGCGGGGCGAACGGCAGAGGCTGCACGCGGCGCTCGTCGCGCTCGACGGCGCTTCGCTCGCGGCCGGCGACGAGGCGCTCTCCGCCGCGTCGTCGCGCGCGCGCCAGAAGCTCGGCGACGGCGAGGGCGAGGATCTGGAAGGGGACAAACTGCGCGGCTTGCGTCGATCGAGCGAGGAGATGTTCGGCGGCGCGGCGATGACCGCGATCGCGGAAGGGTACGTGAAGGCGCGCCGCGTGCAGGAGAAGGCGCCGAAGCGCGAGAGCGACGAGGATAAAAAATACCGCCTGCTCGCCTTGCAATGGCTCGCGCCCGAGAACGAGGCCGAGACGCACGCGGCGCTTTGCGCGATCGACGGCACGGTCGACGTCGGCGTCCCGCTCGCGCCCGTGCGCGTGACCGAGGTCGAGACGCGCGCGCGCCTCGTCCGCCACCCGACGCAGGATCTTTTGCTCATGCCCGCGCGCGACATGACGGATGTCCCGCACGCGGTCATCGAGGATCCACGCACGGTCTTGCTCGCGCTCGCCGAGGGGCGGCTGCTCGCGCGGCGGTACGTCGAGCAGGAGGTCAAGAAGCGGACGCGGACGCGCCTCGTGGGCGAGGCGCGTATCTACGTGCTCGACGGGTCGAGCTCGATGCTGGAAGACGGCAAGAAGGGCGCGCGCGCGCGGGTGCGGGACGCGATCCTGCTCGCGGAGCTCGGCATGCTGGTGAGGCGTTTCGCCGAGGGAGATCGGTCGACACGCCTCACGCTGCATTATCGATACTTCACGAAGAAGATCGGGCCGATCACGCGGATCGGCAATGGGAAGGAAGCGATCGCTGCGATGGCCGATGTGGTCGGCACCGTGCGCAAGGGCGGCACGGACATCGAGAATGCGCTTCTGTCGAGCTTCGAGCAGATCCGGGCGGCGAAGGAGGAAGATCCGGACCTCGCGCGGGCGCAGATCGTGCTCGTGACCGACGGCGACGCCGTGGTGCGCGAGGAGGTGATCCAGGCGGCGCGGGAGAAGGTCGGCGATGTGCCGATCGCCGTGAGCGTGGTCGCGCTCGGGGAGGAGAACGAGGCGCTGCGGGCGCTCGTCGCGCGGCAGCGGGCGCGCGGGGAGCGGGCTTTTTATCATTTCCTCGACGACGACGCGCTCGTCGAGATCTGCGAGGGCAAGCTCTTCACGGGGCCGAAGATCCACGTGGAAGGTCCGCCGGACGAGAAGGACCTTTCGGTCGAGGTGCGGGCGGCGCGGCTCCGGGCCGAGCTCGGCGGGCTCGTGGACGAGCTCGGAGCGCTCGCGGAGAAACGAAGCGCGGCGGCGATCGAAGCGCTCGCGGCGGAGGCGGACGCGAGCGCAGAGGCGGCGCGCGCGGAGGCGGCGCTCGGGGTCGCAGCGGACACGGCCGCGAAGGGGGAGGGGTCGCGGGCGCTGCGCGAGGTGGTCGAAAAGGATCGGCGCGCGCTCGAAGGGCGATTCCTGCGGTGGTTTCCAGCGCCGGCGGCCGAGATCGGCGAGAATGCCCCCACGGGCCGCTCGTCCGATTGCGAGGCCGTGATCGTCGTGCTCTCGACGATCGCCGAGGTGGTGGCCGATTTCGGCGGATCCGATCTCTCGCGGCGGGCCGAAGCGATCGATTTGCTGGAGCGGCTCCTGCCGGACTCGATGCTCACGCCGGCGCGGTGGTTCGCGGTGATGCGGGACGAGGCGGGCGCTGTCGCGCAGGCGATGCAGGCGGTGCACGCGGCCGTGATGGGCACACGACGCGTGTTCTAGAGCATCCATCGGGCGGCGGGTTTTCCCTTTTCATGCGGCTCGGGGGTGACCTATCCTCCCGCCCGAGCGTATGGCAGACCTTATCACCCTGGAATCGAGCGCACTTCCCGAGAACAGTCGCGTCGCCACGTTTCGAGGCGTGGAGGGCATCTCGCGGCCCTACGAGTTCGAGGTCATGGTCGTGGTCGAGGAGGCCGATGGCGAGGAAATCGATCTCGCGGACGGCATCGGCGGCAAGGCGCGGCTCGTGATCGACCGCGCGGACGACAAGCTGCCGCCCTACATCTTTGCGGGGATCCTCGGCAGCCTGGAGCATCTGCACAGCTACGGGGGCCGATCGCTCATCCGCGCCGTGATCGTGCCGCGCCTCTGGACGCTGGGGCTCTCGCGCCACTCGCGCATCTTCACGAAGAAGAGCGTGCCCGAGATCCTCCAGGCGATCCTCGAAGACAATGGCTTCACCTCGGACGACTTCGAGATCCGGCTTTCGGGGTACGCCAAGGAAGACCACGTCTGCCAGTACCACGAGAGCGATCTCGCGTTCATCTCGCGGTGGATGGAGCGCGAGGGCATTTATTACTATTTCGAGCACTCGGAGAACGGCGAGAAGCTCATCCTCTGCGACGCGGAGTCCTACCCCGAGGAGCCGCTCGGCGCGCCGGTGCGGTATTTCCCGCAGACGGGCATGGATCGCAGCGCGGGCCCCTCGTTCCGCACGTTCCGGGCGCGCCACGCCTCGCTGCCGGCCGTGGTCAAGCTGAAGGACTACGATTACGCCAAGCCGAACCTCGACGTGTCGGGGCAGGCGAACGTCTCGCAACACGGGACGGCGGAGGTGACGGTCTACGGCGCCCGGTTCTTCTCGCCGAGCGACGGCAAGCGGCTCGCGCAGATCCGCGCCGAAGAGATGCTCGCGCGCGAGGTGGTCTTCCGGGCGATGGGGACGCGCTCGCACCTGCGGAGCGGCTACACCTTCGAGCTCGACGAGCACCCGAAGGCCTCGTTCAACAAGAAGTACCTGGCGATCGAGGTGCACCACCACGGCAACCAGGCCGCGGGGCATACGCAGTGGAAAGAGCTGATGGAGATCGAGCACGACGAGGTGTACTTCGTCGAGGTCGACGCCATCCCCGCCGATACGCAGTTCAGGCCCGAATCCCGCACGCCGTGGCCGCGCATCTTCGGCGTGGAGAACGGGGTCATCGACGGCGCGGCCGACAGCGAATACGCGCAGATCGACGATCAGGGGCGCTACCTCGTCAAGTTCAAGTACGACGAGAGCAACCTGAAGCAGGGCAACGCCTCGACGTACGTGCGCATGATGCAGCCGCACGGCGGCGGTATCGAGGGGTTTCATTTCCCGCTGCGCAAGGGGACCGAGGTGGTGTTCACGTTCCTCGGCGGCGACCCGGATCGTCCGGTGATCAGCGGCGTCGTGCCGAACGCGCTCACGCCGAGCCCGGTGACGAGCGGCAACCACACGAAAAACGTCATTCAGACGGGCGGCAGGAACCGGCTGGAGCTCGAGGATCTCGCCGGGCAGCAGCGCGTGACGTTGTCGACGCCGTATTCGAACTCGTACCTGCGGATGGGCTCGCCGAACGACGGTCACGAGGTCATCCTGCGGACGGACGACAACACGCTGCTCGATTTCGGGAGGAACTTCGATCTGGACGTGGGCCTCATGGGCGGCGGGACCTGGACGGTTGATGTGGCGACCGACTGGAAATCGTACATCCGGGGCGGGATGGGGCTCGGCGTGGGCGTCGGGTATGGCCCGACCGGGGCCGGATGCATCGGGATCACGGCGAACCAGAGCATCAGCATGACGGCGAACCACGGCAGCTACTCGCTCACCGTGACGGAAGGGCCGTGGACGACGCGCGTGCCCGCGAACACGATGTCGACGACGACGAAGGGCGATTACACGGTCACCGTCACGACGAACAACACGAAGTTCGATACGAAGGGCAAGACCGAGATCCTGAGCGAGGGATTGGTCAAGGTCGAGTCGACCACCGCGAAGATGGACCTCCTGAGCAAGGGGCTCATGCACATCCACGGAGATGCCGGCGTCAACGTGGATACGCCCCAGGGGATGGAGATCAAAGCCACGAAGGACATCCTGATCGAGGCCAACAAGGTCGACGTGAAGAGCAAGTCCGAGTGGAAATGGGAGGTGCTCGGCTGCGAGGTGAGCGTGAAGGGCTCGCAGTCGGAGACCTATCTCGGGCTCAAGAACGAGAACATCGTCGGCCTGAAGGTGGAGTCGCTCGTGGGCGGCAAGATCGAGGGCGTCCTCGCCGCGGAGGTCCGGTTCGGCGCGACGTTGTCGCTCGTCGACAAGGTCGCCGAGTTCGAGCTCAAGAAGGGCAAGATCGTCAAGAAAGAGGCCGAGCTCGGCTCGGTGAGCATCACGCTCATCCAGCAGAGCGTGACGATCACCCAGGTCGGCATTTTCATGCTCGCATGAAGACGATCAAACCCCTGCGCCTCGGCGTCATGACGGGCGTGTTCGAGGCGCGCCGCGAACCCCATTTCGTCGTCTCGCTCCTCGCGGGCTTCACGCTCGACGAGGAGGCCTCGCTCGTCCCCGAGGCCGCGCTCTGGCTCTCCATCACGAAGGAGCTCGGCCCGAACGTGCCCCTCGATGTGTGCCGGCCCAAGCCGAACGGCGAGGTGTTGCTCAGCGGAAAAGCGTATCCGCCCGGCGGTCCGGCGCCGGTTTGTCCGGTGCGGCTCAAGGTCGGCTCCGTCGACAAGCGGCTCGCCGTGTTCGGGGATCGCTCCTGGAAGCTCGGCGTGCCCTCGCAACCCGCGCCATTCACCGAGATGCCGCTGACGTGGTCGAGGTCGTTCGGCGGCAAGGGGTTCACGAAAAACCCCGTGGGCCGAGGAGTTGCGCCGGAGAAGGCCGAGGGCGGCGGCGAAGTGCATTTTCTGCCGAACGTGGAGAACCCGAAGCGGCTCGTGAAGGCGCCCGGGGATCGGCCCGAGCCGGCGACGTTTGGTCCCGCTGACCTCACCTTGCCGGAGCGGTGGGCGAACTCGGGCACGTACGACAAGAAGTGGCTCGACAACGAGGCGCCCGGGATGCCGAGCGATTTCGACTGGAGCTTCTTCAACGTCGCCCCGCCCGATCAACGCATCGAAGGGTTTTTCTCGGGCGGTGAGGCGATCGAGCTGGAGAACGTGCACCCCGAGCGGGCGCGGATCGTCTCCCGCGTCCCCGAGGTCGTGGGCCGCGCGTTCCTCACCCAGCGGAAGGCCAGCGGAGAGGAATGGGTCGAGGTGCCGTTGCGCATGGAGACGGTGCACCTCTTGCCCGGCGCGCTGCTCGGGATCCTGATCTTTCGCGGGGTCGTGCGGATCGCGGAGGACGACGCGAAGGACGTGCTCCATTTCCTCGGCGCGCTCGACGCGAAGGATCAGAAGCGCTCCTCTGCGTATTACCAGGAGGTCTTCGCGCGCCGCATCGACAAGGAGAAGGGGCATTTGCACGCGCTGCGCGACCGCGAGCTTTTGCCCATCGGCGCGTCGTACGCGGCGTTTCGCGCGGACGAGGTGGGGTTGCCCGGGACGACGACCGAGCGGCTCGTCTCGAAAAACCTGCGCGCCGGCATGGAGGCGCGGCTCGCCGCGGTGGAGGAGGGCCTCGACGATTTTCCCGACAGCAAGAAAAACGCGAACGTGCCGAAGGCACTGCCGCCCGAGGCCCCGCTGCCCGACGTCGACGACATGGCCGAGCACGTCGAGCAGATGGAAAAGGAAATGGAGAAGGCCCGCGAGCAGGTGAAGAAGCAGCGGGAGGAGGCCCTCGCGAACGTGCGCGCGCGGTGTGAGGCGGCCGGGCTCGATTACGACGAGCAGATGCGCAAGGCCCAAGCGGAGGCGGCCGGGCCGCCGAAGTTCTCGGCGGATGCGCAGCTCGCCGAGCTCCGGGCCCTCGCGACCCGCTATCGCGCCGAGGGGACGCCGAACGAGTCGTTCGAGGCGTACCTCGTGGATCCCGAGTTCGAGAAGAAGCTCCGGTTCACCGAGCAGAAATTGCGGGAGATGTACCAGCGGTTCGCCCATCACTTCCCGCCGGCAGGCGCGCTCGCCGGCGAGCCAATGGCGCGTGCGCGTGCGGTCGTGCTCGAAGCGCGGGCGACGGGGCAATCGCTCGCGGGGCGGGATCTCACGGGCGCGTCGCTCGAAGGAATGGATCTCTCGGGCATGGACCTCGAAGGCGCCATGCTCGAAAACGCGAACCTCCGGGGGACCGTGCTGCGAAAAGCCAGGCTCGGCGGCGCGGTGCTCGCGCGGGCAGACCTCACCGGGGCCGATCTGGAAGAGGCGCAGCTCGTCGAGACGAACCTCGGATCGGCCACGCTCACGGGCGCGAAGTTCGGCAAGGCCGCGCTCGCGCAAGCCACGCTGGACAAGGCCGACCTCGCGGGCGCGGATTTCTCGGGCGCGGATCTTTCGGACGCGTCGCTCCACGAGGCGAGCTTCGGCGACGTCGTGTTGCGGCGGGCCACGCTCGCGGGCGCGCGGCTGCTCGAGGCGAAGCTCGCCGCGGTGGACTTCTCCGAGGCAGATCTCTCGGGCGTGACGTTCCTCGAATGTGATCTCTCGGGAGCGCGGCTTTCGGGGGCGAAGCTCGTCTCGGCCGTGTTTTTGCGTTGCAAGGCGAAGGGCGCGAACCTGGAGAAGGCGGCGCTCGACAATGCTCGGTTCGTCGAGGAGAGCGACTTTTCGGGCGCGTCGTTCAAGGGAGCCACGTTCGTCGAGGCGAACTTGCGCGGGACGTCGCTCGTCGAGGCGGATCTCACGGAGGCCAAGATCGATCGGGGTGACCTCAGTGAGTGTGATCTGCGGGGCGCGAAGCTCGATCGGATTCGCGCCCGCGATTCGCGCTGGGTGCGGACGAACCTCGACAAGGCGACGTTGCGAGGGGCGGATCTGATGCACGCCGTCATGCAAAAGGCCAAGGTGGCCGGGGCCGATTTCCGCGGGGCGAGCCTGTTCCGGGCCGATCTCGCGCGGATGAAGGGCGACGACAAGACGAGCTTCGATGCGGCGAACGTCATCCAGGTGCGCTTTTCACGGGAGGGCGGCGCGTGAACAAGGAAGAGCTCGAGCGCCTCGTCGGGCGCGGAGAGGTTCTCAATCGGCTGGATTTCTCGGGGCTCGACCTGCGGGGCGCGTCCATCGGGGGCCTCATCGCCGAGGAGAGCAAGTTTTCCGGGGCGAACCTCGCGGGGGCGAACCTGCGCGAGGTCATCGTGCATCGCAGTGATCTGCGGGGCGTGAACCTCGCGGGCGTGGACGCGCGTCACGCGTCGTTCGTGGAGTGCAACCTCGAAGGCGTGTCGTTCGAGGACACGAATCTCTCGTTCGCGAATTTCAACAAATGCAACCTCGCGGGCGCGAAGTTCGAGCGCACGAAGGTGCACAATACGAACCTCCTCGAAGGGAAGCTCGAAGGCGCGAGCTTCGTGGACGTCGTGCTCGACCGGTCGGCCCTGGTCGCGTGTGACCTTTCGGGGCTGCGGTTCACGCGCAGCGCGCTCAAACAAACGGCCGTGCTCAAGACGGATCTGCGCAAGGTCGTCCTGGAAAAGGCGCGCTTCGAGACGGCCGTGCTGGTCGGCTCGAACCTCGCGGGGATGTCGCTCGCCGGCGTGGAGCTTGGCCTGACGCAGCTCATGGAGTGTGATCTCCGCGGGACCGATCTCTCGGGCGCGTACCTCGTGCAGGCGAATTTCAAGGGCGCCGATCTCTCGGGTGCGAACCTCGACGACGTGAACGCGAAGAACGCGCTCTTCGTGGAGGCGAAGCTCGTCTCCGCGCGGTCGCGCCGCGGTGATTTTCATCAGGCGGTCTTCGCCGACGCGGATCTCTCCGGGGCAAACTTCGCGAAGGCGAAGCTCGGGCAGTGCAACTTCCACCGCGCGCGCTGCGTGGGAGCACTCCTGCCTGCCGCGGACCTCACGTACGCCGATTTCTCGAACGCCGATGTGTCGAAGGCCGACTTCTCCGGCGCGACCCTGTTCCGGGCCAAGTTCCACCGCACGGTGGAGACCCAGGCCATTTTCACCGATCGTGCGCTCGCGCTGGGTGACGATCGTGAGCTCGCAAAGGCGGAGAGCTTCGTTCCAAGCTGAAGGAGTGGTTTGTCATGCATATCGAGCCGCAACGAAAGCGAGCCAAATCCCCCCGAGGTCGCGCCGTCCAGGAGGTCGGGACGGTGCACGCCATCGAGGGAGAGCTCATCCGGGTCGAGGTCGCCGACGACATTCTCCTCGCGCGGCGCGCCGCGAGCTGCTTGCTCGCGCCAGCGGCGGGCGACGCCGTGCTCGTCGTGCTTCTGGAGAGCGGCGCGGCATACGTGCTCGCGGTGCTCGAACGGGACGCCGAGGCGAGTTCGCGGATCGTCTTGGAAGGGGATGCCTCGATCGAGGCGCCTTCTGGCAAGGTCCGCGTGCTCTCGCGCGAGGGCGTGGAGATCGTGACCGAGCAGGAGATCAGCCTGATCGCCGGGCGGGCCACGATCCAAGCGGCCGACACCGCGGTGTCCGCCGAGCGCCTCGGCGTCTTCAGCTCCGCGGTGCATGCCGAGGTCGGCGTGGTGAAGGTCGTGGCCGAGGCGCTCGATTCGATCGCGGATCGGATCTTCCAGAAGGCGAAGCGCGTCTATCGGGTCGTGACCGAGCAGGACAATCTCCGCGCCGAGAGCATCGACCACGCGGCCAAGCGCACCCTGAGCATGCGCGCCGAGCACGCGATCGTGATGGCGAAGGAGCTCGTGAAGGTCGACGGCGAGCAGATCCACCTGGGGTGATGCCATGTTCGCGAATACGCAGATGATGGGAATGGATCTCGGGTTTCCGGACGTGTGCCTCACGCCCATGCCCGCGCCCGCGCCGGTCCCTTATCCGAACATCGCCGTCGGGGTGATGGCCGTATCGGCCTGTTACAAGGTCCTCTTCACGTGCACGCCCTCGCACAACATGACCACGTGTATTCCCATGACGAACGGCGACAACGCCGGCGTGGCGATGGGCGTGGCGTCGGGGACGGTGATGGGGCCGGCGCGGCACTTGACGGCCGCATTTCGTGTGCTCGTCGGCGGTATGCCGGCGACGCGCATGACGAGCATGGCCCTGCAGAATTCGACGAATTGCCCCGGCATGCGGATCGTGCCGAGCCAGCCGAAGGTGCTGCTCCTCGCGCCGTGAGGCGCGGGATCAGGGCTTCTTGACGCGCGGGGTGCCGTCGCGCGCGAAATCACCCTCGATCAGGGTGCCCGTGCCTTCGGCCTTGTACGAGCCGCCTTCGAGGACCTGCCGCCCTTCCGTCGTCACCGAGAACGTGCCCGCCCAGCCCTGGCCGTCGTGGTTCGCCGCGCTGAGCCGGAACCAGGCCTCGCCCTTCGGGCCCGATGCTTTCGCGAGCACCGTCACGTTGTCCTGACCCTGCATCGCGCGGATGAAGTCGCGACGGAGGGTCTTCGTCACGGCCATCGAGACCGAGACCGGGCTCCCGAGCGCCGCCGCCACGGCCGGCTCCTTCTCCAGGAGCTCGACCGTCCGGGTGATCGGCGGCGCCGAGACCGTCCAGAGGTGCTTGCCCACGCACGAGGACAGGACGAGCGCGAAGAAAAGGACCACGCCCAGGGTGACCATGACTTTGCCGGCAGACGACTTCGCAGGCTGGCGGACAGGCTGCATGCCGTTCATGAAAGGCGCGTAACCGAGTCGTGTCAAGCGCCCTCGACGTGCGCCCCTGGACCGGACATTCTCTGTCCCATCCAGAGGGTCAATTTCGTTGCCATTCCAGGGTGGATCCCGTAATGATCGAATCCACCGAGCGTTGACGTCCGCAGCGCTCGGCCACAATCGAATGCAGCACCCGCGGGGCTGGGAGACCTTGCCCCGATAGCGCCTCTCCGGGGGCGCACGCCTCTTCGGAGGCCATTTCGCCAGGCAATGCCTGAACACGGACGAAACTTGAAAGGCGGCCCTCATGAGCGCCCTCGCTCTTGCATGGCCAGCCGCCCCGGGCGGCGGGCCGAGCGCTTTTCTTTGCGACGAATTCCTGGCCCCGCGCGAAAGGTCGCCGCGCGGGCCGATCGAGCCCGCGTGCGTGGAGATCACGGCGCGCCTCGATCGCGCCCTCGAAGCGAGAGAGAGCCGCCTCCCGGATCTCGCCCTCTGCTTCGAGGAGTCCGCCCGGCTCGCGTCGCTGCTGGGCCGCCTGATCGACGCGCGGCGCCTCTACCGCGCGTCGATCGCGCTGCTCGCTTCATCGTTTGATCAAAATGGCGATCTCACGGCGCTCGCCCTCGCGCTCCGCGCCGCGCTTGGACTCGGTCGAATCGAAGGTTCACTCGGCCACGACGACGAGGCGCTTTTCTTATTCGAAAAGCTCGCGGCCTTGCCGCTCGGCGGCTCGCTCGAAGCGGGCCCGCTCGTGGTGACGGCCGCAAGGTGGGCCGAGGTGCGGGCGTTTGCGCCTCTGCTCGGGCCGAAGCTCGCGGCCGAGGCGATCGCCGCGGCGCTGGAGACCTTGATCACCGGCGCGCGGTACGACGTGGCCCTCGCCGTCGCCCGTGTTCGCGAGGCGAACGATTCCCCTGCGCTCGACGCCTTCCGCCGCGAGGCGACGGCGACCGCGCTCGGTCGGATGGGCCTCTTCGGCGAGGCGCTCGTGTTTCTCGCGTCGGCCATCGCGCGTGAGCCTCTGCCCACGCGGCCGATCTTCGAGCAAAAGCGGGCCGAGGTGCTCGCGGCTTCGGGGCAGCTCGACGCGGCGCGGGCGCGCTCCTCGTTCGTCGTGGAAGCCCTCGAAGACCGCTTCCGGGCTTCTCCTGCGTCGCTCGACGATCTCGCGCTCGCGGCGCGCGCCTTGCGCCTGCTCGCGATGCTCGGCCAGGTCCCCGCCGCGTTTGCCGTGCGCGCGTTCGAGCTCGCGGGCCTCGTCGGCGATGTGCCGCTCGAAGCCGAGCTCGCGCTGCGGGTCGTCGCGAGCGACGCGCCCCGCGCCACGCGGGAGCGCGCGGCGAACGTGGCCGTGTCCCTCGTCGGGCACCACGCGCCTTCGTTTGCCGCGCTCCGCGATCGATTGTGCTCGATCGCGGCGTGAGCCGGCTCGCCGCGCAGGGCGCGACGCCCTTGACAGACGCCGCGTTCGCGCGATGTTCTGCTCCGACGCTCGGGCGTTGACCCAGCGCGTCGAGACCAGCATGGCCCAGGGAAAGCTCACGCACCTCAAGATGCTCGAGGCCGAGAGCATCCACATCCTTCGCGAGGTCGTCGCGTGCTTCGAGCGACCCGTGATGCTCTACTCGATCGGGAAGGACAGCACGGTCCTCCTGCACCTCGCGCGGAAGGCGTTCCACCCCGCGAAGCTCCCGTTCCCGCTGCTCCACGTGGACACGACGTGGAAGTTCCGGGACATGTATGCCTATCGCGACGGCTACGTGAAGGGCGAGCTCGGCGTGGATCTGCTCGTCTACACGAACGAGGAGGGGCGGCGCGCGGGCGTGGGTCCGATCACGCACGGGAGCAAGGTGCACACCGACGTGATGAAGACGCAGGCGCTCAAGCTCGCGCTCGACCAATACGGCTTCGACGCGGCGTTCGGGGGCGCGCGGCGCGACGAGGAGAAATCACGGGCGAAGGAGCGCGTGTTTTCGTTCCGCGACAAGAACCACCGCTGGGACCCGAAGAACCAGCGCCCGGAGCTCTGGAACCTCTACAATACGGAGGTCCACAAGGGCGAGAGCATCCGGGTGTTTCCGCTGTCGAACTGGACCGAGCTCGACGTCTGGCAATACATCCACCAGGAAAAACTGCCGATCGTGCCGCTGTATTTGGCGGCGCCGCGGCCGGTGGTGGAGCGCGACGGCGTGCTGCTCATGGTGGACGACGAGCGGCTGCCGCTGCGGCCGGGCGAGGTGCCGATGATCAAAAACGTCCGGTTCCGGACGCTCGGCTGTTATCCGCTCTCGGGCGCGATCGAGAGTGAGGCGACGACGCTGCCCGAGATCATCCAGGAGATGCTCCTCGCGAGGCAGAGCGAGCGCCAGGGCCGGCTGATCGATTTCGATCAGTCGGGGAGCATGGAAGAAAAGAAGCGCGAAGGGTACTTCTGAGATGAGCCACGAAGAAGACCTCGCCCAGACCGATATCGAGGCCTACCTCGCGCGGAACGAGCGGAAGGAGCTCTTGCGCTTCCTCACGTGCGGGAACGTCGACGACGGCAAGAGCACGCTGATCGGCAGGCTGCTGCACGACACGAAGGGCATTTACGAGGACCAGCTCGCGGCCGTCGCGAAGGACAGCAAGGTCTTCGGCACGCAGGGCGGCGCGATCGACCTCGCGTTGCTCGTGGACGGGCTGAAGAGCGAGCGCGAGCAGGGGATCACGATCGACGTCGCATATCGGTATTTTTCGACGCCGCGGCGCAAGTACATCATCGCGGATACGCCGGGCCACGAGCAATACACGCGCAACATGGCCACGGGCGCGAGCACGGCCGAGCTCGCGGTGATCCTGATCGACGCGCGCAAGGGCGTGACGACGCAGACGAAGCGGCACGCGTTCCTCACGAGCCTGCTCGGGATTCGCAAGGTCGTGGTGGCCGTGAACAAGATGGACCTCGTCGGGTATTCGCGGGAGGTCTTCGAGGAGATCCGGCGCGCCTACCTCGATTTCGCGGCGCTCTTGCCGGACCGGCACCACTGGTTCCTCCCGATGAGCGCGCTCGCGGGCGACAACGTGGTCGAGAAGAGCGCGGCCATGCCGTGGTTCGAGGGCGAGCCGCTGCTCGAATTGCTGGACACGGTGCCGCTCGACGAGGCGTCGAACACGGTGGACCTGCGGTTCCCCGTGCAATACGTGAACCGGCCGAGCCAGGCGTTCCGGGGGTTTGCCGGGACGATCGCTTCGGGATCGGTGCGGGTCGGCGACGAGGTGGTGTCGCTGCCGTCCGGGCGCACGAGCAAGGTCGCGCGGATCGTGACGTGGGAGGGGGATCTCGCGGAGGCCGCGGCGCCGATGTCGGTGACGTTGACGCTCGAAGGCGAGATCGACGCGAGCCGCGGGGATGTCTTGTGCCACGCGGACAACCGGCCCGAGATTTCGACGCGCGTGCTTGCGATGCTCGTGTGGATGGACGAGCGGCCGATGGTGCCGGGGCGCGAATACTGGATCAAGCACGGGCCTTTGCGCACGCCGGGCAGCGTGACGCGGATCGTGCACCGCGTGGACGTGAACACGCTGGAGAAGAGCGACGCGCCGGCGCTCGCGCTGAACGAGATTGGGCGCGTGGAGCTACGCACGAGCCGGCCGCTTTTGTTCGACGCGTACACGAAGAACCGGGCGACGGGCGCGTTCATCGTGATCGATCGCGTGACGAATGGAACCGTCGGCGCGGGGATGATCGTCGAGAGCGGGGAAGGGCGCTGGGACGATCCGGCGCAAGGCAGGCTCACGCGGGCGGAGAGCGCGGTCACGGGCGAGGAGCGGGAAAAACGGTATGGGCAGCGGCCCACGACGATCCTGATCACGGGGCTCGCGGGGTCCGGAAAAACCAGCGTGGCGCGGGAGGTCGAGCGCAGGCTTTTTGATCTCGGCCGCGCGGTGGTGGCGATCGACGGGCAATCGATGCGGCACGGGATGAACCGGGACCTCGGCTTCTCCGCGTCGGACCGCTCGGAGAACCTGCGCCGCTCGATGGAGGTCGCGAAGCTCCTGAATGACGCGGGTCTGCTTTGCGTGGCGTCGTTGGTCGCGCCGGAGGACGCGGTTCGGCAGCGCGCGCGAGAGCTCGTGGGCCCGGAGCGGTTTTTCCTGGTGCACCTCGCTGCGCCGCTCGAATGGTGCCGCGAGGTCGATCGGAGCGGGATTTATCGGGATGCCGCGGCGGGCAACGTGTCGAACGTGCCGGGGCTCGATTTCCGGTACGAGCCGCCCGAGGACGCGGATCTCGTCCTGCCGAGCCATGAATTGAGCGTGGCCGAATGCGCCGAGCGAATCGTGCGGGAGCTCGGACGGCGAGGGCGCATCGTGTAGGTGCGTAGCACCACGTCGTCGGCGTTGACAGGCGTCGGGAGTGTGTTCCGATGGCGTCATGCGTCGTGCCCCCGTCTACATCCTTTCCGCCTCTCTCTTTGCGCTGGCCGCCGGGCATGCCCCCGCTGCGACGGCGACGAGTGGGTATTTCGTGTCGGCGCTCGGGTCCTCGAAGGTCACGCGGCACCGCACGCTGCTCGTGTCTTCCGCGCAGAAGACGACGGTCGTCGATCAGGTCGAGTTCGCGCCCGTCCCGGAGTCGTTCGCGTGGGTCTTGCCGGTGCCGGCGTCTGCCACGATCGATCTCTCCTCCGACGCACTTTTCAACAATCTCGACGTGGTCACGGAGACGGTGATTGCGCCGCCGCCGCTCGTTTGTCCACCCTCGGACTGCGGGACGGGGGGCATGGGCGGCGCAGGGGGCGGGGGCGGTGGAATGCCCGCGGAGGCCGTTTCCGCGCGGGAGACGGTCGGGCCCTACAACACCGCCTTCCTGCAACCCGGCGACCCGCAAGCCCTCAAAGATTGGCTTGCGACCAACGGGTTCGCCGTGGATGCCGGGACGTCGACGCTCATCGATTCCCTCGCGATCGTGCAGGGATATGGCTTCTTCGCGCTGAAGGTCGTCCCGCCCGTGGGCGTGACGGTGACGCGCCCGATTCGCGTCACGCTGCAAGGCTCGGTTCCCACGTTGCCGATGCGCTTCTCGCGGGCCGGTGCGCCGATGGCCCTGCCGACGCGGCTCTACGTCGTCGCCAGCGCACGCGCCGATACCCAGAACATGCCCTCGGTGACCGTTTCTCTGGACAATCTCCTTTGGAACTGGGACACGGGGACGAGCAACTACATGTCGCTGCGACAGGATGCTTTCAACGTCGTCGGTGGGAAGGGGTGGGTCGTCGAGTATGCCGCGCCTTTCCCGGTGAACACGTTCAAGAGCGACATGCTCGCCTTGGCCACCTCGCAACCCGCGGCGAGCGGCTGGGGGCAGGACGTGGCCGAGGCTTCGAGCGGCTGCATGGCTGACCTGGATGCGATTTTCGGGGGGCTCGACCCAAACGCGACCTGGGTGACGCGATTCGAAGGAAACCTTGCGCCCGACGGCCTGATGACGGACCTCACCGTGGGAGCATCGGCGAATCAAACTGCCGTGCCGAGCACGATCGTGGTGAAGGACGGCGCGACCGAGGGGACCCCGCCGGCATGCCCTGAGCCCTGTGGGACCGGCGGTATGGGCGGTATGGGCGGCCTGGGCGGTATGGGCGGTATGGGCGGCCTGGGCGGTATGGGCGGTATGGGTGGCCTGGGCGGCATGGGGAGCAGCAGCGGCGGCACGGGAGGAATGCCGAGCGGAAACGGGGGGAGCGGCGGCATGGGGGGCAGCGGGGCAAACCCCGGGGTGTGTATTCCGGGCGAGCAGGTCGAATGCGCGTGTCCGGGTGGATCTCCAGGGGCGCAGGCCTGCAATCAGAACGGGACCGGATACGAGGCTTGCCAATGCAGTGCGCTCGAGGAAAACGGCGGATGCGGCTGCGAGGCGGCCGGGGCCGGCACGGGCTCGGCCGGCATGGCCCTCGGGTTTTTGGCGGTGGTCGGAGGCCTGTTCAGGCGCAGGCGGGCGGGCCGGTCGTAGACACGCGCTCCGGCCGCTCGCCAGCGGACTTCGTTCGCCTTATACACACGCCCCATGTCGACCGCCGTCCTCGTCTCCTGCCACGGCACCGTCTCCCGCACCGCCGACATCCCCGCGTTCCTGAACAACATCCGCCGGGGCCGCCCGACGCCGCCCGAGCTCCTCGCAGAGGTCACGCACCGGTTCGAGGTGATCGGCGGCTCGCCGCTCATGGCCATCACCGAGGCGCAGGCGCGCGCGCTCGAAGCGCGGATCGGCATTCCGGTGGTCGTCTCGGGCCGGCTCTGGCATCCGTATCCGAGCGAGGTCCTGCCCGGGCTCGTCGCGAAGGGCGTGCGGACGATCGTGTCGCTCCCGCTCGCGCCGCAATCGGTCGACGTGTATCACGGGCCCGTTCGCGAGGCCGCCGCGAGCCACCCGGAGCTTTCCATCCGCGCGGTGCCGGCCTGGGGCATGGAGCCCGCGCTGATCGACGCGTTCGTCGAGACGATCGACGAGGCGCTCGCTGCCGTGCCCGAGGCAGAGCGGACGGCGGTGCCGATCGTCCTCTCGGCGCACAGCCTGCCGCGCCGGGTGATCGCCATGGGGGACAAGTACGAAGCACAGTTCCGCGAAATGGCCGGCGCCGTGGCGGCGCGGCTCGAAGCGCGGGGTTTTTCCGCGCGTATCGCGTTCCAGAGCCAGGGCGCGAGCGCCGAGCCGTGGCTCGGGCCGGACCTCGCCGAGACGTTCGCCGCTCTCGCGGCCCAAGGCGCGACCTCGGTGCTCGTCGCGCCGATCGGGTTTCTCGCCGAGCACGTGGAGACGCTCTACGACCTCGACATCGAGGCGCCGAAGATCGCCGCGAAGGCGGGGCTCGGGCGGTTCTACCGGGCCAAGGCGGTGTGCGACCGGCCGCGTTTCGTCGACGCGATCGAGGCCGTCGTGCGGCGGGAGCTCGACCGGTAGGGTTTGGCGGCGACAGCCCTCCGGAAAACGTACATGGCGAACGGTCGGGAACTTTGCGTGCTTCCGTGCTGCAAGGGCTTGTCCTGGATGCGGCTCCGCTGGTAGTTCTCGATCTGTCACGATCGGAGGCCCGCACAGATGGAACGCGAACGAACGTCCCTCTTCGCGCGTCGCGCCCTCGCGCTTCTCGGAGGCGCCGCCCTTGTCGGCATGACCTTGCTCGGACCCGAAGCCGCCGCCGGAGGTTCGGCGCCGCCCGACATCCGTATGGTCGAGGTGAAAGGCAGCGACACGCCGAAGGTCGTGGCGAAGGCCGTGATCGATCAGCCGCCCGAGAAGGTGTGGCAGGTGGTCTCGGAGTGCGCGAGTTACAAGAAGCGCATGCCGCGCATTGAGGCGTCGAAGCTCGTCAAGCAGGACGGGAACAAGCACACCTGCGAGGTGACGATCGCGATGCCCTTCCCGCTCTCGAACCTGACGGCCGTGACCGAGGCCGTGCACGAGGTGAGCGACAAGGGGATGTCGCGGCGCTGGAAGCTCCTGCGCGGCGACTACAAGTTCAACGAGGGGAGCTGGGAGGTGAAGCCCCACGACGGCGGCAAGAAGAGCCTCCTCGTGTACACGGTGCACGCCGAGCCGAACACCGCCCTTCCTGGCTGGATCCGCGAAGCCGCACAGAAGAAGGCGATCCCGGAGCTGTTCGAGCGCGTCGGGGACGAAGCGGCGAAGCTGAAGTAATCGGCGGGGTACGGTAGGCCCCGGGGGGTTTGGGGGGCAGAGCGCAGCGTTAGCTGCGCGAGCCCCCCAACGTAGATGACGCGAGGAGCGCGCATCGACCGAGGAGCCCGCGCTTCGGATCGCGCAGCGCATCACGCTCCGGTACGTCCTCCGCGGGGGCGAGCGCGAGGAAGCGGCGTTCTTCCAGGCGCAAGAGTGCCGTGTCGAGCGCACTGCGGGAGACCTCCGGCATGTGCGCTCGCAGCGCCGAAAGCGGAATGCCGCCCGCGGCGCGGTCCTCCGACTCCAGCGTGCCGAGGGCGTCGAGGATCCTCGCTTCGGCGTAGGCCTCGGGGCCGAGCTGGCGCAACGAGACCACGCGCTCGATGTGCGATGCGAGCACCTCGAGGTCCGTGTCCTCCATCGTCCATACGAGGTCCGCGAGCGCGCGCGCCGTGCTCCGCGCGTGCGAGGCCGCCGGGTTCGGCGGCGTACGCTTCATCGCGAGGCGCGCGACGAATTGCTGCACACGTCCCCAGATGGAAGGCGAGGAGGCAGGCGGCTCCTCGGAGGCCGGGATCGGGGTTTCGTCCCAGGAGGTCGCGGGTTCGTCCGCGCACATCGAGGTTTCCCAGCCGAGGTCGGCAAATGGGCCCGGAGCCCGGGGCTCGCCGAGGTGGGTAAAGCGTGCCGAGGGTAACGTCTTCCGATCAGACCGTATTGACAATTCGGCGAGGGCAGCGAGCGCCGCGTCGTCATCGTCGGAGTCGGCGAACGCCGCGGGGAGGACCGGCTCGGCGGGTTCGTCGTCGTCCCAGGCCTCCGCGTCGCCTCCGTATCGACCTTCTTCGTGCCCGAGCAGCGCCGTCTCCCGTTCGTCCGGGCTCATGGCGCGGGTCGCGGGGCCGTCGCTCGACGCGACTTCGTCGGCGAAGAGCCCTTCCATCGCGCGCTTCGTGGGTGCGTCGTGGCGGGTGTCGGGCGGCTCGTCGTGGGGGAAGGGGTCGAAGGTCATGGCGTCGTACAGCGCGTTGGACGGGGCAAACCTCAGGAAGGTTTCACTGTCCCAAAGGCCGAGGCAACGAGACTCTGTTCGGCGTATGCACTTTTTGGTTTGGCCAGGTGCACAGCGGCGAGTGGATCGTGACCAGGGCGGTAGGACGGAACCGCCCTCCTGGGGGCTTGCTCCTAAGGGAGGCCGGGCCGGCGTGCGCCGATCAGACCTCCCCTGCTTTCCTAGATGCATGTGTCGAGAAGGCCATTCGTCCGAACGAAAGCGACGAGGCCGTTCTTTTTTCGACGCGCGTGGGTTTCGTGCTCCAAACCACCGCGCGGGTCCGAGGGGCGGACGGGTGGGGAGAGTTACTCGGAGCAGATGTACTGGAGCGGGCAGGACTCGGCGATGGCACAGGTGTCGCCGCACTCCTCGAAGCAGCTCATGCACTGCTGGTAGGCCGCGTCGTTCATGCAGGCGGCCTTGGCGGTGCGTTCGAGGTCGCACTTGGTCTGCGCCTCCTCCTGCGAGTAGCCGCCGCAGGCAGCGAGGACGAGGCCAAGGAAGGACGTGAGGACGATGGTTTGGAGGGCGCGTCGCATGATGATCTCCTCGTTGGGTGCGTTCGCCCCCCTCATACCACGACCGCGTGAATCCACGGGCAGGCGTTCCGGCGGGTGGGCACCCGAGTTTCCACTTTGCTAGCCCGCGTACGCTGCAAGTCGGTATCTTCCCTCGCGCGGACGAGGTCTCACGGTACGCGGAAGGTGCGCCGAGGCATGGTCAAGCCGGAGGTTCGTGAGGATTGGTGGCCGCTCCGGGCGGGGCGTCCGCACGGGTTTCGCTTCGAGGCGCCGGACCTCTTCGTCAGCCGTGTTCAGGGCGACGTCTCCGGCGTCGATGTGGCGCGTATGTTCGAGCTCGTCGAGGAGCTCGCGACGCGCACGGGGAGGCAGCTCTTCTGGATGGCGGACATTTCGCGGCTCGGGAAGCTGCGTGAGGAGGTCGGCAAGCTCTCCCTCGAGCGGAACCTCAAGCCGCTCCTGCGCGGGGTCGTCGTTTACGGGGGCAGCTTTCACCAGCGGCTCCTCGCGACCATGGTGACGAAGGCCCTGCACGTCCTGAAGCCGGAGCGGGGGACGGACAAGGTCGTCTTCTGCGCCACGGAGGCCGAAGCGAGGGCGATCGTCGAGGCGCAGCGGCGTTCTCAGAACGGCGCGTCGTAGGGGCGTTCTTGCGGCGGCCGCATTCCTGCTTTGCTGGCCGGCCGTTGCGCAAGTCGGTATGTTTCCCGAGGGGGGGAGGGGTTCCAGGTATGGGGGGAGGGTACGTCGAGGTATGGAGGCGCGGTGAAGGAAGAGTCGTCGGAGGATTGGACGCCGCTTGGGGCGCATCGGTATCGATTCGAGGCGCCGGACCTCTTCGTCATTCGTGTCGTGGGCGACGTCAGCCTCTCCGATACGCAGGCCATGTTCGAACGGATCGAAACGCTCTCCGGCAAAGCGGGGCGGCCGATCTTCTGGCTCTCGGATATCTCGGGTCTCGGGCAGGTGACCCCGGACGCCCGCAAGTTCCCCCTGGCGCTCGACGCCACACGGTGGCTCCGGGCCACGGTCGTGTTCGGGGGCAACTTTCACCAGCGGCTCGTGGCGAACCTCGTGATGAAGGCGATCCCGCTTCTGCGTCCGAGCCGGCAAATGAGGCCGCTTTCTTTTTTCCCCACCGAGGCCGAGGCGCGGGCATACGTCGAGGCGGAGCGGCGAGGCGGGGGTAGCTCGTCATGAGAGGCAAGGGGCCATGAGGTTTTTCGTTTTGCAGAGCGGCGCCGGGTCGAGCCACGAGACGGCCTTCGTGCCGCTCGAACCCTCGTTCAAAGAGGGGCTCACGTGCCCGGCCTGCGGGCGTGCGCTCACGGAAAAGGAATGGATCCCGCCGCTCCGCGCCGAGCTTTTGGCGCGCGGCGAGGCGCTCGGGGACGTGGCGTTCGCGTCGGGCCTCGATTTGCTGATCTCCGAGCGTTTCCTCGAAGCATGGCGCGCGGAGAAGCTCTCGGGGCTGCACGGGCTGAAGGAGGTCGAGATCCGGAAGGTGCACCCGGAGTCGGCCGCGCCGCATGCGCGGTATCACCTCGCGATGGCTGGATACGGAATGACGCAGATCGACCCGAAGCGGAGCCGCGTCGTGCGCGAGGGCGAACCCGATTGCCTGCAATGCATGGGAGGCGCCGAGGTCATGCTGGTCGAGGGAATGACGATCGACGAGCCGACGTGGAGCGGCGAGGACGTCTTCGTGCCCTGGGGATTCGGCGGTTGCCTCGTGGCGACCGAGCGGGTGCTCGCCCTGCAGGACAAGTACGGCCTGACGAACGTGACGCTCGTGCCAACGGAGGCCTTCGCCTGGAAGCGGCCTTGAGGGGGATCAGGGCGTCTTTTCTTTGCGCAGGAGCGTGACGATGGCCTCGGCGACGCCGGCCGCGGACGCCGGGTTCTGTCCCGTGACCAAGCGGCCATCCACCACCACCTGCTTCTGCCATTTCGGCGCGCCGACGAAGCGCCCGCCCCGCGCGACGAGGCGATCTTCGAGCAGGAAGGGCACCACGTTTTCGAGCTTCACCGCGCGCTCCTCCTCGTTCGTGAAGCCATTCACTTGCTTGCCGGCGACGAGGTACGCGCCATCCGAGAGGCGCACGTTCACGAGCGCCGCGGGGCCGTGGCAAACCGCACCCACCACGCCGCCCGCCTCGTAGATTCGCGCCGTGGCCTTCACGAAGCTCGGATCGTCCGGGAGATCCCACATGGCGCCGTGCCCGCCGGCGAAAAAGATGGCGGCGTAACGCGAGGGATCCACCGCGCTCGACGGCAAACTCTCGTGCAAGCGTCGCGTCGCCTCGGGATCGTCGAGGAAGGCGGCGTTCACCGCGTCGGCGCGGTCGATGCCGTCGAGCGGGACACGCCCGCCGCGCACCGAGGCGAACTCGACGACGAGGCCCGCCCGGGTGAACACCGCGTACGGATGCGCGATTTCGGGCAGGTAGGCGCCGGTGCTCTCGCCGGTGTCGCCCTTCTTGTCGTGGCTGGTCATCGCGAGCAAAACAGGCTTCATCACGGGGTCCTCCTTGGGTTCCGGTTTGTCGGGAACGACGTCCTTCGCGGTCGCGGAGGACGTGGCCGGTCCGCCGCACGCCGCGAGCAGGGCCGCGGCGAGCAGCCACACGGGCCGGGTGCGACCAGCGACCGGCTGCTCCGTTTCGGGGTTCGACATGCCCCTCTTGATAATCGCCCCCGTGGGCGTTCGGTAGACGACCCCGCGTCGAAGCATTTGTACTATCGTGTTGAACGATGACGGCGCCGAGCCTCGCGGGCACGCTCCCCAACCTCGAAGCCTTTTGCCGCACGTACGAGACCGGCAGCTTCACCAAGGCCGCGCGTGCCCTCTCCGTCACCCCGCAGGCCACGAGCCGGAGCGTCGCCCGGCTGGAGCGCGCCCTCGGCGTCACGTTGTTCCGCAGGACCACCCGCAGCCTCGCGCCGACCGACGCGGCGCGCCGTTATTATGACCTCTGCGTGCAGGCCCTCTCGCTCCTCTCCACGGGCGAACGCGAGCTCGCCAGCGGAAAAAAGGCCGTGGAGGGGCGCGTGCGCATCAGCGTGCCCACCACGTACGGCCATCACCGCCTGCTGCCCTCCCTCGGCACATTTCGCGAGCGGTATCCCGGCATCGGCGTCGAGGTGAACGTCTCCAACCA
The DNA here is from genome assembly GCF_029946465.1 of Polyangium sorediatum. NCBI lineage: Bacteria > Pseudomonadati > Myxococcota > Polyangiales > Polyangiaceae > Polyangium > Polyangium sorediatum. Next base: position 499,875 of record NZ_JARZHI010000001.1, read on the forward strand.
GAACGTGGACTTCGTGCGTGACGGCTTCGATCTCGCCATCCGGATGGGCACGATCGACGACAAGACCCTCGTCGCGCGCAAGCTCGGCGATTTTGCGCTGGGCGTGTATGCGAGCCCCTCGTATCTCGCCCGCCATGGCGCGCCGCGCACGCCCGGCGAGCTCGACGAGCATACCTGCGTGGCGTTCGTCATGCCGCGCTCGGGCCGCGTGCTCCCGTGGACCTTCGTGCCCGCGCCGGAGAGGTTCGAGCCGGAGGCGCCTTATCGATGTTCGGACGACGTGCTCGGCATCATCACGCTCGCGCGCGCCGGGGTGGGGCTGGTGCAGGTGTACGACTTTCTGGTGGAGGAGGACGTGGCGCGCGGCGCGCTCGTCGAGGTGCTGGGTTCGTTTCGCGGCAAGAGCCGCCCGTTTTCGCTGCTCTACCCGAAGAGCGTGGAGCCCTCGCGCCCCGCGCGCGCGCTCATCGATTACATCGTGGCGACGGCGCGCGAGGGGCGCGGGAGCCCGGGGGCGCTCGTGTCGACGGAGCCGTCCGCGCGGAAGCGTCCGTGAGGGGGATCAGGCGACGTGGCGGCCGAGGGCGAGTTTTTCGAGCCGCTCGATGGCCGCGAGCACGGAGGGGGTTTCCGTGAGCAATGCCGCCATGGGGTCGAAGATGCGCGCGACGCGGCGGGGGACCGTGCGGATGTCGAAGGCGCGCGGATCGAGGGTGTCGTCGACCTCGTCCCAGGTGAGCGGCGTGGAGACGCGCGCGCCGGGGACCGCGCGTACGGCGTAAGGGGCGACGATGGTGCGCGACGCGCCGGTTTGTCCGGTATCGACATAGACGCGCGGGCCGCGGCGCTGCTTCGAGCGCTCCATGGTGGCGATGTCGGGGTGTCTCCGGACGAGCATATGCCCGAGCAGATCGGCGAGCGCGCGTGCCGTCTCGTAAGAGATCGCGGGGCCGAGCGGGACGAGGACGTGCAGGCCCGATTGGCCGGAGGTCTTGGGAAAACCCGTGAGGCCGATCTGTTTCAGCAGATCCATGAGCGAGCGCGCGAGGGTGATGACGTGGGTGAAGGTCCCGCCGCTGACGTCGAGGTCGATGTTGAAGAAATCGGCCTCTTCGAGGTGCGGGACGCGGGAGGCGATCACGTGCATGGGGATCGCGCCGAGGCTCGCGACGTAGAGGAGCGTGGCCTCGTCGCGGATGTGGAAGACTTCGAGGAGGTCCTCGCGCCCCGGCAGGCGGACGCGGAGCGTGGGCACCCAGGCGGGCAAGCCCGCAGGGACGTTCCATTGATAAAAAAACTTGCCGATGATGCCGTCGGGATACCGCACGAGCATCACCGGCCGGTCGCGGAGGTGCGGCAGGAGGACGGGCGCGACGGCAGCGTAATAATCGGCGATGTCCTGCTTGGTGATGCCGTCCGCGGGGAAGAGGACCTTGTTGGGATTGGTGACAAGGACCCGGGCCGGTTCGTCCGCGGCGCCGCCCGTCGGGGTGGATTCCGCCGCGAGGCGCTCGATCTCGGCCTCCTCCCGATCGGCGTGCGGCGAGGCCACGCACTCCTCGGGCGCGACGTCGTCCCGGATCCCGCGAAACACCGGGAAACGGAGATTGCCGTCGTCGGTATACCCGGAAAAACGCACGGACACGACGAGCTCGGGGCGGACGTGGACGCGGCCGCGCGGCGCGGCGTTGTAAGGGCCACGCGTGGTGGGTTTGTCCGTGCGCAAGGGGGTGAGGCGCGCGAGCAGGGCTTCGATGGAATTCGCGTCGAGGCCGCTGCCGACCTTGCCGCGGTAGCGCAGCTCGCCGGCCTCGTAGGCCGCGACGTCGAGCGCGCCGAGCCGGGCGCGGCCGCCTTCGCCGAGGGTGTAGCCGACGACCACGAAATCGTCGTCGCGCTCGCACTTGAGCTTGATCCAGTCGTACGAGCGCGAGGGGCCGGGGCGATACGGGGCGTCCCGGCGCTTGGCGACGAGGCCTTCCATTCGGCGCTCGCGGCAGAAATCGAAGAGCAGGGTGGGGTCGCCCTCGATCCTGTCGAGGGTGCGGATCTCGCCGGGCGCGCGGACGAGGCTTTGCAAGAGCTCCTTGCGCGCGTGGAGCGGGAGGCGGCGCAGGTCGCGGTCGCCGATCGCGAGCAGGTCGAAGACCACGTAAAGGACGGGGATCCGGGTCTCGGCGCGGCGGATGTCGTCGCGATTCGCGAGGTGGATGCGCTGGGCGAGGCGCTGGAAGCTCGGCTGGCCGGCCTGGTCGAGGGCGATGAGCTCGCCGTCGAGGACGAGGCGGGCGGCGGGGAGTTTGTCGACGGCGCGCGCGACCTCGGGATAGACGCGCGAGACGTCGCGGAGGGTCCGCGATTGGAGGAGGACGTCCGCGCCGTTTTTCCGGGCAATGCAGCGGACGCCGTCCAGCTTGAGCTCGAAGATGTAGTTCGAGCCGAGCAAGCCCTTCGGCGCCGGGCAGGCCCGCATGGGGACCATGGTTGTCTCGATGGAACCGACGGGCGCGCCGAGGGCCGCGGCGCGCGCTTCGAGCTCCGAGGCGATGTCCGAGGCATGGCCGAGCTCGCCGATGTCGAGGCCGGAGAGGACGGAGCGGGGTTTTTCCTGGACGATGTCGCGGCCGGGCGCCGCGAAGGCGTCGTGTTTCTTGAAGAGGAGCCAGTCTTTCTCGGAGTCCTTCAGCCGGATCAGGAGGAAGCGGCCGTGGAGCTTGTGGCCCGAGAGCTCGAACTCGAGTTTGCCCTTGTGTAACTGTTCCTCGGCGGGTTCGTCCAGGTACCGAACGCTGCCGGCGTCCCACACGATCATGGGTCCGGCACCGTAATTGCCCTCGGGGATGACGTCCTCGAAATGGAGATATTCGAGGGGGTGCGGCTCGGTGCGGACGGCGAGGCGGCGCTCGCCCGGGTTCAGCGTGGGCCCCTTGGGCACGGAGAAGCTCTCGAGCGCGCCGCCTACCTCGAGGCGCAGGTCGTAATGGCGGCGGCGAGCGTCGTGTAGATGCACGACGTACGCGCCTTCCCGCGTCGCGCCGGGCGAGCTGGCCGGCCCTCCGAAAGGCTCGGGGGTTTGCCCGGGATCACGCTTTTTCCGGTATGCGTCGAGCTTCGCCGATCCGTCCACAGGGTCCTTCGGCATCGTCCACGACCTTTGCAAGGATCGATGCGTATGGCTGCGCGATCCACGGGTACGGGGACCATCTCGTTTGGCCTGGTTTCCATTCCGGTCAAGATGTACACGGCCACGTCTTCCCACGGCGTCGGTTTCCACATGCTTCACAAGAAATGCGGGACCCGGGTGAAGCAACAATTGTTTTGCCCGTACGACCGCGAGGTGGTCGAGCGATCGGACACGATGCGGGGGTTCGAGTACGCGCGGGAGCAATACGTCGAGGTGACGGACGAGGACCTCGACGCGGTGCGCGCCGAGCGGACGGACCGGATCGATATCGTGGAGTTCGTCCCGGCCGAGACCGTCGACCTGCTCTACGTCGACAAGACGAATTACCTGGGCCCGGACAAGGGCGGCGCGCGGGCGTACAAGCTGCTCGCGGGCGCGATGGAGCGGACGAAGAAGTTCGCGGTCGGCCGGTATGGCGTCCGCGGCAAGGATCAGCTCGTCCTTTTGCGGCCGTACAAGGGCGGGCTCCTCATGCACCAGGTGTATTACGCGGACGAGGTGCGGCCGTTCGAGGAGATCGCGTCGCCGGCCAAGGTGGATTTCCGGCCGCAAGAAGAGGATCTCGCGGACCGGCTCATCGGCGAGCTGTCGACCGATGCGTTCCACCCGGAGAACTACCACGACGAATACCAAGAGCGGTTGATGGGGCTCATCGAGAAGAAGGCGGCAGGGCAGGAGATCTCGCTGCCGCCGGCCGAGCCGCAGGCGCAGATCATCGATCTGTTCGAGGCGTTGAAGCAGAGTTTGTCTGCAAAACAAAAGGTCCCCGCGGCCGCGCCGAAGGAAGCGGAGCAGCCTGCGGCCGAGGAGGCACCTGCCGAGGAGGAGCGCGCGCGTCCGTCGGTGAAGAAGGCCGCGCCGAGGCGCGCGCCGCGCGAGCGCGTGAGGAAAGCAGGATAACGAAGAGCGAGCAGCGTCGTCGGCGGGCGGGCTCCGTGGTACATAGGCCGGATCATGGGAGATCCGGACAAACCTGCCGCCAAGGATGCGTCGCTCGGCCGCTTGCTCGGGCTCGCTCGTCCGGAGACCGCTCGGCTCGCGGGCGGGACCGTGTTCCTCGTCATCGGCACGCTGATGGGGCTGCTCGTCCCGCAGGCATTCCGGGTGATCTTGGATCGCGCGGTGGGCCAGGCGGGCGGCTTCTGGACGATCGATCGCGCGGCGCTCGCGCTCATCCTGGTGGCGGCCGTGCAGGCGGGCGCGACGGCGCTGCGTTTCGTGCTCTTCACGAGCGCAGGCGAGCGGGTGGTGACGCGCCTGCGGCGGGATCTCTTCGAGCACCTGCTCGCGCAGGAGATTGCGTTCTTCGACGAGCGGAAGACGGGCGAGCTGACGAGTCGGCTCGCGGCGGACACGACGCTCGTGCAAAACGCGGTGAGCGTGAACATCTCGATGGGCTTGCGTTTCGCGGCGCAGGTGCTCGGCGGCGTCGGCTTCCTCGTCTACACGTCACCCATTCTCACGGCCGTGATGCTCGGGGTGGTACCGCCGGTGGCGCTCGGCGCCGTGGCGTATGGGCGCCGGGTGCGCAAGCTGTCGCGCGAGGCGCAGGACGCGCTCGCCCGGGCGAACGAGGTCGCGGAGGAGACGATCGCGGGCATCCGGACGGTGCGGGCGTTCGCCGCGGAGACGACGGAGGCGAAGCGATACGCGGCGGCAGTATGGGACGCATTCGCCGTGGTATGGCGGCGCATCGTGACGAGCTCGGTGTTCATGAGCGTCTCGTCGTTCGCGGCGTTCGCGGCGCTCGCGCTGGTGCTCTGGTACGGCGGGCGGCTGGTTTCGCAGGGAGCGATGACGCCCGGCGGATTGACGTCGTTCTTGATTTATACGCTGATGGTGGCGTTTTCGCTCGGCGGGATCAGCGAACTGTGGGCTGACCTTATGCGGGCGTCGGGCGCGGCCGAGCGGGTCTTCGAATTGATCGATCGTCCCCCGACGATTCCGCTCACGGAAGGCGCGCGGCCGGGTTCGGTGGAGGGGCGTATCGAGCTCTCGCGCGTGAGCTTCGCGTATCCCTCGCGGAAAGACCTGCCCGTGCTGCGGGACCTCGACCTCGTGATCGCGCCGGGCGAGGTGGTGGCGCTCGTGGGGCCGTCGGGATCGGGGAAATCGACGATCGCGGCGTTGCTCCTGCGTCTGTACGATCCGACGGACGGGCGGATCGCCCTCGACGGAAAGGATTTGCGAGAGCTTTCGCCGGAATGGCTGCGGCGTAACGTGGGGGTTGTGTCGCAAGAGCCGATGCTGTTTTCGTGCAGCGTGGCGGACAACGTTCGGTATGGCCGGACAACCGCGACGGAGGCCGAGGTGGAGGCAGCGGCGCGAGCGGCGAATGCGCACGAGTTCGTGTCGAAGTTCCCCGAGGGATATGCGACGCTCGTGGGCGAGCGGGGCGTGAAGTTGTCCGGCGGGCAGAAGCAACGCGTGGCGATCGCGCGCGCGGTGCTGAAGGATCCGCGGATCCTGGTGCTCGACGAGGCGACGAGCGCGCTCGATGCCGAGAGCGAGCACCTCGTGAAAGAAGCGCTCGACCGATTGATGAAGGGGCGAACGACGCTGATCATCGCGCACCGATTGTCGACGGTGATGGGGGCGGATCGGGTGGTGGTGATCGAGGACGGAAAGATCGTCCAGAGTGGGGACCACGCGACACTGATGCAGCAAGGCGGGCTTTATCGGAAGCTCGTGGAGCGGCAGCTCGAAGGTGGGCGAGACGGGGCGAGGGGGGAGGTTGTGAAGGCGCCGTCGGTCAACGCATTGGCGATCGTCCCGACGGTGGAGGGAGCGCAGGTTCTTTGAGCTTTCGCCGCGAGACTCGTGGTAGTCTCATCTTGAACCATCATGCCCGGATGGGAACTCCACGACGGCGAAAAGAAGCTCGGCCCGATGAGCGAGGAGGCCGTGCGCTGGGCCATCATGCGAGGTTTGCCCTCGGCGACGCGGGTGCGGCCGGAGGGGCAGGAGGCGTGGATCGCGCTCGATGATCACCCGGCGTTCGCGGACGAGCTCGTCGCGCGGAGTACGCGCGAGGGGCGAGCGCCGCGGCGCGGTCGGTGGCTCGCGTATACGCGGATGGAACTCGTACGCGTGGCCGTGGCGCTCGCGTCGGTCGTCGTGGCGGTGGTGGCGTATGGCCACGTCGCCGAAAACAAAGACGGGATCGTGCGCGAGATCGAGGATCGGTGGCGCGAGAGCACCACGCAGAGTGCATCTGCGGAGCCGGCGCGCCCCGCGGTGTCCGTGGAGGCGCCGGGCGCGGTCGAGCAGGCGATCGAGGCCGCGAACGCCGCGCAGCTCTCCACGAGCGAGCGGATGAAATTGGCGAGCGCGGCGCTCGCGGATGCGCGGATGGATGGGCGCGCGGCGGTTTGCAAGGCGCGGGCGCTGCTCGAGACGTTGCCTTCGGCGGAGAAACGAAAGCCCGAGGTGGCGCGGACCCTCGCGCAGCTCTCGTCGAAGGAGCTGCCGCTGTTGCGGGCCGAGCAGGCCGAATTCGAGAAGACACGCGGGATCCTCTGCGGCGACGGTACGAAGCCGAGGGATTGTCCCTGCCACGGGGCCCACGAGGCCTGTTGCGTGCTCCACAAAGGCGTGGCGCGGTGCGAGCCATTGCCCACGCGCATTCGTTGTCCCTGAGCGTACCTAAAAATTTCGCGCAACTGCCGAGGGGGTCGCGTCGATGAAGGGGCATGACGCGAGTGGCCATCGTTGTGCTTGGGGTGCTTGGGGTGCTTGGGGTATCGGCGTGTCGGGAGGGAAATCCGTTGGAGGTGAAACGTATTTCTTCCACGGAGGAAGCGTGGTATGGTGTGGGGTTTGGCCTGCAGGGGGAGGTCGTGGTCTTTGAGGGGAAGACCGGGGCCGTGACGAGTTCGGCCGAAGGGGGCGGCGGGACGCCGCGCGACGTGGCGGTCGATCCGGGCGCCTCGCGCGTGTGGGTGCTCGAAGAAAACGAGGATGCGTCGGGCGGCGAGATCCGGGTGTGTCCGCTCGACGCGGGCGCCGTGGGGGCGTGCGCGCACGCGGCGTGGGTGGATGGAGGAGCCGCGCTTTTCGCGACGGACGAGGGGCTGTGGGTGTTCGAGCAGGGGACGTACGGGCCCCGGTGGAAGGTGCTGCGGGAAGGCACGATCGCAAAAGGGGTCTACGCGCCGCGGCCCGCTTCCGTGTGGAGGGAGGGGGACCGGATGGAGGTGCTTTCGTACGGCGTGAACGAGGACCGATTGACGCGGATGTCGGGGAAGCTGACGGAAAACGGGTTGGTCGTGACGACGGGCCTCGACCTCGGGGCACCGGCGCTCCAGCCGCCGACGGCGCGATTCGTTCCGCTGTCGGCCGAATCCGGGCTGCTCTGGGACGTGGTGGGAGGTGATGTCGCCGCGCGGGAGGTGGGCGCGGAGGGCGCGGGGGCAGCCGTGATGCTCGGGGTCGGGCCGGGAATCGAGAGGATCGAGGCGGCGGCGGTGCTCGGCGGGGCGGCGCTCGTGCTGTCGACGAATACGTTGTGGGTCGTGGAACTCGGGAAGGAAAACGGGGGCTTCGATGTGACCGCGGTCGCGCTTGAGGGGGAGGTTCGTCGGGCTGGTACGTTTTTCTCGCGCGACCTGGCCACGGCCGGGGACCGGGCGCTCGTCGCGACCGACCAGGGCGTGCGCGCCATCATGGTGGAAAAGGACGGCGGGCCTGTCTTCCTCGACGAACGGTTCGAGGGCAGCTCGTTGCGGGGTCCACTTTGGGTGGGGCGCGCTGCGAATTGACGCATCGCGTGCCACCAAGATGTCACGAAAAACGGAGTGCGGTTTGGAGGGAGAACCTGTACATTCGAGCCGTGGCCTCCTCCCGAACCTTCATCCTTTTGGCTCTTGGGTTGGTCTCGGTCGTGGGTTGCTCGGACGAGCCGGTGCTCACGCCGAGCAACCCCCTTCCGGTGGACGACGAGGGCAATGGCGGTAGCGGCGGCGACGCCGGGTCGGGCGGCGTGGGCGGCGTCGGCGGCGTGGGCGGCGTCGGCGGGACAGGCGGCGCGGGGGGAATGGGCGGCGTCGGGGGAATGGGCGGCGCGGGCGGAGCAGGGGGCGCGGGCGGCAGCGGCGGCGGCGACGGGGTCCCGGTCGAGACCGATTGCACCGCCGACCTGGGTACGCCCGAGGTGTCCAAGGTGGGGGTGCCCGGGAAGCTGCGGCTCATCGGGTGTGTGGTCACCCCGGACAAGGCATTCGCGGGCGAGGTGCTCATCGAGAGCGATACGCTGACGTGCGTGGGCCCGTCGTGCGAGGGGGCGCCGGGCGCCGCGGAGGCGACGGTCGTCAAGACGCACGGGATCATCCTGCCGGGGATGATCGACACGCACAACCACATCCTGTTCGACATTTTCGACGAGTCGGACTGGAGCCCCTCGAAGGCGTACGGCAACCACAACCAGTGGCCGAACGAGCCGCGTTACCAGGCGATGGTCGACGCGAAGCAATACCTGAACGGCGAGGGGACGCCGAACCTCGACCCGGGCTTCGGCTGCGAGATGAACAAGTACGGCGAGATGAAGGGCCTCGTCGCCGGGACGACGAGCATCGCCGGCGCGGCGAACCCGATCGACAAGACGTGTTATGGGTCGCTCGCCCGGACGATCGATCAGAAGGCGAACGATCTCGGCGCGGACAAGGTGCAGGTCTCGACGTTGTTCCCGCCGTCGAGCGGCAGTGCCGTCTGTGGCAACTTCCTCGTCGACAAGACGGACGCGTACGTCATTCATTGTGGCGAGGGCGTGGACGAGACGGCGAAAAAGGAGTTCACGACGCTCGGGACGACGACGAACCCGAACGGCTGTCTCTACGCCGCGGAGACGACGATCGTTCACGGGACGGCGTTCGGGGCCGACGAATTCGGGGTGATGGCGGACAGGGGCATGAGCCTCGTGTGGTCGCCGCGGTCGAACGTGTTTCTGTATGGGGGCGGGACGGACTTCAATAAGACGACGAACGTGCCGCTGGCCTTGTCGCTGGGCATCAACGTGGCGCTGGCGCCGGATTGGTCGCTCGGGGGCAGCCAGAACCTGCTCGACGAGCTGCGCTTCGCCAACATGGTCGACAATGAGGCCTTCGGCGACGTGCTCTCGCCGGCCATGCTGGTCCGCATGGTGACGGTGAACGCGGCGAAGGCGCTGGGGCTCTCGGAGGTGCTCGGGTCGCTCGAGGTCGGGAAAAAGGCGGACGTGACGGTGATCACGGGGGACGGGAGCGTGCCGTTCGATACGGTGCTCGCGGCGCGGCCGAAGGACGTTTCGCTCGTCGTGGTGAACGGCGTGCCGCTTTATGGGGATTCCGTGCTCGCGGCGATCGGGCCGCAAATGCCGGGATGCGAGGCGCTCGATATCTGCGGGGCCGCGAAGTTCGCGTGCGTGGCCGAGACGGGCGGCAACACGACGAACAAGTTTGGGCAGACGTGGGCCGAGATTACGCAGATCCTGTCGTCGGAGCTCAAGACGTACGACGATATGAACCTGACGCAGTGGGATTTCGCGCCGCTTGCGCCGCTCGTGAAATGTGAATGAGCGCTCAGGCCGTTTTGCGGAAGACGAGCGAATGATTGTTGGCAGGCATGGGGACGGTCTCCTCGTGCATGAAGCCCGTTTGCCGCGCGAGGCGCTGGAGGTCGTCGAGGTCCCGCACGCCCCAGGACGGGTCCCTTTCCCGTAACGAGGCGTCGAAGGCCTCGTTGCTCGGCGCCGTGAACGAGCCCGAGAATCGATAAGGGCCGTACGTGAAGAGCACGCCGCCCGCGGGGAGGATGCGCGCGGCGCCGCGGAAGAGGCCCTCGCACGCGCGGAAGGGGGCGATGTGGATCATGTTGATGCAGACGACGGCGTCGGCGCGCGAGACGGGCCAGGAGTCCTCGGAGGCGTCGAGCTGGAGCGGGCGGAGGAAATTCGGGAGGTCGAGCTCGGCGCGATACGCCTCGATGCTGGCGAGCGCGTCGGAATCGGGGTCGGTCGGCTGGAACGTGACGCCGGGGAGGTGCGTCGCGAAGTGGGCCGTGTGCTGACCCGAGCCGCTCGCGATTTCGAGGGCAAAGGCGCCGTCCGGGAGGAGACGTCGGAGGACGTCCAGGATGGGATCGCGATTTCTCTCGGCTGCAGGGGCGCGTCGCTTCATGGGGGCCTCCGGGTCGTGTATCCTCGGACGCGTGGAGCTTAGCAAGATGCGCGCGTGGAAAGCAAAACGAGCTTTGTGGATCGGGCTCCTCGGGGCCTCGTCGTTTGGCTGCCAGATCGTGGGCGGGCTGCCCGGCGAGCTCTCGCTCGACGAGGACCCGGGCAGCCTGCCGCCGCGGGATCCGCTGGTGTGGGAGGCGATCGAGCCCGGGCCGGAGATGGTTTACACGATGCCCGATTGGCTCATTTACATCAATAAGACCGATACACCGCGCACGTCGCAAGTGGGTCCGAATACGCTGCGGATCGGATACCAGAAGAACGAGGCGAGGCCCCGCAACGTGGGGACGGGCTGGGGGCTCGCGATGGAGACGGAGCGGACGAATTTGAATCCGCGGAGCAGGTGGGGCGGCGCCGGGTGGGTCACGCCGGCCCAGGCGATGGTGGCCACGCAGGACGCGCCCGATCCCGCAGGCGGGATGGATGGCGTGGCCCTGCTCTCCGCAGGAAAGCAGTCCTCACCCGGGATACCCGTCGATGGTGCGATCGCCTCGGCGTGGATCGCGGGCGCGCAGGGAACGGGGCCGTTTGCGTATTTCGCGTATGGCAATGCTTTCGTGACCGTGGGCGACGCGGCATGGAAGCGCTACGAGGTGAGGACCGTCGAGGAGCAGCCCGTCCTTCGATTGACGACGGAGGCGGTCGGGGCGGAGCCCGCCATCGAGCAGCCGACGGCGATGACCGTGTATGCGGCGCAGGTGGAGGTGGGGACCTATCCTTCGAGCTTCCTTCCAACGACCGGGGCGCCGGCGCTCCGGGAGGCGGACCTCTTGCACGTCGAGATGGAGACGCTGGCCCCGTCGGGGTATTTCGACGTGACGATCCGGTACGCGCCGCATTACGCTCAGAATGAGCAGGTCGTCGATCAAGATCTCGTCGCGCTGGAGGACGATAGCGTCTTTTTTCGGATGAAGGCCGGAGCGATGGGAGGCACGTTGACGCTGCTCAAGGTGGGCTCGTCGGACAACCTGCGGATCGAGGGGCTCGACTGGGCGCGGGATCAGGAGCTCGAGGTGCGGGCGCAATACCTGCCGAACCGGCGGCTGATTTCGATCAAGGGCGCGACGAAGGGAGATACGACCGTGTCGAAGCTCGGGCGGGTCGAGCCCGTCGGGAAGGACGAGACCGCGTGGTTGCTCGGCGACAACGACGGTCCGCAGGAGAGCGTGGATTTGCGGTATATCGAGATTCGGTAGGATCTTGTCCCGCCAAACGGATCCCTCAGCGCAAGTAGAGCCAGAGCCAGCTCCCCGCGCCGAAGAGGACGCCCGTCCCGAGGAGCACGCCGAATCCGCCGAGGAAGATCCATTGCCCGCGCTTCTTCTCCTGCGCGAGCCCCCACGCGAGCGCGAAGAGGTGCGCGAGGACGAACACCACGCCGGAGGGCCACGCGACGAGGCGGACGACGAGCTGGCCCATCGCCTCGGTGTCGTGCTCGATCGCGGAGAGGCGCTCGAAATGCAGGTGGATCGCGAGCGGCATCGAGGCGACAGCCCACACGAAGGCGAGGGGGTAACCGAAGACATGCCCGACGACGAGGCGTTCGAGGAAGAGGCGGACCCGAAACCGAGGCGGGGCGGGCGCGTTCACCGGGCGATGGGGAGTTTTCGGTAGCGCGTGAACAGAGCCGATTGGCGGTTCCCGAGGTCGACCTTTTTGCCGCGAATGACGACGGCGAGCGGGCGCGAGGCGATTTCGAGAGGATCGCCGGACCAGACGACGAGGTTCGCCACCTTGCCCGGCGCGAGCGTGCCGTATTTGGCGCCGAGCCCGAGCGCCGCGGCCGGGGCGCTCGTGATGGCCGCGATGGCCGCCGCGTGCGGCAATCCCGCGCGGACGGCGTTGCCAGCGACCTGGCGGAGCTTGCGCGCATTGTGGGTGTCGTTCGTAGTGATGACGACGGGGACGCCGGCGGCGTGGAGGAGCGCGGCATTGTCGTTCCGCATGCCGAGGGTGTCGAAGGTCGTGGGGCCGGGTTCGAGGGGATTGACGATCACCGGGACCTTGGATTCGGCGAGGCGAGGCGCGATCTTCCAGGCCTCGGCGCCGCCCGCGATGACGGGGCGGAGGCCGAACTCCTTGGCGAGCGCGACGGCGGCGAGGATGTCGGAGGCGCGATCGACGTGGAAGACGACCGGGACCCGGCCGGCGAGCGCGTCGCCGACGGCTTCGAGGTCGAGCCGGCTCGCCGCGAAAGGTCGGCTTTGGTTGCGTTCCCAGGCAGCGCGGTTTTTCTGGAACGTACGGGCGTCGTCGAAGACCTCCCGCGCGAGGTGCAGGGCCGCCGCAGGGCCGCCGCGATCGCCGTCGAGGCTGCCGTCGAGGTGGACATGGAGCGCGAGGGGGCCCGCGGTGAGCGCCGATTCGCGGGTATCGCCGTCGAAGTCGGCCCAGGCGGATTGTCCGGAAAAAAGGCCGCCGAGCGGGACGACGGCGGCGGAGGTGACGCCCTCGGCGCGCGTGATGCCGACGACGGTGGAGGCGGGATTGTAGCCGTCGGCGGCGCGGAAGGCCGCGCGAATGGGGTCTTTGCCGCCGCGGTCGTCGTCGTGCGTGGAGTCTTCGAGCGAGATCTCGACGAGGCCGATGGACGTGAGCGCGTCGACGAAGCCAGGCGTGACGATGGCGCCCTTGGCGTCGATGGTCGTGACGCCGGCCGGGACGGCGAGGCCCTTGCCGATTTTCTGTACGAGGCCTTTTTCCACGAGGATCGTGGCGTCTTCGAGGACCTCGCCCGTGCCCGTATGAACACGGCCGCCGACGATCGCCAGGGGCGCGGTGGCGGCAGGAGTGGCGGCCTTCGCCGCCGCGGGGGCCGGGGCCGGCGCGGGGCGGGCGGGCTGCGCGAGGGCCTCCGTCGCCGCGAAATGGGCGATCAGGACGAACAGGGACGAGACAAACGTTTTTTGCAAGGATCGGGGGTTCGTCACGGCGCACCTCCGGGCAGAAGGGTCGTGGGCCGGCCGGTGTCCTGGCCGAGTTCGAAATCGCTCCAGGGGGGGCGTTGGTTGCCTTTTTGATATACGGTGGCGCCGTCGATCCAGACCTCCTCGGCCGAGGCGTAGACCGAGAAGGGATGGCGGTCCCAGAGGACGACGTCCGCGTCCTTGCCGACTTCGAGCGTGCCGACGCGTTTTTCAATGCCGAGGGCCCAGGCCGGGTTGTGGGTGAGCCAGCGAATGGCCTCCTCGTCCGTGAGGGGCATGCCGGCGCGCCGGCCGCTGGCGAGCGCTTTGCTCGCCTCCTGGTTCATGCGCTGGACACCCTCGGCCGAGTCGGTGTGCACGATCGGGAGGGCCCCCGATTCTTGAAGGAGCGCGATGTTCTCGGGGATGCCGTCGTACGCCTCCATTTTGAAGCCCCACCAATCGGCCCAGGTGGAGACGGAGACGTTCTTTTTCGCGAGGATGTCGCGGATCTTGTAGGCCTCGAGGGCGTGGTGGAAGCTGCGCACCTGGAAGCCCACCTCGTCGGCGAGCGCGAGCATGGCGAGCATGTCGTCCGCGCGATAACAATGGATGTGGACGAGGACGCGGCCGCGCATGGCGCCGACGAGCGTCTCCTTGGCAAGGTCCCGCGCGGGCGCGGCGTCCGGGTCGCTCGGCCGCGGGGGATCGAGGGGTTTGTCCCAGCCTTTTTGCCATTCGGCGCAGGCAGAGAACGAGGGGTCGTCGTTGCATTGCGCCTGCTGCTGCTTTCGGGACGCGACGTCGGCCTCGTAGGCGGCGCGCTTCTTCTGGTCGTCGCGGAGGCGGTTCGCCTCGATGGTGCGATGCTGTTGCCAGTCGTCTTCGTATTTTTTCGCGTCGAGGAAGGCCTTGCGTTGCATGGCGAGGTTGCCCATGCGCGTGCCGGGCGCCGCGTGGCGGCCCTTGCCGTAGGTGCGCTTGGGATTCTCGCCGCAGGCCATCTTGAGGCCGTCCGGCGCGCCCGGGAAATGCATTTGCCGGGGCGAGAGGGCGGGGCGGAGCTTCAAGGTGACGGCGCGGCCGCCAATGAGGTTCGCCGAGCCGGGGAGGATCTGGAGCGTGGTGACGCCGCCGGCGACGGCGCGCTCGATGGCCGGATCCTGGGGCCAGAAGCCGTCGACGGTCTGCACGTCGGGCGTGACGGGTGAGCTCGCCTCGTTGCCATCGAGGTGCGCGACGGCGTCCGGCATCGGATAGACGCCAATGTGCGAGTGCGTGTCGATGATGCCGGGCGTGACGAACTTGCCGGCGGCGTCGAGGATTCGCGCGCCCTCGGGCGGCGTGAGGTCACCCTCGGCGACCTGCGCGATCTTGCCATTCTGAAGGAGAATGCTGCCGCGCGGGATCGTCTTGCCCGTGGCGAGCCAGAGCGTCGCATTGCGGATGAGGACCGGCGGCGACGCGGCGGCAGGCGTCTCGATGCCCGCGGCCGTGGAGGGGCGCGCCTCCCAGGGGAAGGGGACGGCGGGCAAAGGCGCCTCGGCCTTCGCAGGCAAGCTCGGAGGCGCGGAGGTCGAGGAGGAGGCGCAGGCGGGAAGAGCGAGGAGGAGCGGCGAAAGGAGCCGGAACGCGCGGCGGGAGAACATCGGGCGGGACGGTATCACACCCGGACGAACGCATGCGGCATCCACGTATCGCGGCTTGCTGCGAGATCACGCTGCGGGGGCATTCTCCAGCGCGGGTCGTCGCGCAACGATGAGCACGTTGGAGAAGGGCGTGGAGCCCCACGCCGGCAGGACGTCGCAGTGGAAGCCGCGCGCTTCGAGGAGCGCGGTGATGCTCTGCGCGGGCCGGAAACGAACACGCTCGCCGCGGTTGAACCGTACGGCCGTGAAGATTTTTTCTTCGAGCAAGGTGGCGAAGCTGCGGACGCCTCGCTTGGTGTCGGCCTCGCGCACGAGCAGGCGGCCGCCGGGGTTCACGTGGTCGGCGGCGCAGTGGAGGATCGCGTCCTGCTCTTCGATCGTGAAGTAGTGGAGGAGGTCGATGAGGAGCACTGTGTCGGCCGGCGTGGCCTCGAAGCGGCGCGCGTCCTCGCGGGCAAACGTGGCCGCGGCGGGGCCGGCGCCCTCGGGCCGCGTGGCGGCGGCGCGACGCGCGGCCTCGATCTTGGTCTCGTCCCAGTCGAGGCCATGCGCGCGCGTGGCGCGGCCGAGATCGAGGAGGAGGATCGGGAGCTGGCCGCGGCCGGTGCCGATGTCGAGCACGTCGCCGAGCGCGCCGTCGCGCGGGCCCTCGATGTCGGCGATGAGGCGCGCGACAGGGTCGAGCGAGAGCTTGATGCGAACGTAGTGGAAGAGGCTCTTGTCGGCAGCAGAAGGGCTCTCGGGCGAGGCGAAGCGCGAGGCGACGCGCTCGGCGGCGACGATCCAGGGAGGCGCGTTCGCGGGGAGGCGGTAGGGCGGGAGCGCGCCGGAGGCAGGGCGGATGGCGCGTTTGGCGAGGACAAACGCGACGGTGAGGGCGAAGCCCGCGGCGGCGAGGGCGAGGCCGACGAGGGGAGCGCCGACGAGCATGTAGCCGGCGAAGTCGACGAGGGCGCGGTAGCCGGCTTCGATCGGGGCATCGAGGCGGAGCCAGGCGCCGGTGCGGAGGCGCGCGCCGACCTGGATCTCCGCGGTGATGAGGAAGGGCGCGAAGAAAGGGTTCGAGACGTTCGCCGCGGCGTACGCGAGCACGGCGTGCAGGCGGAGCCTCAGGCAGACGACGAGGACGAGGAGGAGGTGGAAGCCGAAGACGGGGAGCGAGCCGATGAACAGGCCGATGGCGACGGCGGCGCCGAGCCGCGCGGGAGAGAGGTCCTCGCCTTGGAGGTCACGGAAGGCGCGCCGGAGCTCCTCGCGCCAGAGGGAAAAGGTCGCCAAAACTTAGGTGGGAGTTGATGCGCCCTCGCGGGGGCGTCGGGTCTGCTTGGCCGCGCGCGCGTTGCGCTGGGCCTCGACCAGGCGAAGGTACATCTTCGCGCTCTTGTTGTCCGGGTCGACCGAGAGCGCCGCGCGGAAACAAGTGATGGCCTGATCCGGGCTGCCGAGGGCGAGCATCGTGAGGCCGAGGAGGACGTGCGCCGGTGCGTACCGCGGGTTCGCCTCGATGGCCGCGGTGTAGTGCTCGCGGGCGAGGGCGTGGTTGCCCTGGTCGCGGTAGAGGTTGCCGAGGCGAGCCTGCAAATCGGGGAAACGCGGGCAGAGATCGACGGCGCGCCTCAGCTCCGCGATGGCGTCGCGCGGGCTGTCGGCGTCGAGGTAGGCCTGCGCCAGATCTGCGTGCATGTTGGCGATTTTGCCGCGGACGAAGGGGTCCGACGTGGTGCCCGTGTGCTCCGACTGGATGCGCCGATAGACCTCGCGCGCGGCCTCGTAGTCGCCGAGGTCGGCGTGGGTGACCGCGAGGTTCATGAGCGCCTCGGTGTAGGCAGGGTTGATGCGCGCGGCGTTCGCGAAGTGAAACCGCGCGCCCACGAGATCCGCGCGATCATGGAGGATCACGCCCAGCATGTCGTGCACGTCGGCGAGCTCGCCGTGGAGCGCGAGCGCTTCTCTCAGGGCGGGCTCGGCGCGGTCGTAATCCCGTCGTTGGTAGTGCTCGCGCGCGACGCGGAGCAGGTCCTTGAGGCGCTCATCCATGCCCCAAAGCTTACGTCGGCCAGGCCGACTCGGCGATGTACGACGGCAAAAAAGCCTACGTTTTCCAGTACTTCGACCGAGGCGGAAGCCTGGAGGTGCGCATGCACGCCGCTCTTGCCGCCTTCGTCTGCTCGGGGTACGTGCATGCCGTGGCGGACGTCCCGGAGCCGATCATCCCCGTCGAAGAGCGTAGAGGTCCGCAGGGGCCCGAGCTCGACGACATGAACGATCCGTCGCCCGAGCCGGGAGGGAGCGTCGCGGACGCTTCGAGGTCCAAACGTCCACGGCTCGTCGTGCCGCTGCGAAGGCGCGAAGCCGAGGGGCCGCCCGCCGCGCCACGAGGGCCGCTCTCGGGGCTCTCGGGCGGCGGCGCAGGTCCGTCGCCGTCGTCCGGGCTCGAAGGCCCGTCGGCGAGGCCGCTGCCCCGCGCGCACGGAGGCGTGTACCTCACGCCGCGCATGACGGCGATCTTCGGCGGCCTGTTCGGGCTCGCGACGGTGACGTCGATCATCGCGCTCCTGATCCAGGTGGTGCCGCCGCGCAACGAGCGCGCGCTCATCGCGGGCGCCGGGCTCACGCAGGCCTCGACGCAGGAGAGCGCGAAAGGCGGGCCGAACGCGCAGCCGATGAAGCGCAAGCGCGAGCCGGTCCCGGGTCCGTGGCGGCTGTCGGAGCTCGCGAAGGATCCGTCAGTGCAGATCGTGTCGGGCACGATCGATCGCAAGAGCTTCGTGGAGGCGCTCGCGGAGAAGGACGTCCCGAAGGCCCAGACCTACCGGATCATGAAGGCCTTCGAGGGGACGCGGAAGTTCGACAAGTGCGGCCGCAAGGACAAGTTCTTCGCAGCGCTCGATCGCGCGACGAAGCGCGTGCGCGCCTTCGAGTACGAGATCTCGTCGCTCGAGGTCTACCAAGCGCGCGAGGATCAAGGCGGCATTCTCGCCGGCACGCGGCTCGACATGAAGGTCGCCGAGGCCGAGGTCGTGGGCGCGTTCTACGTGAGCAAGGACGTCGTCGCGTCGTCTCTGGCCGGCGGCCTGGAGGACGGGATCCTCACGACGATCGACGACGCGCTCGGCGGTCGTATCTCGTCGGAGGCGTTCGAGGAAGGCTCCACGGTGCGTGTGATCGCGGTGGAGGAGACGGCGCTCGGGATGTTCGCGCGGTACAAGAAGATCGTCGCGCTCGAGTACAGGCCGGCCGATCCCGCGGAGAAGCCGATCCGCATCTATGCCTTCCACGGGCAGGAGGCGCGCGGCTACTGGGATGATCACGGCAAACAGCCCTACTCGGGCGGCTGGCGTTCGCCGCTCCCGGGCGCGCCGGTGACGTCACACTTCAACCCGAAGCGATTGCACCCGGTGCTGAAGAGGCCGATGCCGCACAACGGCACGGACCTCGGCGCGCCGACGGGGACGCCGGTGTACTCGGCCTACAAGGGCACGGTCGACTGGGTGGGGCCCGCGGGGCCGAGCGGGAACCTGGTGACGATCATGCACCCGAACGGCGTCCAGACGGGCTACGCGCACCTCTCGCGCTTCGCGGCCGGCATCAAGGTCGGCATGAAGCTCGGCGTGCACCAGCTCGTGGGGTACGTCGGTTCGACGGGCCGATCGACGGGCCCGCACCTGCACTTCAGCGCGAAGAAGGACGGCAAGTTCTTCGACGCCTTGACGCTGCAGATGGACGGCGAGCGCGTGTTGCCGCCGATCGATCGCGCCGCGTTCCTGGAGGCGAAGGCCGAGCTCGATCGGCGCCTCGACGCGATCCCGCTGCCGGAGCCGCCGCCCGAGAAGCCCGCGCCCGCGGCCGCCGCGCCGGGCGCGCCGCCGTCGCCCGCGGGGAGCGCCGCGCCTGC